>DASWAE010000172.1:0-60659 GCA_036391275.1 Trebonia sp.
GGGCCCCTGGTTAGCGGTCAGGCGACGATCATCCAGGGGTGCTCGATCAGGCTGGTCAGCGTCTGCAGGAACCTCGCCGCCAGGGCGCCGTCGATCACCCGGTGGTCGACGGACAGGGTGTACCTGAGCCGGTAGCGGGGCTCGACGCTGTCCCCCACCACCGTCGGCTCACGGGTGGTGGCACCGACGGCGAGGATCGCCGACTCGGGCGGGTTGATGATGGCGGTGAACTGCTCCACGCCGTACATCCCGAGGTTGCTGATGCTGAACGTGCCGCCGCTTGTCTGGTCGGGCGTCAGCTTGCGCTCGGCCGCGAGGGCCACCAGCTTCTTGGCTTCCGCGCCGAGCTGGGTGACGGTCTTGGTGTCCGCGTCCCTGATCACCGGGACGATGAGGCCGCTTTCCGCTGCCACCGCGACGCCGACATTGACGCGGTCGTGCACCAGCATGACCTTGCTCGCGTCGCCGCCGTAGGAGACGTTGACGTCCGGGTGCGCGCGCAGGGCGAGCGCGCAGGCCCTGATGAGCAGGTCGTTGACGCTGACTTTGGCCCGGCCCGCCTCGGTGAGCTGCGCGTTCAGCGTCGTCCGCAGGTCCATCAGCTCCTGCGCGCCGGCGACCGCGGTCACGTAGAAGTGCGGGATCTCGCTGGCGCTCGCCGACAGGCGGCGGGCGATCACCCGGCGGACCTGGCTGATCGGGACCTCGCGCGTGCCGCGTACCTCGTCGGCCCCCGCCGCGGGCGCGGGCGCGGTACCGGGCGCGGCCCGCACTGCCGCGGGTGCGGCTGCGGCGGACGGCGCCGTCCCGGCCTGCACGGCGGCCGGCGCGGTCCCGGCTCCGGTCGCTTGCGGGCCGGCGGCGAGCAGGCCGTTGATGTCGGCGCGGATGATCCGCCCGCCAGGGCCGCTGCCCGTGACATGCGACAAGTCCAGGTTGTTCTCCCTGGCCAGCTTGCGCACCAGGGGGGAGGCGAACTGCTGGCGGGCCGCGCCGTTGGCGGTGCCGTCGCTGGCGCTGTCGCCGTCGGCGGCGGCGTTCGCGCTCGGGGAGGCAGCCGCGGCGGGCGCTTCCGCGGGCGCCGCCTGAGCCGCGGGCGCCGCCTGAGCCGCGGGCGCGGCCGGGGCGGCGGGTGCCGGGGTGGCCGGCGAGGCCGGGGCCGCAGGCGTTGCCTCGGGCTGCGCCGGGGCGGAAGGAGGTGCGGGCGGTGCCGGAGGCTGCGGCTCCCGTTCTGCTGCCTGGCCTTGGGTTTCCGCGGCGGGGGCGGATGGCGCGGGACTGCCGGCGCCGTCGTCGAGCAGTGCGATGGGGGCGCCGATGCCGGCGTTCTGCCCCTCGGGCACCAGGATCTCGGCCAGGGTGCCGGCCTCATAGGCCTCGTACTCCATGACCGCCTTGTCGGTCTCGATCTCGACGAGCACGTCACCGACCGCGACCGCGTCGCCCGGCTGCTTGTGCCAGGTGGCGATCGCCCCCTCCTCCATCGTGTCGGAGAGGCGCGGCATCTTGATCTCAATCACGAGTGGGGTACTCCTAGCGCGAGCGCCGAGGGACGGTGGCCCACGGCGGCGAGCGTCTGGCGGATCGCGTTGATGGCGTCATCGCGCGATGGCAGCGCCGCGGTTTCAAGCGGCTTCGCGTACGGCATCGGCACCTCGGCCATCGCGACCCGGCGGACCGGCGCGTCCAGGTAGTCGAAGGCGCCGTCCGAGATGGAGGCCGCGACTTCGGCGCCTATCCCGTAGGTCAGCCAGTCGTCCTCGAGTACCACGGCGGCGTGCGTCTTCTTGACCGACTCGACGATGGTGGCGCGGTCGAGCGGGCGCAGGCTGCGCAGGTCGACGACCTCGATGTCGAGGCCGTCGGACTCGGCGAGCCGCGTGGCGACCTCGGCCGCGAGGTGCGCCATCCGGGAGTAGCCGATCAGCGTCAGGTCCCGGCCCGGCCTGGTCACGGCGGCCTTGCCGATCTCCGCCGGGGTGTCATCGTCGGGGACCTCGCCCTTGGTGTTGTACAGCGCGAGGTTCTCGAGGAAGAGCACCGGGTCGTCGTCGCGGATCGCGGCGAGCAGCAGCGCCTTGGCGTCGGCCGGGTTGGACGGCGCGACCACCTTCATCCCGGGGACGAAGGCGTAGAACAGCTCGATGTTCTGCGAGTGCGTCGCGCCGAGCTGCTGCCCCCCGCCGCCCGGCGTGCGAATGACGAGCGGGACGCTGGCCTGCCCGCCGAACATGCCGTAGATCTTCGCCGCGTGGTTGATGATCTGGTCGAGGGCGAGCATGGAGAAGTTGATCGTCATCATCTCGATGACCGGGCGCAGGCCGAGCATGGCGGCACCGATGGCAGCCCCGGCGAAGCCCTCCTCGGCGATCGGGGTGTCGCGGACTCGCTTCTCGCCGAACTCCTTGAGCAGGCCGGCGGTGATCTTGTACGAGCCCTCGAAGATGCCGATCTCCTCGCCCATCAGGAAGACGTTGTCGTCCCTGAGCATTTCCGCGCGCAGCGTGTCGTGCAGCGCCTGGCGGTAGGTCATGATCGTCATGCGTGCGCTCCGGAGGGGGCTGGGAGGGGCAGCGGCTCGAACAGCGGCTGGCCGGGCAGCCGGCGCGAGTCGTTGGCGACCGGCGTCGCGTAGGTGTAGTCGAACAGCGTGGTCACCGCGGGGTGCGGGCTGCTGGCGGCGAAGTCGGCCGCGGCGGTCACGATGCCCGCGACCTCCTGCTCGATCGCGGCGATCCTGTCGGGGTCGAGCACGCCGTCGGCGGTCAGCTTCGCGCCGAAGGTCTGCAGCGGGTCCTCATGCTTGAGCCGCTCGACCTCCTCCGCCGTCCGGTACCTGGCCGGGTCGACGACGGAATGGCCGCGCAGCCGTTCGGTGACCACTTCGAGGAGGTACGGGCGGCCTTTGCGTGCTGTTTCGAGCGCCTTGGCGGCCGCTTCGTGAGTGGCGACCGGGTCGAAGCCGTCGACGCGGGCGGACTCCATCCGGTACGCGGCGCCGCGCTTGTACAGCTCGGGCTCGGCCGACGCCTTCGCGACGGTGGTGCCCATGCCGAGGCCGTTGTTGATGATGACGAACACGATGGGCAGGTTCCACAGCGCGGCGATGTTCAGCGACTCGTGGAAGGCGCCGATGGCGGTGGTGCCGTCGCCGAGGGTGCACATCACCACCTCGCTGCCGCCCCGGTAGTCGATGGCGAGCGCCGCGCCAGTCGCCAGCGGCAGCTGGCCGCCGACGATGCCGTACCCGCCGAGCAGCCGGTGCGTCATGTCGAACATGTGCATCGACCCGCCCCAGCCCTTGGAGACGCCGTCGACGCGGCCGTACAGCTCGGCCATCACCCGGTTCGGGTCGATGCCGCGCATCAGCGCGTAGCCGTGCTCACGGTAGTTCGTGAAGAGGTAGTCGGTCGGGTTCAGGGCCGACATGAGGCCGACGACGGCCGCTTCCTCGCCGAGGTTGAGGTGGCAGTAGCCGCCGATGAGCGCTTCCGTGTAGGCACGGGCGGCGCGTTCCTCGAAGCGGCGGATCAGCACCATGTCCCGGTAGAACGCACGGAGCTGCACCTCCCGGTCACGGGACGCCCGGTCCGGTGCCTGCGGCGCGGACCGCCGCCGACGTGCCTGAGCTGGCATTGCATAGCCTTCCCCGACCTCGTGGGTCGCGCTGGAAGTAATGACACTGTTTCGTATCATTCTATGGGTACGCCGCGCTGGCCAGGCAAGAGACCAGGCAGCAGACTTCACGACAGCGACGGTCGCCTGGGTTGCACGGACTGCGGAAGGGGGCCCATGGGCGGAGAGCAGCACGTCCCCGCGCTGCGCAAGCGCGGGCGGCCGACTGCCGACGAGCGCCGCGCACGCGAGACCGAGATCCTGGCTACCGCCCTAGGCGTGTTCCTGCGCTGCGGCTACGGGGCGAGCACGCTCGACGAGCTCGCCGCCGCGGCCCAGGTAACCAAGCGTACCCTCTACGCCTATTACGGCGATAAGGCCGGGCTGTTCGCCGCGATGGTGCGCGACCTCGCCACCGCCGTGAGCAGGGATGCGGCGACCGACCGGGACACGCTGGAGACGCTCGCCGCGCGGATCGTCCGGCGCATCCACTCCGACGAGCTTGTCGCCCTGCACCAGCTGGTGATCGGCGAGTCCGCCCGGTTCCCCGAGCTCGCCGTGATCCTGCACAGCAGCGGCGACGCACGGCACATCGCCAGGCTCGCCGAGCACATCCGCGTGGAGCGCGGCCCGGAACTTGAGGCGCTCGCCGAGCCGCTGTTCTCGCTGCTGCTCGGCGAGCGGCACCGGCGCAGGCTGCTCGGCATCGACCCCCCGCCCACCGCCGCGCAGGCCGCCGCGCACGCGGACGCGGCGCTCGCGCTGCTCGGCCTTAGCCGGCGCGCCGGCTGAGGGACCTGACGTTTACCCCCGAATAAGTCGGCTTTTCCCGGGTAGCTGGCGCCCGTGGCTAGAACGAGATCGGTAGCCGGGTACGCCATTCCCGGCATCGTGGTGTTCTTCTTGTGGCTGGTGATCGTAATCCTGGCCATCATCCTGCTGGCGTTCGTCGTGCACTGGGCCGGCGGCGGGTTGCTGAACCTGCGGCTCGGACACTTCCTTCTCAATGTCGGATTCACCTGATCGGCACGTAACTGATCTGCACGTAACAGCGACCGCGGCCGTCACTATTAGTGACGGCCGCGGTCGCGTTCGCCGGGCACAGTGCCGTACTTCGCGGTTTCGGCGCCATCCCGGGAGACTTACACCGCGATCTGACCCAAAAACCGGGGCGATTTGACCCTTTTTGTCCTTCCAAAAGCAGTAAAAGTCTCTCGTAGCGAGACCGTGCCCGCGCCGGCGGCGGACCGCAGAGATTACGCGCTGTGCATACGGCGGGGCGAGGGCGCGAGAGGCTGGTGAAGGCGGGGTAGACGGGGGCTCTGGGGCACGCGGTGGCCGTGTTAGGCGCGGCAGGTGAGGGGGCGGCCGCCGTTGTAGGTGATCATGTCGGTCAGCGCGGCGATGAGGTCGATGGGGCGGCCCCGCGTCTCGGGCGGGCCGGCGAGGTCGGCGTACGCGCGGTGCAGGTTGCCGACGATCCGCTCCGGGTCGCTCCACTCCGCGTACTGGCCGAGGTCCGTGCCGCGGGCCAGCTCGAGCGGTGCGGCGCCGGCGGCGCGGCCCTCGGCCGCGAGGGCGGCGATGAACCGGAGGTAGCCGAGCACCGGCTCGATGAGCTCCGGGCCGCCGACCGGCCCGTGGCCGGGGACGATCGTCTGGGCGCCGAGCGGCCGCAGGAAGTTCTCCAGCACGTCGATGGCGCCAAGCACCGAGCCGGACAGCAGGAACGGGGTGCCGCCGTTGAAGAGCAGGTCGCCGGAGAACAGGACGGAGCGCTCGGGGATCCACACCACGATGTCGTTGGTCGTGTGCGCCGGGCCGCCTGCGAAGAGCAGCTCGCAGCGCAGGTCATCGGCCCAGAGGGTGAGCCGGTCGGCGAAGGTGAGGAACGGCAGGGCCAGCTTCAGGTCGCCGTAGTCGGTGTCGGTCCAGACGCCGGAGTTGCGCGGCAGGCCGAGTACCCGCATCTCCTCCCGCGCCAGCTCGTGGGCGACGATGGTCGCGCCGGCGAACAGGCCGTTGCCCGCGGTGTGGTCGGGGTGGTGATGGGTGTTGACGAGCGTGCGTACCGGTGCCCGGGTGACGCTGCCGATGGCGTCCTTGAAGGCCCGGGTCCGCCGCTCGGTGGAGCTCGCGTCGATCGCGCTCACGCCGTCTGCGGCGAGGATGAAGCCGGTGTTGTTGATCATCCAGCTGCCGTCCGGCTGAATGTAGCCGAAGACGCCGTCGGCCACCTCCTCCAGGCTGAACTGGACCGGCGCGTCGGCGTGGGTGAAGCTCATCGGGCCCTCCGGCCGCTGCTGAATGTCCGTGTCACACGATGCATGTTACGAGTAACACGGTCGGCGCCGGTAGCGCCGTGGTGCGGAGAACTGCCTGGCCATTGCCTCGTCCCGACGTCGTCTCCGCGTGCCGCAAGGCACGGGCCGGGCACCTGCGTCGCCTATAGTGAGCACCGTGCGAACCAGGAGCGAGGACACCCGCAGGCTAGTAGTCGAGTCGGCAGCCCTCGGGCTCGGGTACTCCGCCATGCTGATCTTCGGCGGGTCAGCCCTCGTGGCGGCTTTCTCGAATTTCGAGGCCTATCCTTACTGGCCGCTCATCCCGCACCTGCGCACCGATACGAGCGGCTTCCTTGCGTTCGCGGTCGCCTTGGTCGGCCTCGCGGTCGGCAGGTACCTGGAACTGCGGCGGCGCGGCAACCGCGGCGACACCCCGGTGAAGCCGGTGTCCCGGCCCGCGGGCGTCCACGCCGTGCAGGCACTGGCCGACGCGGCCGCGGTGTGCGCCACCGGCCTGGTCATCTACCTGTCGCTGAACGCGGTCACGCACCCCTGGTCGCTATCGGTCCAGCTGACCCACCTGTTTCCCCGGCCGAGCGAGGGCACGGCCCGGGTGGGCGGGCTCGTCGTCTGCTTGGCCGCCGTCGCCACCCGGCATTACCTGCGGGCCTCCGCGACCCGGCCGGCCGAAGCAGCGCGGGACGAAGCCGCGCGGGACGAGCCGGGCGCGGCAGCGCCGGGCTCGACCGTACCGGCTACCGCCCCGGAGGTGGCCCTGCACCGCGTGGCGCTCCCCCCGACCTGGCCCGCCTCGCGGCCGGCCCGCGAGCCATGGCAGGAGAGTTCCGGCCGGTAATCCCGCCGGGCACGTCGCGCAGACGACCGCCAGCGAAGGGGCCTGGTCGACCCGCGCGGCAAGCCTGGCTGCGACAGTCTCCGCGAGCGGCCGGCGGGCGAACACGTCATTGGCCTGTTGTGTACGCGCGGTGCCGCCGGGCAGTTGATAACCGTTCGTGCGCTTGTCCTCAGCCCGGCGGGCGCTCAGGCCCGGGTCACGGCGGCAGCCGCGGCTTGACGCCCGCACGGCGCCGGCCTATGGTCGTCGAGAGCTGTATTCCAGCATACGACGTATTGATTCCACAATGCGAAATTGAGCCGTTGCCGAGTGACGCGCCGAGCGCGCGGAGGACGGAGGAGAACGCCGTGACTGACCGCATTGAGGCCCATGGGCTACAGGTCGCGACCAGCCTGTCCCGCTTCATCGCCGAGGAGGCGCTGCCCGCCGCCGACATCGGCCTCACCGCAGACGCGTTCTGGGCGGGCGCGGCGGAGATCGTCGCCGACCTCACGCCGGTCAACCGCCGCCTGCTCGCCCGGCGCGACGAGCTCCAGGCGGCGATTGACGACTGGCACCGGGCGAACGCCGGCCGGCCGCACGACGTGCCCACGTACCGGGCGTTCCTTGAGGAGGCCGGCTACCTGGTCCCTGACCCGGGGCCGTTCCAAGTCGGCACCGAGGGCGTCGATCCCGAGATCGCCACCGTGGCGGGCCCGCAGCTGGTGGTCCCGGTGACCAACGCCAGGTTCGCGATCAACGCGGCCAACGCGCGCTGGGGCTCGCTGTACGACGCGTTCTACGGCACCGACGCGCTGCCAGAAACCGACGGGGCGACCAGGGAAGGACGCTACAACCCGGTTCGCGGCCAGCGGGTGATCGACACCGTGCGCGACTTCCTCGACGAGGCGGTGCCGCTCAACGGCGCGTCGCACCGCGACGTGACCGCCTACTCCGTCACCGGCGACGGGCTCATCGCCAGCACCAAGGACGGCCAGGTCACGCTCACCGGCAAGGACGCGTTCGCCGGCTACGCCGGCGACCCGGAGGCCCCGGAGCGCGTCCTGCTGCGCCATCACGGCCTGCACGTCGAGCTCGTCATCGACCGCGCCGGCTCCATCGGCAAGAGCGACCCGGCCGGGGTCCAGGACGTGCTCGCCGAGGCCGCCATCACCACGATCATCGACTTCGAGGACTCGGTCGCGACGGTAGACGCCGCGGACAAGGTCGCCGCGTACCGCAACTGGCTCGGCCTCAGCACCGGCGAGCTGAGCGCGCCGGTGGAGAAGGGCGGCCGGTCCTTCACCCGGGTGCTCGAGCCGGACCGCGCCTACACCGACGCGCAGGGCAGGCCGTTCACCCTGCCCGGCCGGGCGCTGCTGCTCGTCCGGAACGTCGGCCACCTGATGACCACCGACGCGATCCTCGACGCCGACGGGGCGGAGGTCTTCGAGGGCATCCTGGACGCCATCGTCACCTCGCTCACCGCGCTGCCCGGCCTCCGGCCCGGCGCGGCCCACCGCAACAGCCGGACCGGGTCGATCTACATCGTCAAGCCCAAGCAGCACGGGCCGGAGGAGGTGGCCTTCACCGTCACCCTCTTCGGCCGGGTAGAGGAACTGCTCGGGCTCGCGCCGAACACGCTCAAGATCGGGCTGATGGACGAGGAGCGGCGCACCTCGCTGAACCTCGCCGCCGCCGTGCACGCGGCCAGGGACCGGATCGTGTTCATCAACACCGGCTTCCTCGACCGCACCGGCGACGAGATCCACACCTCGATGACAGCCGGGCCCATGACGCGCAAGGCCGCCATGAAGACGACGCCGTGGATCCTCGCCTACGAGGACAGCAACGTGGACGTCGGGCTGGCGCACGGCCTGGCCGGGCGTGCCCAGATCGGCAAGGGCATGTGGACCATGCCCGACCTGATGGCGGACATGCTGGCGCAGAAGATCGCCCACCCGCGCGCGGGCGCGAGCACCGCGTGGGTGCCCTCGCCCACCGCCGCGACGCTGCACGCACTGCACTACCACCAGGTCGACGTCGCGCAGCGGCAGGCCGAACTCGCCAAGAGGACGCCCGCGGACCGGGACGAGATGCTCAAGATCCCGCTGGCCGACCCGGCCGCCTTGACGGCGGAAGCCCGGCAGAACGAGGTCGACCTCAACGTGCAGTCCATCCTCGGCTACGTGGTCCGCTGGATCGACCAGGGGGTCGGCTGCTCTAAGGTGCCGGACATCAACGACGTCGCCCTGATGGAGGACCGGGCCACGCTGCGCATCTCCAGCCAGCTGCTCGCCAACTGGCTCAGCCACGGCATCATCACCAGAGAGCAGGTGACGGAGAGCCTCAAGCGGCTCGCCGCCGTGGTCGACAAGCAGAACGAGGGTGACCCCGCCTACCGGCCGATGGCTCCCGACTTCGCGGCGAGCATCGCCTTCGCCGCCGCGTCCGACCTCATCTTCGAGGGCGCGGCCCAGCCCAACGGCTACACCGAGCCGATCCTGCACCGCCGCAGGCGAGAGGTGAAGGCAAGGCGCTTACCGGTTCCGCCACCGCGGGCGGCGCTTCTGCGCGAACGCGGTCATCCCCTCGATCATGTCCTCGCTGATCATCAGGTCATCGAGGGCAGCGGAGCGATGGCTGACCGCGTCGATGACGTCGGCGATCCCGCGGGTCTCCGCCATGACCGCGAGCGAGACGCGGACCGAGGTCGGCGAGCCGTCGAGTATCTCCGCGGCGAGCGCGCGGGCGCCGTCCACCGCCTGGCCGGCCTCGGTGACCCGGTTGACGAGCCCGTAGCCGAGCGCCTCGGCCGCGGTGATGCGCCGCCCGGTGAGGATCATCTCCGTGGCGACCTTGGGCGGGATAGACCGGGGCAGCCGGACCAGCCCGCCCGCCCCGGCGACAAGGCCGACCTTGACCTCGCTGAGCGCGAACCGGGCGGTGGCGTCGGCCACGACCAGGTGGCAGGCGAGCGCGATCTCGCAGCCGCCGCCCATCGCGTACCCGTTGACCGCGGCGATGACCGGCTTGGGCAGGTGACGGCGGCTGGTCAGTCCGGCGAACCCGTTCTTGGGCACCCACACCGGCTTGCCCGAGGCGGAGTAGACGAGGTCGTTGCCCGCGGAGAACGCCTTGTCGCCCGCCCCGGTGAGGATGGCGACCCACAGCTCGTTGTCGGCGAAGTAGCAGTCGAAGACGTGGTCAAGCTCGTCGTTGGCCATGGGCGTGAGGCTGTTGCGCGCCTCGGGCCGGTTGATGGTGACCTCGAGCAGGTGCCCGTCGCGCCGCACGAGCACGTGCTCGTAACGGTCGCGCAGCACAAGCGGCTCCGGCGGGTACAGCTCCCGCATGCGCGCGTCGCTGGTGGTGACCCTGTTGCCAGTACCGAACGAGCGCGCGTAAACCCGCGCCCCGACGGGCTCCCCGGACGTCAGCAGGTCAAGCAGGCTGTCATCGTCCCCCTTGGCGACGAGGCGCCGCCCGTCCGCCTCCAGCCGGCCGATGACGATGCCGGTCCGCCTGCCGTCGCGGGAGTGCGTGACGGTGTAGGTCTCGATGGTCGCCCACCCGTCAGCCGACGCCGCCTCCGCTGGCGCGGCCCACCCGTCGATCTCGGCCTGCAGGTCCGCGCTGCGGTCCGCCGTCCACGGCGCCGGCGTGGTGCTGTAAATGCCGGCCGAGTACTTGCTCATGATGCCGCCGTTGGCGCCGACCAACCCGAACGATCCCGGCGTGCTCCTGGCCCGCTGCACGGCTTCCGCGATGGCGTGCATCGAGTAGTTGTTGCCCGCCCCGCCGAAGAACGGCAGCCCGCCGGTCAGCGTGAGGCCGCGCGGGTCGTCCGGTGCGATGCCGAGCCCGTCGCAGATGTTGAACACCGGCGCGGGGAAGCAGGAGTACAGGTCGATGGCGGCGAGGTCGTCCGCGGTGATGCCCGCGACCTCGAGCGCGTGCCTGGCGGCCATGACCGCGGCCGGGCTTTTAGAGAGGTCGGCCCGCTCCATCAGGTTGCGCTCGCGCAGGTCGGCGTGACCGTGCAGGAACACCCAGCGGTCCTCGGGCACGCCGAGGCGGCGGGCCGCCGCCACCGACATGAGCAGCACGGCGGCGCCCTGGTTGACCTTCTCCCGCGCCACGATGTACCGGGTGTACGGGTCGGCGATCGGCCGGTTCGCCGTGGTCGGGGTGACCAGTTCCGCGGCGGTCCGCTCGGCCGGCGCGGACGCGTGCGGGTTGGCCGCGGCGACCTTGGTGAACGGCGCGAACAGCGCGCCCATCGCGGCGGCGTACTCCTCGCGGCTGCGCTTGAGCCGGGCCCGGCGGGCGTTGTCGATGAGCGCGTACTGGCTGGGCGCGCCGGCCAGGCCGTGCGCGGCCAGGTGCCGGGAGACGAGGCCCTTGAGCCCGTAGCCGCGGTCCTCCAGGCTGCCGTCCGCGTGCTCGGTGAAGTCGGGCCGGTCCGCCTTGTCCGCCTTCGCGTAGTGCTCGACGGTGGAGATGGCCTCGGAGCCGAACAGCAGGACGACGTCGGACCGGCCCGCGGCGATCACGGCGGCGAACTCGTTGACCAGGTGCTGCGGCGCCTGGCCGCCGGCGACCTCGAGGACGGCGCGCTCCGGTTCCGCGCCGATGCGCCCCGCCACCGAGCGGGGATAGTTGTCGGAACGGCCAAGCGGTGCCCGCGCGGCGGGCGAGGAGTTCTCGAACTGGCGGACGCCCGCTACGGTGTCGATCGCCGCGGCGATGGCGCCGGCCGTGTCGGGGGCCGCGGGCTCTGGGGGGATGCCGCCGCCGGGGCCGGCCGCCGCGGGTCTGAGGGAAACCGCGTGCGTGGTGCCTGCCGCCGCGTCGGCGAGTGCCTCGCGGACCGCCGCGGCGGCCAGGTCGACGGCCGACAGGCCACGGTAGCCGGGCTCGCCGAGGCGTTCGGAGGACTGACCCACGCC
The DNA here is from genome assembly GCA_036391275.1 of Trebonia sp. Lineage (GTDB taxonomy): Bacteria > Actinomycetota > Actinomycetes > Streptosporangiales > Streptosporangiaceae > Trebonia. The sequence goes on from DASWAE010000172.1 coordinate 11,688, forward strand.
GACGATCACCGGCGTGCGCGGGTCGATTTCCTCGGTCAAAGGAGTCCTCCCAGCTCGCGGATGCGCTGCTCGCAGTCGGCGGCCAGCTGGCGGGTGATCTCGGCGGCCGGCCTGATCGCGTCGAACGAGCCGACCACCTGGCCGACGAAGAACGACTCGAGGCGCAGCGCTCCCTCGTGGCCCGCGTTAGCGGCGCGGTCGATGCGCTGCCAGGCCTCGTTGACCAGCATCGGCTGCAGCGGCATCGGCAGCGGCGGCGGGCTGTCCGGCCGCTCCCACTCGTCATGCCAGGCGGTGCGCAGCTGCCGGGCGGGCTTGCCGGTGCGGGTCGGCGAGCGCAGCGTGTCGGAGCTGGCCGCGGCGAGGAACTTGGCCTTGAGCGCCTGGTTGGCGACGTCTTCCTCGCTGCACAGCCAGACCGAGCCGCACCAGACCCCGGCCGCGCCGAGCGCGAGCGCGGCGGCCATCTGCCTGCCCGACGCGATGCCGCCGGCGGCGAGCACCGGCCGGTCCCCCGCGATGTCGACGATCTCCGGGGTGAGCACCATGGTGGCGATCGTGCCGGTGTGCCCGCCCGCTTCGGTGCCCTGGGCGATGAGCACGTCCACGCCCGCTTCCAGCTGCCGCCGCGCGTGCTTGGCCTGGCCGACGAGCGCGGCGACCGCGACGCCTGCCTGCTTGGCCCGGTCGACCAGTCCGGCGGGGGGCGTGCCGAGCGCGTTCGCGATCAGCGCGATCGGGTGGTTGAAGGCGACGTCGAGCAGCGCCTCGGCCCCGGGCCGGCTGAACGCGGCCGTGACCTCGTCGTACGATCGCTGTCCGGCGGGTGCCGCGGGGATGCCGTACTTGTCGAGCAGGCCGTTGACGAAGTCGAGGTGGGCCTGCGGGATCTGCGCGCGCAGGCTGGCGACGAGGTCGTCCGGGTCGCCCGGGGCGAACTTCTCCGGCACGAGCAGGTCGACGCCGTAGGGCCGGCCGTCCACCTGGTGCTCGATCCAGGTGAGCTGGGCGTCGAGTTCCTCCGGCGTGTACATGGAGGCAGCGAGGACGCCGAAGCCGCCAGCCTTGGTGACCTCGGCGACCACGCCGGGCGAGCGGTTGAAGCCGACGATCGGGTGCCGCACGCCGAGCAGCTCGGTGAGAGCGGTGCGCATCAGTCGCTGTCCTTCCTGGCCGAATTACCTGAACGGTTCCCGTTCACGTTCCCGGATGTTATCTTGACGGCAGCCGTTCAGCAATATAGTCGAGGAGGCAGGCCCGGTGACCGCCGCGCACGCGACACCCGGACGTCCTCGCGACCCGGACGTGGACCGCAAGATCGCGCAGGCGGCGCTCGACCTGTTCGGCGAGGCGGGCTGGGCCGGCTTCGCGATGGAGGCGGTCGCCCGGCGGGCCGGGGTCGGCAAGGCCTCGCTGTACCTGCGCTGGAGCAGCAAGGAGGCGTTGCTGGTGGACGCGCTCTCGTTGCGGATGGCGAGGGTGACCGACGTGGATACCGGCACGCTGCGCGGCGACCTCACCGAGCTCGCGGTGCAGATGCTTGACCTGTACGCCGGCCCCGCCAGCCGGGCCGCGCTGCGGCTCAGCCTGGAGGCAGGCGCCATCTCCGGCGTGGCCGAGCACTACCAGGACGTACAGCGGTCCCAGGTGCTCGCCGCGCGCGCCATCGTCCGCCGCGGCATCGAGCGCGGCGAGCTGGCCGGGGACACGCCGGTCACCCTGCTGCTCGACACGCTGGCGGGCGGGGCCATGATGCACGCCCTCACCACCCCGCCCGATCACCGGGCGAGCCTCAGCCGCGACATCAGGGCGCACGCCGAGGCACTGGTCAGCTTCCTGCTGCGCGCCGTCAGCGTCGGCTGACAGTCACCGGGCGGGGCCGTACGCCCGCTTGACTCGGCACGCGGCAGGCAGGAAAGGTAGGCAAGGCAGCCCGATAAATTTCGAAATATTTCGCTGATCCGTACCGGACACCCCGGCTTGGGCGAATGCGCCGGGCGAATGCTGAGACGAAAGAGGACTACCTGCGATGACGACCCTCCACGTGGCCCCGGACGGCGCGGATACCGCCGACGGCTCCGCGGACCGCCCGTTCCGCACGATCAACCGCGCGGCGCAGCTCGCCCGGCCGGGTGACACCGTGACCGTCCATGCGGGCGAGTACCGGGAGTGGGTGCGCCCGCGGCGCGGCGGCCTGAGCGGGGCGCGGCGCATCACCTACCAGGCCGCGCCCGGCGAGCACGTCGTGATCAAGGGGTCGGAGCGGGTCACGGGATGGGAGCAGGATCCGGGCGGGGGCACCGTGTGGCGGGCGTCAGTGCCCAATGCGGTCTTCGGCGACTGGAACCCCTTCGCCGAGGCGGTCGCGGGCGACTGGCTCATCGAGCCCGAGCCGCCGCGGCGCAGGCACCTCGGCGACGTCTACCTGAACGGGATCAGCTTCTTCGAGGCCGGCACGCGCGCGGAGCTGACCGACCCGCCGCTGCGGACCGAGGTCCTTGACCACTGGACCGGCCTGCCGGACACGGTGCGCGACCCCGGCCAGACCCGGCTCGTCTGGTACGCCGAGGCCGCCGAGGACACGACGACGATCTGGGCGAACTTCCAGGGCGCCGACCCGAACGCCGAGGTCGTGGAGATCAACGTGCGCCGGTCGGTCTTCTCCCCCGTCGAGCATCACGTCGACTACATCACCGTGCGCGGCTTCGAGCTCGCGCAGGCGGCATGCCCGTGGGCCCCGCCCACCGCCGACCAGCCCGGGCTCATCGGCCCCAACTGGGCGAAGGGCTGGATCATCGAGGACAACGTGATCCATGACGCGAAGTGCTCCGCTGTCTCGCTCGGCAAGGAGGCCTCGACGGGCGAGAACTACGCGACGCTGCGCGGCGACAAGCCCGGCTACCAGTACCAGCTCGAGTCCGTGTTCGCCGCCCGGCAGATCGGCTGGGACCGCGAGCACGTCGGCTCGCACGTGGTCCGGCGCAACACGATCTTCGACTGCGGGCAGAACGCCATCGTGGGCCACCTTGGCTGCGTCTTCTCGACGATCGAGGACAACCACATCTACAACATCGCGATCAAGCGCGAGTTCTTCGGTCACGAGATCGCCGGCATCAAGCTGCACGCGGCGATCGACGTCGAGATCCGGCACAACCGCATCCACGACTGCTCGCTCGGCATCTGGCTCGACTGGCAGACGCAGGGCACGCGGGTGTCGCGCAACCTGTGCTACCGCAATAACCGGGACCTGTTCGTCGAGGTCAGCCATGGCCCGTACCTCATCGAGCACAACGTGCTCGCCTCGCGGGCCTCGCTCGAGGCGTTCAGCCAGGGCGGCGCCTTCGTGCACAACCTCGTCGGCGGCACGGTGCGCCTTGAGCCCGTCACGGACCGGGCGACGCCGTACCACCGGCCGCACAGCACGCAGGTGGCCGGCTACGCCGTGATCTACGGCGGTGACGACCGTTACGTCGGCAACGTCTTCCTCGGCGGGGATGCCGCCGCGGCGTACGGGCCGCATGCCCTCGGCAGCGCGCCCGCGGGTTACGGCACCGCCGGCTATGACGGGTCCCCGGCGACGTTCGCGGAGTACCTCGCCCGCGTCGCCGAACGGCCCCCCAGCCACGATCACCGGCGCTTCCCCGGGGTGAAGCAGCCCGCGTACCTGCGCGACAACGTCTACGGGCCCGGCGCCCGCGCCTTCGCCGCCGAGGCCTCAGCGCTGGCGCTCACGCAGGACGTGTCGCTCGAGGTGGCCGACGAGGGCACCGAGGTCTACCTGGAGGCGCGGCTGCCAGCGGACTTCGGCCGGTCCGGCCTGGGCGTCGTGACCGGTGCCGACCTGCCGCGGGTGCGCTTCGCCGACGCCGACTTCGAGGAGCGGGACGGCAGCCCGGTGGTCATCGACGTCGACCTCCTCGGCGAGCGCAAGGAACCCGGCCGCAGCTACCCCGCCGGGCCGATCGCGAGCCTCGGCCCCGGCAGTTCGCGCGTACGCGTCTGGTGAGCGTCTGGTGAGCGTCTGGTGAGCGTCTGGTGAGCTTGCCGTCCGGTCAGGGCCGGGTGGGCCGCAGGCGGCCGACCGGTATCACGTCGGGGAGCGCGGCGGCGCAGGCCTGAGCGAGCGGCAGCAGCACGTCGGCGACCTCGGCCAGCCCGGCGGCGCCCATCCGGGTCCAGGGCCGGGCGGCGGCCAGATCGGTGGCGGCCTCCACCGCGTCGTGCGCGGCACGGCCGGCCGCGGTCACCGTCCCGTCCTCGCCGATCCAGCCGCGCTCGGCCAGCCGGGCGGCCGCGGCGCTCCACTGCTCGTCGGTCCAGCCGCGGACGGGCTGCAGGAGATCGCGGGAGATGTCCTTCGCGCACCGCAGCACGACCGCCTCGCAGCCGTCGATGCCGGCGGCGGCCAGCGCGGCGAAGTGGCCGTCGCCGCGGTGCTCGCGCAGCACCGTCGTGGCCTGCCACAGCCGGGTCAGCGGGTCCGCGGCGACCGGCAGTGCGGCGTTCGCGGCGGACAGCACGCGCCCGGCGAAGTCCAGGTCCTCCACCGCGCGCCACAGCAGGTCCGCTGCCTTCGCCGCCTCGGCCTCCCGGCCGCCGAGCAGCCGCCGCAGCGCGGCCGCCGCGCCCGCCTCGCGCACCGCGATCACGTCGGCCGGCGGGACCAGGTCCCACACGCCGGGGATCGCCCGGGCCACGAAGGACGGCGCGAAGTTGAAGAACGACGCCGTCACCACGGCCGCCGGCGCGGCGCCGAGCGGCGCGGCCCGTCCGGCGAAGTAGCCGCGCCAGTAGCCGCGCAAGCCCGCCTCGGTAAACGCGCTCAGTGCCTCGGGCACGAAGTACGTCACATCGTGGACCGGCTCGAACATGGTCCACATCGCCCGTGCCGGGCTCATCGTCTCCGTCACGACAGCTCCTTCCCTGCAGCGTCCAAGCGTAGGGGAAGGGCTGCCGCGTAGGCGATGGCCTGGCGGAGCCGAAATGCTCCGGTCGTCCTGATACGGCGCGCCCGCGCTCCCGTGCGGCACGGCAGAATGAGGATCATGACGGAGCTAGACGAGCACGGTCGTCCCGAACCTCCAGTGGCCGCCGGCGAAGCGGCGACGCTGCTCGGTTTCCTCGACTATCAGCGCGCCACCTTGGCCTGGAAGTGCTCAGGGCTGGACGCGGCCGGCCTGCGGGCGACCACGGCGGCCTCCACGATGACCCTGGGCGGCATCCTCAAGCACATGGCCCTCGTCGAGCACGGCTGGTTCTCGCGTTCGCTGCATGGCCGCGAGTACGCGCCGCCGTGGGACGCGGTGGACTGGGAGGCCGACCCCGACTGGGAATGGCGCACGGCCGCTGAGGACTCGCCCGGGGAGCTTTTCGCCTTGTGGCGGCGCGCAGTGGACCAGTCCCGGGCCGAGGTCGCGCAGGTGCTTGACGGCGGCGCCGGGCTGGCCCGGCCGGCCAAGCGAACCTGGCCGGACGGGCGCGCTCCCAGCCTGCGCTGGATCTTGTGCCACATGATCGAGGAGTATGCCCGGCACAACGGCCACGCCGATCTCCTCCGCGAGTCAGTCGACGGCGAGACCGGCGAGTAACCCGGTTACAGCGGCGCCAGGAGCATGAGGACCTCGTCGCGGTCGCCGTGGGGGAATCGCAGCGCGCCCGGCCAGCGCCCGACCTCCGTCCAGCCGAGCCGGGTGTAGAAGCCTTCCAGCCCTTGGCCGCCGCGGGCTGCCAAGTGCAACTGCTCGAGTCCAAGTTCGTCACGGGCGATCCGGCGGACCTCGTTCATCAGGGCGATGCCGATGCCGCGGCCGCGGAATTCGAGACGGGTCTGCACCCGTTTGACGGTGCCCCAGTGCGGGACGACCCGGTCGCGATGCCGGCTCAGGTTCAGCCACCCGGCGAGGACACCGCCCGCCTCGGCCAGCAGTATGCGGTTATAGGCCGGATCGAGGTCCGCGATGAGCCGGTCGGCGACCGGCCCGACCTGCTCGGCATCGACCGGCGGGAAGGCGAAGCCTACCGCCCCGCCCGCGTTGGCCACCTCGACCCAGCAGTCGACCAGCGCCTGCCGTACTTCAGGCGTGACCTGGCCGGGATCGGTGAGCTGGGTGAAGCGGACAGCGGCGGGATGTGACATGGGACGAGCATGCCAGACTCGGTCCACAGCAGCGTTCGCCTGCCCCGGGTGCCTGTCAGGGCTCGGCCGACAGGCGGAAGACCTCGATGTTGACCTGGGCCGGACTGGCTATGCGGAGGATGCCGGCGAAGGTTCCGGTATTCAGCCATGCGGGTGCGCCGGCGGACGCCTCGAACACGGGCCGGGTGATGATGGCGGTGCTTGCCGGGCCGGCGGGCGGCGCGGCGGGCGCGCTGAGCGGGTGGACGGCTTCGTTGATGACGCCGACGATCGCGCCGTCATCGGTCCGGAAGTCGTAACGGGCCCACAGGCGCGCGCATCCGTCGGAGCCCGTCAGGTTCCAGTCGGCGCCGCCGGGAAGGATCGTGCCGCTCAACTCGGGACCGTCAACGGTCCCGCCGGTGATGGGGATGATGCGCCGGCGCCCGGCCGGGACCTGGCCGACGTCGACCGGTTCGGCCAGGTCGACGTGCAGCGTGAAGACGGGATGGGCGTTCAGTGGCATGGGTTGCCCCTCTCGGTGCGCTTGCTCGCACTGAGCGTGTCAGCAGGGGCGGCTTCTCGCCAGTGCCGGGATGCGAAGCGGCGCGTAGTGACCGGGCTGCGGGGTACTGGCGGTACCGGTTACGGCAGGGTCTCCCCGTTCGACTTCGCCTGGGGTCTTATGGGACCGACTGATGAGGAGGAACGAGATGCAGTACACCCGCCTTGGCCCGTCGGGTCTCAAGGTCAGCCGGATCGTGCTCGGCTGCATGAGCTTCGGCGACACCTCACGCGGATTCAACGAGTGGGCGCTGGACGACGAGGCCGGCGCGCCGATCTTCCAGCAGGCCGTCGAGCTTGGCGTGACGTTCTGGGACACGGCCAACGCCTACGGCATAGGCACCTCTGAGGAGATCACCGGCCGGGCGATCCGCAAGTACTCCCGGCGGGAGGACATCGTCCTGGCCACCAAGGTCTTCTTCAAGATGGATGACAGCCCCGGCGGGTCCGGCCTGTCCCGCAAGGCGATCCTGCAGCAGGTCGACGCGTCGCTGTCCCGGCTCGGCACCGACTACGTGGACCTGTACCAGATCCACCGCTTCGACCCGGCGACCCCGGTCGAGGAGACGATGGAGGCACTCCACGACGTGGTCAAGGCGGGGAAGGCGCGCTACATCGGCGCCTCGTCCATGCACGCCTGGCAGTTCGCCAAGATGCAGCAGGCCGCGCGGGACAACGGCTGGACGCGGTTCGTCTCCATGCAGGACCAGTACAGCCTGCTGCAGCGCGAGGAGGAACGGGAGATGTTCGGGCTGCTCGCCGACCAGGGCATCGCCAGCATCCCGTGGAGCCCGCTGGCGAAGGGGCGGCTGGCCCGGCCCTTCGGCGAGCGGACCCGCCGCTTCGACACCGACCCGGTCGGCCGACGGTTCTTCGGCGACGGCGACCGGCCCATCATCGAGGCAGTCCAGCGGGTCGCCGCCGCCCGCGGCGTGCCGATGGCGCAGGTCGCCCTGGCCTGGGTGCTCAGGAACCCGGTGGTCACCGCCCCGATCGTGGGGCCGACCAAGCCGCATCACCTAGCGGACGCCGTCGCGGCGCTTGACATCTCACTGACCGACGAGGAAGCCGCCGCCCTCGAGGCCGGCTACACGCCGCGCCTGCCCACCGGGTACGAGTGAGGCCCGCCGGGGCGTCCCTCGATGACCTGGCCGCCATCGCCGCCTGCGCCACCGGGGAAGAAGTCCGGCCAGGAAGACGACCGTACCGAGGGCCAGCGGTTCCACGACGCGCTGCGGCTGGCCGCGCGTTCCTCGCCCCGCGTCTGCTCGGCCATTCGTCTTGCTCGTGTCTGTCCTGGGGCCGTCTCGGGCACGGCTGGCTGCAGCGCTGGTGTTGACGGGCTGGTGTCGGCGCGCCGGGCGGGGCGGCGTGGACGTGCCACTCGCGCCCGCTCATCCGGTCGTTCGATCGCCTCGCGGCCGGGCAGCCCGAGCGGCCGGGCCTCATGCCTTCCATGGAGGTGATGACGTGCCGCCCTGCCGACTCAGCTAACTGACGCTAGCGCGCCGCGATCTCGCGCAGGGCGGACGTTATCTCCGCGGCGACCTCGTCGGGGTGGTCGAGCGGCAGGAAAGTCCGGCCGCCCGGCACGGTGGTGAGGCTGCCGTGCGGGAACGCCTCGCTCAGCTGCCGTCCCAGCCCCGCGGTGAAGTACGAGTCGTCCGCTCCCCAGACGACCCGGACCGGGCCGGTGAACTGGCTGAACCGGCTTGCCGCGTCCAAGAGGACGCGCGGGTGGGCGTGCCGGGCGAACTCGGCAAGGTCGCGCCGGATGGCCTTGCCCGACAGGGGCTCCAGCCAGCTGGCGGTGAGGCCCGGGTCGAGCGGCTTGCCCGACAGCGGCCCGAAGGCCAGCGGGCCGTGCCTGACCCGCTCGGACCTGAACGACGGGACCATGCACGCCACCAGCCCCGGATGGCGCAGCGCGTAGAAGAGCGGCGCGAGCTTCCGCGGCGGGAACGTGCCGAACGCGTCGCAGTTGGTCAGCACCGCGGCGCCGACCTGGCTCGTGTCGCCGCCGAGCAGGACCTGGCAGATCGCGCCGCCGGTGTCGTTGCCGACGAGCGTCACGTCGCTGAGGCCGAGTGCCGCGATGAAGTCCCGCACGAGCTGGGCCACGCCTGCGGGCGAGAGATCGGCGCCCGCGTTCATCGGCCACGGGTGCGCGCCGAGCGGGAGCGTCGGCGCGTAGCTGCGGATGCCCTCGGCCGCGAGGTGGTCGGCCACCGGCTCCCAGAGCCGGGCATCAACGAGGATCCCGTGCACGAACACGACGGGCGGGAGCGAGCTTGTCGCCGGACCGGCAGCGCGGTACGCCAGCCTGCCCTGCGGCAGGTCGGTCGCCGCGAAGCCGGCGGGCGCGTGATCGGTTGTCATGAGAAAAACATACAATCAGTCTGTATGTTTGTCGAGACCCCGGTGGCGCCGCCGTATGGCGATGTGCAGAATCGGAGAATGGTGTCCCAGGCTTCCGCCCAACCGCGGGCGCGGCGCACGCAGGCCGACCGTTCCGCCGCGACCCGTGACGCGCTGGTCGCGGCGGCGCGCAGGCTGTTCGCCGCGCAGGGCTTCGCGGAAGTGCCGACCGACGCGATCGTCGCCGAGGCAGGCGTGACCCGCGGTGCGCTGTATCACCAGTTCGCCGACAAGACGGCGCTGTTCGACGCGGTCCTCGGGGCAGTCGAGGCGGACATCACCGGGCGGCTGGCCGAGGACGTGGCGTCCGCCGGGATAACCGATCCGGTTGAGGCCATACGGCGCACAGTAGGAACGTGGCTGACCATCTGCGTCGAGCCGGAGATCCGCCGCATCGCTCTGGTGGACGGGCCCTCCGTCCTGGGCTGGTCCCGTTGGCGGGAGATATGCCAGCAGCACGTATTCGGGCTGGCGGAAGTGCTGCTGGCTGGCGGGATCGAGGCGGGGCGCATCCGCGCGCAGCCGGTACGACCCCTCGCGCACGTCCTCATGGGGGCGAGCGATGAGGCCGCCCTGTACGTCGCGGAATCCGCCGACCCGGCTCAGGCGCGCGCGGAGATGATCGAGGTTCTCGACGGCGTCATCGACGGCATGACCGTTGACTCGGGATAGGTCGAACTGGTACTCCAGTGCCAGCCTACAGATGGGCGGTAGCCGGGCACTTCCGACAATGGCCCGCGAGCGCTATGCCCGCGGGACTCGCATTACGCGCAGGTAGCAGAGCGCAATGAAGCAGTGCGGACAGCCGTTCCCATCTGAAGGTGAGCCACGATGTGCACCGCGGACGCCGCGCATGCCGGCGGCGATGCCTTCGGCCCTGCGCCCGGCCGTGACTTCGGCAGCGCGCCTGCGGCGCTGGCGATGGCCAGGCCGCCATGGACTACGTCAACTCGGCCGTCGCCGGCCTGGACGGGTCAGCCTGCGGTGAGCTGCTGGTCGCCCTCGGGGAGGTCCAGGCGAAGCTGACCGCCGCGCACGCGGGGCTGCTGTGCCGCTTCGACGCCCGCTGCTCGGCATCGCCCTCGCCGCGGGGGCCGTCACCGACTCTCTCGCCTTCACTATCGCGGAATGGACGTGCAAGCTCCCGGCCGACATGCGCGAGGAGACCGACCGCATCCTGCTTGAGGCGGCCGCCGCCGGGGCGTCCCTCGATGACCTGGCCGCCCTCGCCGCCTGCGCGATCGAGACCTGGCGCGCCCGGCAAGCCCTGGGCAAGAAGGCCGGACCGGAAGACAACCGCACCGAGGGCCAGCGGTTCCACGACGCGCTGCAGCTGGCCTGGGCATCGCTGCCCCGCGGCTGAGGCCAGGTGGCCTGCCGGGCTTGCAGCTGAGCTGTCGTGCCGGGCCTGAGCGGCCTGGCGGGATGCGCGGTCGCGGGAAACAGGGCGGTCCGGCGCGTGCTCCAAGATGGTGGATCGTTGGGAGGGTCCGGGTACTCCTAACGATCCACCATCTTGGGCTGGTGATTCCCCGCCGCGACGGGTGATGCAGATGAGGCACACGCGCACAGCGGCCCTGCCAAAGCCGCGGATGCCACTGATCACGAGCCCTGCGAATCCATGAAACAAAACTGGAATCACCCCTGCGCGCCGCTGCCCCGCGCCTGCGTGATCCCGGGCCGCTGGCCGCCGGGCCGGCCATCCCTTGCGCCTCTGCCGTAACAGCGTGGCCGCCCCCGGGTGACGGTGAAGATCGTCATGGATGTTAGGCCGGCCATGGCCGGCCTAACGGGCCATGACGATCTTGCGGGCCCGCCGGGCGGAGCGGGGTGAGGGCACTCAGGCCGCGCGAGTCCCGGGCGTCACGTCGCGACTGCCTGCGAAGTCCACGATGCAAAAGTGGAATCACCCCTGTGATGATCTGGTTCCTTGAGGATTACCGCGACGACACTGTCCTCGTCGTGCGAGTCCAGCACTTCGGGCTGCCTGACTCTGCAGACAGACGCGTCACGGTCACCCCCTGAAGATGCCGTGGGCTGGTGTGCTTGATTCAATCCAGGACGCAAAAGTGGAACCACCCCTGCACCCTGCTGCTACGCGCCCGTTCCGCGGCGCTGTCCCCCGAAGCCTGGCGGCCCCTGCGGTATGCGATGGCCCGGCTGGCCGTCGACCTGGTCTCCGGCCCGGCCGGCGTCGCCGCGATCCTCCGCCAGGGCCTGCTCGGCAAGCCGTACAACACCCCGTCGCTCCCGCTGGACATCGGCTACAGCGACTCCGTCCCGGCTCATATCCGCCGCGCCGTGCTGCTGCGCGACCGCGCCTGCGCGTGGCCCAAGTGCGGCCGTCCCGCGGTGCACTGCGACGTGCACCACCTGCGCCACAAGCAAGACGGCGGCGAGACCTCCGTCGCCAGCTGCGCCCTCGTCTGCCAGTTCCACCATGACGTCTGCATCCACCGCCGCGGCTGGCAGCTGATCCTCCACCCCGACGGCACCACCGAAGCGCGAAGTCCCGACGGCCGCCAGGTCCTCAGGTCCCACGCACCCCCGTCGCCACGCGCCGCCTGAGCGCCCGGCGCGTCAGGGAACGTCGGCGCGGCCGCGCAGCTCCTGCGCGATCGCCTCGATCCCGCGCTCAAGCTCGGCGAAGCTGGTGCTCAGCGGGGACAGCCCGATGCGGATCCCGTCCGGCGGCCGGAAGTCGGGGATCACGCCGCGCTTCCACAGGGCGGCGGTCACCTCGGCGAAGCTGGGGTGGTCGACGGTGATGTGCGAACCGCGCTCGGCGGCGGCGCGCGGGCTGGCGAGCCGGGCGCCGAGCGGTGCGAGTACCTCGTCGGCCAGCGCGATCGCGTGCTCGGTGAGCGCGACCGACTTCTCCCTGATCGCGGCGAGGCCGGCCTCCGCGATTAGTTCGAGCATGTCCTTGAGCGGCTGCATCGCCAGCACCGGCGGAGTCCCGGAGATGAACTTGCGTATCCCCTGCGCCGGGCGGTACTCCGGTCCCATGGCGAACGGGTCGCTGGCGCCCATCCAGCCCCAGATGGGCTGCCGCAGTTCCTCCTGCAGCCGGGTCGCGACGTAGCAGAAGGCCGGCGAACCGGGCCCGCCGTTGAGGTACTTGTAAGTGCACCCGGCCGCTAGGTCGACGTCACAGGAGTCCAGCTCGACCGGGACGGCGCCGGCCGAGTGGCACAGGTCCCACAGGATCAGCGCCCCGGCCTCGTGCGTGTCACGGGTGATGGCCGCCATGTCCGCGAGGAATCCCGAGCGGTACGCCACGTGGCTGAGCACGACCAGGGCGGTGCGCTCGCTCAGCACGGTCGCGACGTCCGCCGGCCGCACCCCGGCGTCGTGCGGCGCGCTGAGGTAGCGGACCGTCAGGCCGCACTCGGCCGCGACGCCCTCGATGATGAACCGGTCCGTCGGGAAGTTGTCCCGGTCGATGACCACCTCATCCCGGCCGGGCCGGGCGCCGACGCCGGCCCGGATCAGCTTGTAGAGCAGCACCGACGTCGAGTCGGCGACGGTCACCTGGCCGGGCGCGGCGCCGAGGACGACCTGGGCGAGCCGCTCCCCCACGGTCAGCGGCTCGGCCATCCAGGCCTCGTCCCAGCTCCTGATCAGCCCGCGGCCCCACTGGCCGGCCACGAAGGCGGGCAGCCGCTCCGCGGTCACCGCGAGCGGCCGTCCGAGGGAGTTGCCGTCCAGGTACGCGATGATGGACGGGTCGTCCGCCGCCACGAAGCGGGAACGGAAGGCCGCAAGCGGGTCGGCGGCATCCAGCTGGCTGGCAGGCGTGATGGTCATCGGGCCCCGATCTTGGTAGGGACGGTTCAGCACGGCAAGCCTAGGCTTGCCCCGCCCGGGCGATGGCGTCGAGGGCCAGGTCGACGACCTGGACGCCGCCCAGTTCTTCGCCCCTCTCGACGCATGAGCGGAACTCGGTTTCTGTCAGCTGGTCGCGAAGCAGCGCGGCGGTCTGGCGCAGGAGGTCGGCGTCGTCGCCGTAAAGCGGTACGCCGCTGCTCGGCGAGGCGGCCGCGCCGTACAAGATGGCCGCGTCGTGGCAGGCGCCGACGCGGGCCAGCAGGTCGATGAGTGTCCGCAGGGTGACCCACAGGGGTGACCAGGTGCCGGCCTGCCGCCATTTGCTGATGACCTGGTGGTAGTAGCGCAGTGCGGTGACGGGCTCACCATGCCTGGCGTGCAGGGTCGCCAGGCAAACCTCGGCGAATCCGGCGACCAGGCGGCTGTTCGCGGGCTGGGCGAGTTCCAGCGCCCGGTGCAGGTGCTGCTTGGCCTGGCCGGGATCGCCGGCGGCGGTCATCTCCCCGAGGACGGCCAGGACCAGCGCCAGCGCGGAGGGTGCGCCAGACCGGACGGCCGCGTCCCGGCCCTGGCCGGCCAGGCGGTTAGCCTCGGCCAGGCGGTTGCCGTAGGCCAGGGCGACGCCGGCGCTGCCGCCGTCCCACGCGGCGTCAAGCCAGTCACCGGCCTGCACCGACAGCTCGTACGCGTGCATGTACCTGTCGGCCGCACGGTCCAGGTCGCCGGCATAGATCGCGAGGTCGCCGAGCGCCTGCAGGGCCCTGCGGGCGGCAATCGGCGACAGGCCCCGCGCGGCGTCCAGGGCGGCGTGCGCGCCGGCTTCGGCGGCTTCCAGGTCACCCCGGTAGACGGCTCCCCATGCCGCGGAAGCGAGCACCTGGGGGTAGAACCGCGAGCGGGACCCGGCGGCGGCCGCAGCGCTGACTTCAGCCCACCGGAATACCTCCGACTGGCAGCGCAGCAGCGCGTACCAGTGCAGTTCGGCGCACATGCGCAAGCTGAGCTCGGTGTCGTTCCCGGTCAGCCAGCTGTGCGCGGCGCGCAGGTCACCGATGTGCGAGTCGAGCCGGGCCGACCAGCCGGCCTCTCCGGGGCCGGCCAGGCCGTCTGCCGCCTGCGTCACCAGGTCCGCCGCCCAGCGGGCATGCCGGCCGCGGGCCGCGTCAAGCTCGCCGCGCTCCCGCAGCCGTTCGAGCCCGTAGTCGCGCAGCGTCTCAAGCAGCCGGTAGCGGGCGGTCCTGCCAGAACCGGGGCCATCGTCGCGGTCGGCGGTGATCAGTGACCGGTCGACCAGGTGCAGCACGAGGCGGCCTACGGCCGTGTCGTCATCGCCGGCGGCCGTGATGGCACGGGCGGCGCCGATATCGAACCAGCCGCAGAACACCGATAGCTGGTCGAACAGCCGCTGCTCCGGCGCCGTCAGCAACTGGTAGGACCAGTCGACGACGGCTCGCAGGGACCGGTGGCGGCTGTCGGCCCGGCGCTCCACGGTAAGCAGGCCGAACCGGTCCCGGAGGCTGTCAGCGAGCTCGCGGACGGTCGTGCCCGGCAGCCGGGCGGCCGCTAGCTCGATGGCGAGCGGCAGGCCGTCGAGCCCGGCGCACAGGTCCGCGATCGCCTCGGTGTCCCTGGTTTCCTGGCGAGCGGCCGGGTCCGCCGCGCGAGCGCGGTCGCTGAACAGCCGGGCCGCGGGAGAGGCGGGCCCCTCGGCCGGCAGCGGCTTGACCGGCCACACGTGCTCACCATCGACTCCGAGCCGCTCGCGGCTGGTCGCCAGCACGGTGATGTTCCTGGTCTCCCTGAGCAGTCGTTCGGCGACGGCCGCGATGCCGTCCGCCACGTGCTCGCAGTTGTCGAGCACAAGCAGCTGCTCACGGCCCGCCAGGGCCTCGATGAGCTGATCGTCGAGAGGCCGGAACGCGCGCTCGCTGACCCCGGCCGCCGTGGCGATGGCCCGGGTCACCGACGCGGCCCTGGCGATCGCGGCGAGGTCGCAGAAGCAGATCCCGTCCCGGTACCGGGCGCCGATGCCGGAGGCCACCTCAAGCGCCAGCCGGGTCTTGCCCACGCCGCCCGGCCCGTGCAGGGTCACCAGCCGCACTTCGCCAAGCAGCCCGGTGACGGCCAGGCAGTCTTCATCGCGGCCGACGAAGCTGGTCACCGGCAGCGGCAGCGCCCGGCGGTCCTGCTGGGGTACGGACTCCGCCATCGGGAGCTCGTGTCGCAGGATGTCCCGCTCGATGCGTTCCAGGGCAGGTGAGGGATCCAGGCCGAGATCCTCAGCGAGGTAGCCGCGCCAGGAACGGAACGTGGCAAGCGCGTCGGTGTGCCGGCCGCTCTGGTATAGGGCCCGCATGAGCAGCCCCCGCGCCCGCTCCCGCTCCGGGTGCTCGGCCACGATCGCCTGCAGGTCCGCCACCGCGTCCTGCGCCGGGCCCAGCGACAGCACGAGCTCGGCCCGGCGCTCGCGCGCCGTCACCCGGAGCTCATCGAGCCGGACAGCCTCGGCCCGCGCGAACGGCCGGCCGGCGAACTCGGCCAGCGCGGGGCCGCGCCACAGGCCAAGTGCCTCATCGAGAAGCGCCAGGCCCCGCTCCCCCGCCGTTCGAGCCGCCACGGCCAGGGCGTCCTCGAACCGGGCGGCATCCAGCTGGCCCCGCTCAAGGCTCAGCCGGTAGCCGCCATCGGTAGTGACAAGGCAGCCGCCCGCCGGGCCGAGCACGCGCCGCAGCCGGGAGACCTGCGTGCGCAGGGCAGCGGGCGGGTCGGCGGGCAGCGCCTCGCCCCACAGCTCGTCGATGAGCCGGTGCGCGGGGACGAGCCGGTTGGCTTCAAGCAGCAGCATCGCCAGCACCAAGCGCTGGCTAGCGCTGGCGAGGCCGACTGCCTGGCCGCCAACCCGGACCTCAACCGGGCCAAGCAGCCCGTAACCCCATTCGACCACCGTTACCCCCTAGGCCTTACTTAAGGATTACTTAAGGATCGCACGACATCCGGGGACAGTGATCAGGACACCGGGGCTCGCGACACGGGGCCGACACGCCGGTGACACGCCGACGGCAGGCGGCCAGGTCACTGTGGTCTGGCAGTGCCCGCCAGCGCCAGCGGCGCGCCAGAGCTACGCGCGAGAGCCAGAGGAGAGATGAAATGGGCAACCCCATTACGGTTCCGGACCAGGTGAGGGCTTCATTCACTGGTGAGCTCGTTGGTCCCGCGGACCCGGGATACGACCAGGTCCGCCGGGTACAGAACGGCCTGATCGACAAGCGTCCCGGGCTCATCGCCCGGTGCCGCACCGTCCCCGACGTGGCCGACGCCGTGACGATGGGGCGTGAGCAGGCCACCGAGATCTCCGTGCGCGGCGGCGGCCACAACGTCGCCGGCCTGGCCGTCACCGACGGCGGCCTGATGATCGACCTCGCGCCGATGAAGGGCATCAAGGTGGACCGGCGGAGGCGGACCATCTGGGCGCAAGGCGGCGTCACCTGGAACGAGTTCAACCGGGCGGCGGCCTGCCACGGACTGGCCACCACCGGCGGGATCGTCTCCACCACCGGCATCGCCGGGCTAACCCTCGGCGGCGGCGAGGGCTGGCTGATGGGCAAGTACGGCCTCACCATCGACAACCTGCTGTCGGCTGAGGTCGTGACCGCCGACGGTGAGGTTCTCACCGCCAGCGACGAGGAAAACCAGGACCTGTTCTGGGCCCTGCGCGGGGGCGGCGGCAACTTCGGGGTCGCTACCTCCTTCGAGTACCGGGCCCACCCGGTGTCAACCGTCTACGGCGGCCCGGTCGTCCACCCCGCCCGCCGGGCGCGAGAGCTATTCGGCTTCTACCGCGAGCTCACCCAGGCGGCCCCCGACGAGCTCACGGTGTACCTCTCGCTGTTCGCCGAGCCCACCGCACCGGAGGAGAAACTCGCCGCCATCATCGCCTGCCACTGCGGCGATCTCACGGCCGCCGAGGCAGACCTCAAGCCGCTGCGGCAATTCGGCCCGCCGGCCGCCGACCTCATCCAGCCCATGCCCTACCCGGTGATCAACACCCTCAACGACGCCGGGTACCCCAAGGGGGCGTTCAACTACTGGAAGTCCGCGTTCTTCACCGAGCTGTCGGACGCGTCGCTTGAGGTCATGATCGAGGCGCTGCACCGGTGCCCGTCGGCCATGAGCGGACTGGCCGTCGTGCCCTACCTGGGCGCGGTCAACCGCGTTGATCCCGCCGCCACCGCCTTCCCCCACCGGGCGCCCGGCTACAGCCTGCTCATCGTGGCGCAATGGCTCGACCCGCGGGAAACCGAGCCGAACATCACCTGGGCCAGGGAGACGTTCAACGCGCTCCACCCCTACATGGCCGGCCGGAGTTACGTGAATAACCTGACCGCCGAGGACGGGCGGATGGTGCACCACGTGTGGGGCGAGAACTACCAGCGGCTCGTCACGGTCAAGCGTCGTTACGACCCCGGCAACATCTTCCGGCTCAACCACAACATCGACCCAACAGCCTAAGCGCCGGGTGCCCGCCACAAGCTCGTCATCGTGGTCCGGCGCGTTCAGCGGGAGGCCTACCGTGAACACGGCGCCGCCGTCCGGGTGATTGCCCGCGCGGATGTGACCGCCGTGCAGGCGCGCGTTCTCCCAGGCAATCGCCAGGCCCAGGCCGCTTCCGGCGGACCGCGCCCGGGCCGTGTCGGCCTTGTAGAACCGGTCGAAGATGTACGGGATCGCGGCGGGAGGCAGCCCCGGGCCGTGGTCCCGTACTTCCACTGTCAGGTGCCCGCCGCTCGGAGCGCCTGACTGGATGCGGGCCTGCACGGTCACCGGCGGGCCGCCGTGACGCATGGCATTGCCGACGAGGTTGGCGAGGATGACGTCGAAGCGGCGGCGGTCCAGCCGCGCCATCAGCCCGGCGGGCACCTCAGTGCCCACGCTTGACCAGCCCCGCGCGCGCAGGCACTGGCTGACCGCTTTCGCGATGTCCGTTTCATCGGTGACAAGCTGCGCGGTGCCCGCATCGAAGCGGGAGACCTCGATGAGGTCCTCGACCAGCCGGTTAAGGTGCTTGACCTCCTGCCCGACCAGCCGCGCGGCCGCCGCCGCGTCTCCGGTCAGCCCCGGGTGCTCGTCGAGGATGCCGACCACCGCCGTCATCGCGGTCAGGGGAGTCCGCAGCTCGTGAGACACGTCGCCCGCGAACTGGCGGGCGCGTGCCTCCATCTGCTGCAGCTCGCTCACCTTGCCCTCCAGGGCGGAAGCCATCCCGTTGAACGCGGTGACCAGCTGGGCGAGCTCGTCGCGGCCCTGCGGCTGGACCCGGACCGACAGGTCACCGCCGGACATGCGCCGCGCGGCCTGGGCCAGCCGCCGTACCGGCAGCACGACCGGCCGGTACACGGCGATGGCGACGGTGGTCATCATCGCGAGCAGCAGCGCGGTCTCGATCGCGAAGAAGACCAGGGCGGTATGGGGCACCAGGCGGGGTGGCGACTGCCCGGGATAGCGGACCCGCAGATCCCGCAGCCACTGGGGCCCGAAGACCACCTCATCCAGCAAGGCAGGGAGGCGGTACGACTCAATCAAGGTGTGGAACCATGAGGCGGCGAGCGCTGACAGCAGCGCCACCACGATGAACGCGATAACCAGGCGGGTCCGCACCAGGGCATCCCTCCTACTCGCCAGCTACACCGGCCCGAACCGGTACCCGAAGCCCCGCACGGTCTGGATATAGCGGGGATCGGACGTGTCGGTCTCGATCTTCGCCCGCAGCCGCTGGACGCAGGCGTCAACCAGCCGGGAGTCCCCGAGGTAGTCGTGTTCCCAGACCAGGTCGAGCAGCTGTTCCCGGGAGAACACCTGCCGTGGGGAGCCGGACAGGACCAGCAGCAGCCGCAGCTCGGTGGGGGTGAGCGAGACATCCCGGCCGTCTCGGCGGACGATCAGCGAGCCGCGGTCGATCATCAGCTCACCATACGTCTCCGCTGGCGAGCCGGACCGGGCTGTCCGGCGGATCACGGCGCGGATACGGGCGTCGAGCACGCGCGGCTCCACCGGCTTCACCACGTAATCGTCGGCCCCGGCCTCAAGGCCGCCGACGATGTCCAGGTCGTCGCCCCGTGCGGTCAGCATGATGACCGGGATGTCGCTGCCGCGACGCAGCCGCCGGCAGACCTCGAAGCCGTCCAGTCCCGGGAGCATCACATCGAGCACCACGACGTCCGCGGCGGCGCCGGGGAAGTCGCGGAGCGCTGCCTCGCCGGTCGCGGCGGGGCGCACCTCGTAGCCGAGGCGGCGCAGGGCCAGCTCCAGGCCTTGCCGGGCGCCCGGATCGTCCTCGACCAGCAGTACGGTAGCCATTACCTGCCATTATGTCGCCCGGCAGGCGCGGGATGGTCCTCGCCGCCGGAGCGCTCGCCGGACGGCGAACGGCGAACGGCCAGTGTGTTACTCCCCTGACTACATCGCGTCAATGTCATGAACCGGTTCGGGGATTGTCATAAGCGTGTCACAGGCATCCCGCTCGCGCCCGCTGTGACCTAGCTGTGACGACAACCGGACATACCGGTGAAACCGGTATCGCACCGTCGCAGGCATGCACCCAACGAGCACCCGGCCGCCACGTGGGGCGGACGGAACACGAACCGGTTACCGGCGGCGCAGGACAAGCCGGACGCTGCTGACCGCTCTCGCCGGCCTGGCCGCACTCGGCTGCCTGGCCGGCCTCGTCATCGCGCGGCCGCATGGGTCTCCCTCCAGGCCGGCGCCCCTCTCCTGGCCGACGGCGCGGCCCGGCCAGACGTCCACCGGGGCTGTCACTCAGCGCCGGCCGCGGCTGGGCGCGGTCTCGTGGCCGGCCGACGGGACCTCGGCCGCCTATATCAGCGGCTACGGCGTGGCCGAGGGCCCGGGCGCGACCAGGCAGGTGCCCATCGCCAGCGTCGCCAAGCTGATGACCGCGTACGTGATCCTGCAGGACCATCCGCTGTCGGGAACCGGATCAGGTCCGGATATCACGGTCCAGCCGTCGGAGGCAGCCGCATACCCGTCGCAGGTCGCTGACGGCGACTCGCTGGTGATCGTCGCCGCCGGGGAGAGGCTCACCGAGCGTCAGGCGCTCGAGGCGCTGCTGCTGCCCTCGGCCGACAACATGGCCTGGATACTGGCGCGATGGGACGCCGGCAGCCAGGCCGCGTTCACGGCGCGGATGAACGCCGCCGCCCGCCGCCTGGGCATGACCGGCACCAGCTACACCGACCCGTCCGGCCTGGACCCGTCCACCGTCAGCACCGCGGCCGACCAGGTTCGCCTTGGCACGGCGGCGATGGGGGTGCCCGCGCTGGCCGCGATAACGGCGCTGCCTACGGCCGTTGTCCCGGTGGCCGGCGTGGTCCGCAACTACAACACGCTGCTTGGCCAGGACGGCATCGTCGGCCTCAAGACCGGTAGCACGCAGGCCGCCGGCGGATGCCTTCTCGTCGCGGCCTGGAGCCGGGCGAGCGGGCGCAAGACGCTGATCGTGGCCGCCGTCTTCGGCCAGCCAGGCACGGCCAGGACTATCCTGCCGCACGCATTGCAGGCCGGCCACGACCTCGTGCTCGCGCTGAATGCCGCCCTCGGCGCTGGCGTGCGGTCCGGTTCGCGTGATAACCCCGCGGGCCCTCCGCTGGGCGCGCCATGACCGGATGGCCCCCGTCAAGAACCGAGCTGCCAGGAACCGAGCTGCCAGGAACCGGTGAAGCCTCCTGGCCGGGTCCATGGAAACGCGGCCTGGTGCTCGCGGCGCTGGCGCTGCTGCTGGGGCTGCTCATGCTGCTGCACGCGCAGATCCCGAACCGGGGGACCGGGAACCTCGGCAGCCTGGCGGAGACCATCCTGCCGTGGCTCGGCCTGTTCATCCCGGCGTTGCTGGCCGGGGCGCTGCTGCGCCGCTCCGCCGCCGCGGTGGCCGCGCTGCTGCTGCCGGCCATGGTGTGGCTGAACCTCTTCGGCGGTGCGCTCAGCGACAAGTCCCACCCTGGGGGCTTCCTCACTGTGGCCAGCGAAAATGTTAACGCGGGCAACCCAGCCCCGGCCGGCACCGCCCGCGACCTGGCCGCCTCCGGCGCGGACGTGCTTGCCCTGGTGGAGCTCACGCCGCAAGCCGCGGCCACGTACGAGAAGGACTTGGCGAAGGCGTACCCGTACCACACGGTGCGGGGCACGGTCGGGCTGTGGAGCAAGCTGCCGCTGTCGGACACTCAGCCGATCGACATCACTGACTACGGGCCGCTGGCGGACACCCGGCCGGCCGGGGACACGGTGGCCTGGGACCGGGCGCTGCGCACCACGGTGGCCACGGGCCACGGGCCGCTGACGGTCTACGTGGCCCACCTGGGGTCCGTGCGGTTGACTCCCGCGACGGGCTTCTGGACAGCCTCGCGGGACATAGGCGTGCGGTCGCTTAGCAAGGCCATCGCCGCCGATCCGAGTAAGCAGGTGGTGCTGCTCGGCGACCTGAACGGCACCATGGACGACCGGGCATTCGCCGGCCTCACCGCGCAACTGCACTCGGCCCAGGACATGGCCGGGACTGGTTTCGGCTTCACCTGGCCGGCGTCCTTCCCGGTGATACGAATCGACCAGATCCTGGTCAGAGGCGTCCACCCGGACAACTCCTGGGTAGGGCCTGCCAACGGCAGCGACCACAGGCCGGTGGAGGCCAGCATCAGCTGGTGACCCCGCACCCCTGCCAGGTCGTATTCGGAGGCCAGCAGGCCTGCCGCCGGATGAAGGGAAAAGGTACGATGACCGCAGGCGCACGGGACGCCTCCGGTCCGCGGACAGGGCTGAGCCCACCCGAGCTGACTTCGAATTCCTGGCCATCGAGCCTCCTTTCGGCCTGACGTAGCGGACCCCGGGCGACGAGAGGAGGTCGCTGTGGCGACCGCGCGTCTTCCTGACGATCCGAGCTTCGAGCAGTTGCGCAAGCAGGCGAAGGACCTTCGCGACCTGAGCCGGGCAGGCTCGCAGGGCGCCCTTGACCTCGTGGGCGCGCACCATCCCGACGGGCCGCATGCGGTGTCACTCGCGGGCGCGCAGCTTGTCGTGGCCCGGCACTACGGCTTCTCCTCGTGGGCGGCGCTCAAGCGGCATGTCAAGACGATCGAGCACTACCGCAGGGCTCCGGATGAAGTGGCCGGCGCCGCCCGGCCCGCCGACGAGTTCCTCGTGCTGGCTTGCCTGCGCTACGGCGACGACGACACGCCGGAGCGCTGGCAGCGCGCCGCCCGGCTCCTTGCCGAGCACCCGGAGATCACCCGGACGTCGGTGCACGCGGCCGCGGCGGCAGCCGACGCCGCCGCGCTTGCGGCGCTGCTTCGCGAGGACCCGGCGCTGGCCAGCGCGGAAGGCGGGCCCTACCGCTGGGAGCCGATCCTCTACCTCGCCTACGCGCGGAACGACCCGTCGGTTAGCGAGGAAGCGACCATCCGCTCGGCCCGGCTGCTGCTCGACCATGGCGCCGACCCCGACGCCGGCTATCTGTGGCACGGGCTGACCTCCCCGTTCACCGCGCTGACCGGGGCGCTTGGCGGCGGGGAGGGCGACCAGCCGCCGCATCCGCACGGCCTCGCGCTTGCCAGCACGCTGCTGGCAGCGGGGGCAGACCCCAACGAGGGGCAGGCGCTCTACAACCGGCAGTTCGGCAGCGACGACAGCCACCTCACGCTGCTGCTCAGCCAAGGGCTCGGCCACGGCGACGGCGGGAAGTGGCGGGCGCGCCTCGGGATGAGGACCGACTCCCCCGCCGAGCTGATCCAGGGACAGCTCCGGTGGGCGGTCACGCACGACATGCGCGACCGGGTGCGGCTGCTTGCCGAGCACGGTGCCGACCTGCGGTCACCGTTCAAGTCCGGCGAGGACAGGCTGGTCAAGTGCTACAACGCCTGCGACGGCAGGACGCCGGCCGAGGTAGCGGCGATCTGCGGCTGCCTGGCGGTGCTTGACTGGCTGGTCGAGCAGGGCGGCGTGCCGCGGCCCGCGGCCGAGGGGGCGGACGGGCTCATCGCCGCCGCGCTTGCCGGCGACCGGCCCGCGGCCGAGCGGCACGCCGGGCACGCCGACGCGGCCCGCGCGCAGCGGCCCGGGCTGATCGTGTGGGCCGCCGGCCGGCGCGCCTGGCCCGCCATCCCGCTGCTTGCCGAGCTCGGCTGGGACGTCAACGCGCGCGGCCGGGTGGACGTCCCGATGGAACAGGAGTGGGAAACCGCGCTGCACACGGCGGCCGGGCGCGGCGAAATCGACGCGGCCCGCATGCTGATCCAGCTCGGCGCCGACCCCGGCATCCGTGACGCGAGGTTCAACGCCACGCCGCTCGGCTGGGCCGAGCACTTCGGCCACCAGGCCATGGCCGACTACCTCCGCCCGCTTACTCCGGCCGGGTAACGAACGAAACGGCCAGCTGCGCTGTTCGGTGGTGGCCGCACAAAACCGGCGCGCGGGCCTGTGCCCGGAACCTGCCGCCCTGCTACGCTCGCCCCGTTACGGTAAGCCAGCGGCCTGGAGCGAAGGGTAGCGACATGGGACTGTCACGATGGGGGCACCCGATGAGCAGCGGCAGGCGAGGCACCGCCGGCGGCAGGCTCGCCATGGCGGCAGTGCCTGCCATCGGCATCGGCATGCTCGCCGGCTGCAGCGCCGCGAGCTCGTCAACCGGAAGCCCCGCGACGCAGGGCACGACGGCGACGGCGAGCAGCGGCAGCAGCGCCGCGCCCGCGGTCTCGGCCTCGGCAACCGTGACCCTGAGCGCGCCGGCCGGCACGACCACGTTCGTGCCGATCACCGAGCCGTTCGACCCCGGCCACGCGGCCACGCCCACGCACGCGCCGGACGACTGCGGCAGCCAGCAGACCACCTTGAGCATCGTGTCGTGCTACGAGGAAAAGACCGAGACCGCGGACGCGGCCATCGACGCGGCGCTGCAGCCCAAGTTCGCCACCGCGACCGCGGCGCAGCAGGCCGACATGAACGCCGCAGCCAAGGCCTGGCTCGCCGCCCGCCCGGCGGTCTGCGCGAAGGCGTACCACACGGGCGGCACGATCGACCAGGTGAACATCGCGAGCTGCCTGCTCGACGAGAGCACCGCGCGGCTCAGCGTGCTCGGGACCAGCCAGCCGCCGCTGGCGGTGCTCAAGTCCACCGACAGCCAGAACCCAGGTGACATCTCCTGGTACACCACGCCCGAGGGCTCCCGCATCGGGCTGGTCGACACCCAAGGGGACAAGACCGGCGGGGTCATCATCGCCTGGACCGTGATCGCCGGGGCGGACGGCTTCGTGGTCAACCCCGCCCAGTTCTTCTACAGCGACGGCACCTTCAAGGACGCCGGGATCATCCAGCAGCCCGACCCGAGCGGGCACCGGGTAGCGCCGGGAACCGAGTACACGTTCGGCATCGACTACAGCAACCTGGCGAACGACCCGAACCCGTCCACGGCCTCGGGCGGCTTCTTCTACGAGCCGCTCGGGCCGGCCGCCGTCTGGCGGTGACCGCGGTCACACGGCGGCCGCGGTCACACGGCGGCCGCGGTCAGCGCGGCGCGGCCCATCGCGCACAGCAGGCCGGCCATGGCCTCCGGCGGCAGTTCCGCCGCGCTGTGCGGCGTCGAGTTGAGCAGGCCGAACGTGGCGTGCACGGCGGTACGCAGGCTGGCCTGCGGCGCGCGCGGCGACAGCTCGCTCAGCACGGTGACCCACTCCTCCACGTACAGCCGCTGCAGGCGGCGGATCTGCCTGCGGGCAGGCTCCGGCACGTTGGCGAGCTCACGGTTCTGCACGGTGATGAGGTCGGGCTGGCTCAGCGCGAAGCTCACGTGCCAGCGCAGCAGCGCGTCAAGCGCGGCCTCGGCGTCCGCCGCGGCGGTAACACGGCGGCCGCCCTCGTCGAGCAGCCGCTGGCTGATGTCGAGCAGCATCTGCGAGAGCACGGCCTCCTTGCCGGGGAAGTGCCGGTAGATCCCCGGGCCGGACATGCCCACGGCCGAGCCGATGTCATCGATGGACACGCCGTGGAAGCCGCGCCGCGCGAACAGGGCGGCCGCCGCGGTCAGGATCTCCTCCCGCCGCAGCTGGCTGCGCGCCCGCACCGCGCCCCGCCGGGCGGCCGGCGCGGGAGCCGGGGTGTGAGCCGGGGAGGACACCCGGGAACCGCTGTCACGCACCCCTCCATACTAGACGCTCTTGTTAGTATGCGTTAACATAAAATTCGCATTAGAGGCGAGATCAGCGAGCGCTAGCTAACATCGAAAGGGTAGCGGCGGCATGATGTCCAACGCGCCCGTGCTGCACAGCCGGGCGGACACGGGGGGCGAGCGCTTCGCCCGCAACCACGCGGCGAACGCGGCGCTCGCCGCCGAGCTGCGGAAGAAGCTGGCCGAGGTCAGCCTGGGCGGCCCGGAGGCGTCGCGGCAGCGGCACATCGCGCGCGGCAAGCTGCTGCCGCGCGACCGGGTGGACGCGCTGACCGACCCGGGCTCGCCGTTCCTCGAGCTGAGCCCGCTGGCCGCGGACGGCCTGTACGACGGTGACGCGCCCGCCGCGGGCGTCATCACCGGCGTGGGCCGGGTGAGCGGCCGGGAATGCGTCATCGTCGCCAACGACGCGACCGTCAAGGGCGGCACCTACTACCCGGTGACGGTCAAGAAGCACCTGCGCGCCCAGGAGGTCGCGCTGCACAACCGCCTGCCGTGCATCTACCTGGTCGACTCGGGCGGTGCCTTCCTGCCCAGGCAGGACGAGGTGTTCCCGGACCGTGAGCACTTCGGCCGGATCTTCTACAACCAGGCGACGATGTCGGCCCGCGGCATCCCGCAGATCGCGGCGGTGCTCGGCTCGTGCACCGCGGGCGGCGCGTACGTGCCCGCGATGAGCGACGAGGCAGTGATCGTCCGGAACCAGGGCACGATCTTCCTGGGCGGCCCGCCGCTGGTGAAGGCCGCGACCGGCGAGGTCGTCAGCGCCGAGGACCTCGGCGGCGGCGAGCTGCACTCCCGGGTGTCCGGGGTCACCGACCACCTCGCCGAGGACGACGGCGACGCGCTGCGCATGGTCCGCGGCATCGTCGCCACGCTGGCGCCGCGCGCGCCCCGCCCCTGGGACATGGCGCCGCCGGAGGAGCCCGCCTACCCGGCGGACAGCGTCTACGGGGTGCTGCCGACCGACCTCCGCACCCCCTACGACGTGCACGAGGTCATCGCCCGCGTCGTCGACGGCAGCCGGTTCGCCGAGTTCAAGGCCGAGTACGGCGCGACGCTGGTGACCGGGTTCGCCCGGATCCACGGGCACCCGGTCGGGATCATCGCCAACAACGGGATCTTGTTCAGCGAGTCCGCGCTCAAGGGCGCCCACTTCATCGAGCTGTGCGACCAGCGCCGGATCCCGCTGGTGTTCCTGCAGAACATCACCGGCTTCATGGTCGGCAGGCAGTATGAGGCCGACGGCATCGCCAAGCATGGCGCCAAGATGGTCACCGCGGTCGCCTGCGCCCGGGTGCCCAAGCTGACCGTGATCATCGGCGGCTCGTTCGGCGCGGGGAACTACGCGATGTGCGGCCGGGCCTACTCCCCCCGCTTCCTGTGGATGTGGCCGAACGCCCGGATCTCCGTGATGGGCGGCGACCAGGCCGCGAGCGTGCTCGCCACCGTCCGGCGGGATCAGTTCGAGGCGCGCGGCCAGGACTGGCCGGCCAGCGAGGAGGACGCGTTCAAGAAGCCGGTCCGCGACCAGTACGAGCACCAGGGCAACCCGTACTACGCGACGGCCCGGCTGTGGGACGACGGGATCATCGACCCCGCCGACACCCGGCGGGTCCTCGGCCTCGCGCTGTCCGCGGCGGCCAACGCGCCGCTCGAGCCGGCCGGCTACGGCGTCTTCCGGATGTAGGAGCGGTGTGATGTTCAGCAAGGTGCTTGTCGCGAACCGCGGCGAGATCGCGGTCCGGGTGATCAGGACGCTGCGCTCCCTCGGCATCGCCAGCGTCGCGGTGTACAGCGACGTTGATGAGTCGGCGGCCCACGTTCTGGCTGCTGATGAAGCGATCCGGATCGGCGGAGCGGCGGCGGCCGAGAGCTACCTCAACATCAGCCGGATCGTGGCGGCGGCGACCGCGTGCGGCGCGCAGGCGGTGCACCCCGGTTACGGCTTCCTCGCGGAGAACGCCGCGTTCGCCCGCGCCTGCGCGGCGGCCGGGCTGACCTTCATCGGGCCGCCGCCGGAGGCGATCGAGGCGATGGGGGACAAGATCGCCGCCAAGGCGCGGGTGGCGGCGGCCGGGGTGCCGGTGGTGCCCGGCGCGGGCGCGGCCGGGCTGTCCGATGAGGAGCTCATCGGTCAGCTGAACGAACGGTGGTTCCCCGTTCTCATCAAGCCCTCCGCGGGCGGCGGCGGTAAGGGCATGCGCGTGGTGGACTCGGCGGCCGAACTGCCGGGCGCCCTGACGGCGGCGCGGCGGACGGCGGTCGCCGCGTTCGGCGACGGCACGCTGCTCGTCGAGCGGTACGTGCCGGCCCCGCGGCACATCGAGATCCAGGTGCTCGCCGACACCTCCGGGAACGTGATCCACCTCGGCGAGCGGGAGTGCTCGCTGCAGCGGCGGCACCAGAAGGTCATCGAGGAGGCGCCGTCACCGCTGCTTACCGCTGAGCAGCGGGCCGCGATGGGAGCGGCGGCGGTGGCGGCCGCCGCGTCGGCCGGTTACGCCGGCGCGGGCACGGTCGAGTTCATCGTGGCCGGTGACGCGCCCGATGACTTCTTCTTCATGGAGATGAACACCAGGCTGCAGGTCGAGCACCCGGTCACCGAGCTGGTCTACGGCCTGGACCTGGTCGAGTGGCAGCTGCGGGTGGCCGCGGGCGAGCCGCTGCCGTTTACCGAGTCCCCGCCGATGAACGGGCACGCCGTGGAGGCGCGGGTCTACGCGGAGGACCCGGCGCGCGGCTTCCTGCCGACCGGCGGCACCGTGCTCGCGCTGCGGTCGCCGGCCGGCCCGGGGATCCGGGTGGACTCGGCGCTCGCCGAGGGCGTGACCGTGACGAGCGACTACGACCCGATGCTGGGGAAGGTGATCGCGTGGGGGGCGGACCGCGCTACCGCGCTGCGCCGGCTCGACCGGGCGCTCGCGGACACGGTCGTGCTCGGCGTCACCACCAACACCGGCTTCCTGCGGGCACTGCTCGCCGACCCGGACGTGCGGGCCGGGCGGCTCGACACCGGGCTGGCGGAGCGGATCGTGGCGGGCGGCGGGTCCGGCCGTGCCGAAGCGGCCGCCCTTGGCGGCGGAGCCGACCCTGGCGGCGGGGCGGTGGTTGCCGGCACCGACGCCGCCCGGCACCGCACGGACCCGGCGAGCGAGGCGCTCGCCGCGGCGGCGCTGGCCCGGATGCTGGCGCGGGAGCCGGCCGGGCCGGTGACCGACCCGTGGGACATTCCCGACGGCTGGCGGCCGGGCGAGCCGGCCTGGACGCGGTTCCGGCTGTCCACCGGGCCCGGGACGGCCGCTGAGGTCCGGGTGCGCGGGCTCGCCTCGGCGGGTGCCGAGGTCGTGGTCGGCGACGGCGAGCCAGTGACGGCGCGCGGGGAGTTCCGTCCGGCGGCCCTCGGCGGCGGTACCGACCTCGTGCTCAGTGCGGGGGCGCGCACGGTCCGCTTCGCGTACGCGTTGGAGGGGGAAACCACCTGGCTAGGGCGGGACGGGCACGCGTGGGCGGTCGCCGAGGCGGCGCCGGCCCCGCTGCGCGGCTCGCGGGCGACCGCCGCCGACGGCACGGTCCGCTCCCCCATGCCGGGGACGGTCGTCGCCGTGCACGTCAGCGTGGGACAGGACGTATGCGCCGGGCAGCCGGTGCTGGTGGTCGAGGCGATGAAGATGGAGCACACGGTGACCGCGCCGCTCGACGGCACGGTGACGGAACTGAACGCGAAGGCGGGCCAGCAGGTCCGGATGGACGAAGCGCTCGCGGTCATCGAGCCGGGAACCCCGGGCGATGCGTAGCCGCCGGTCCGCCGGCGCTCCGCGCCGCTCCCCGTGGCCCGTTGGGCCGGCTATAGCCGGACTAACGGGCCACGGGGACGTTCTGGGGGCCAAGTCGGAGAAGGATTGGAGTGACGGCTGATGCTCAGCTACAAGCTTGATGAAGAGCACGAGGACCTGCGCAAGAGCGTCGAGGAGTTCGCCCGCGACGTGGTGGCCCCGGTGATCGGCGACCTGTACGACAAGGCCGAGTTCCCGTACGAGATCGTGGCGCAGATGGGGCGGATGGGCCTGTTCGGGCTGCCGGTCCCCGAGGAGTACGGGGGGATGGGCGGCGACTACTTCGCGCTCTGCCTGGCGCTTGAGGAACTGGCCCGGGTGGACTCCTCGGTCGCCATCACGCTGGAGGCCGGGGTCGGGCTCGGCATCATGCCCGTTTACCAGTTCGGCACCGAGGAGCAGAAGCGGCAGTGGCTGCCCGCGCTGTGCGCCGGGGAGCGGCTCGCCGCGTTCGGGCTGACCGAGCCGGGCGGCGGCACCGACGTGGCCGGCGCGATGCGGACCCGGGCCCGGCTGGAGGGCGGCGAGTGGGTGATCGACGGGTCCAAGTCGTTCATCACCAACTCCGGCACGTCCATCACCGCCGTGGTGGGAGTCGCCGCGGTCACCGGCACGCGGCCGGACGGCAAGCCGGAGATCTCCACGATCCTGGTGGAGTCGGGCACGCCGGGGTTCACCGTCGCGCCCAAGTACTCCAAGGTGGGCTGGTCCTGCTCGGATACCCATGAGCTCGCGTTCGACGGCTGCCGGGTGCCCGAGGCGAACCTGCTCGGCGAGCGCGGGCGCGGCTACGCCCAGTTCCTGCGGACCCTTGACGAAGGGCGGGTGGCGATCGCCGCGCTCTCCACCGGACTGGCTCAGGGCTGCGTGGATGAGTCACTGGCCTACGTTCGGGAGCGCTCTGCTTTTGGCGGTCCGATCGGGCGGTTCCAGGCGCTGCAGTTCAAGATCGCCGACATGGAGGTGCGCACCCACAACGCGCGCCTCGCCTGGTGGCACGCGGCGGCGAAGATGCTGGCCGGCGAGCCGTTCAAGAAGGAGGCGGCGATCGCGAAGCTGACCGCCTCCAACGCGGCGATGGACAACGCCCGCGACGCCACCCAGATCTTCGGCGGCTACGGCTTCATGAACGAGTTCGCCGTCGGCCGGTTCTACCGGGACGCGAAGATCCTCGAGGTGGGCGAGGGCACGTCGGAGGTGCAGCGGATGCTGATCGCGCGAGAGCTCGGCCTGCACGCCTGACCCGGTCGCCCGGCCGGCACCCCGGGTACTGCGGCCCGCCGGGCGGCCCATCGAAAGTATTCGGGATTAATTGGGCTAGACTGCGAGATGTATACCGGTTTAGCGTAAACTTGTGGCCCTAGCATTCACCCGCAAACTAGGAAGCATCAGCGCCGGCGTGGCGGTGGCCCTGCTGACGGGCGGGCTGACCGCCTGCAGCGGCGGTGCGCCCGCCAAGCCGGCCGTGATCCAGGTCAGCGAGCCAAGCGCCCTCGCGGACCAGGCCATCGACATCCGGGTCGCCGGGCTGTCCGCGGGCGAGCAGGTGACCGTCAGCGCGCAGGCGACCGACGCGAAGAAGGGCACGTGGCGGTCCTCGGCCGTCTACACCGCGAGCCAGGGCGGGACCGTTGACCTGGCCGAGGCCGCGCCGAAGTCGGGGTCCTACCAGGGCAAGGACGGGATGGGGCTGTTCTGGTCGTTGAGGCCGGTCGCGCCCGCCAGCCAGGACCAGTACTTCACGCCCCCGCCGCCCCAGCAGCAGCCTGGCTACCCGGTCACCCTGACCGTGACCTCGTCATCGGGAGCGAAGCTCGGATCCCGCACCGTGACCCGGGAGTGGATGGCGAAAGGCGAGACCGTCCGGACGCTGACCCTCGCCAAGGACAAGGTCGCCGGGGAACTGTTCCTGCCGCGGCCGGGAACCGCGCGCCACGCCGGGGTGCTGGTGTTCGGCGGCGCGGAGGGCGGCATGAGCCAGGTATACGGGGCGGCGCTGCTGGCCGCCCACGGGTACCCGGCGGTGACCGTCGCCTACTTCGACTGGCCCGGGCTGCCGCCGGCGCTTGACGGCATCCCGCTGGAGTACTTCGAGACGGCCGGGAAGATCCTCGCCAGCCAGCCGCAGGTCGACCCGGCCCACATTCTGGCGATGGGCTACTCGCGGGGCAGCGAGGCCGCGCTGCTGCTCGCGGATAACTTCCCGACGCTCTTCCACGGGGCGGTCGTGTACTCGCCATCCTCGGAGGTGAACACGGCCGGGGACAACCAGGCGCGGGCCGCGTGGATACTCGGCCCGCGGGTCGTCGACCCGGGACCGATCGACGTGAGCCACATCAGCGGGCCGGTCCTCGCGGTCGCGGGCAAGGACGACTCGATCTGGGGATCCGCGTCGTCGGCGAACGCCATCATCCTGCAGCGGTCGGTCGACCACAGCCGCTACAAGGACCAGGCCTTGATCTACCAGGACGCGGGGCACGGCGTGGGCATGCAGCCATACCAGCCGGCCGGTGACACGACCCTGCTGAACCTCGGCGGCACCCGGGCCGGCAACGTGGCCGCCCAGCGGGACGGCTGGCCGAAGATGCTCGCCCTGCTGGCCGGCCTCACCGCGCAGGGATGACCGGCGGGCGCACAGGGCCGCAACGAGCGCAACGCACCCGGAAAGGCATGACGCTGTGCTCGCACGTAAGGCCTACGGCTCGGCGAGGATCACGTCGCCCGCCTGCTCGGCCGCGAAGGCGCACAGCCGCGCGGCCTCGGTCAGCAGCGCGTCGCGGTCTTCGCGGTGCAGTCTGGTGAACGGCTGGAGGCGCAGTGCCCGGTCGCGGATCTGCCAGGTACCCTGCCACATCCCGTCGATCAGGAAGGTACCGTCGGTTACGCCGTTGCCCGGCGGGAGCGGCACGGGGCGGTTGCCGGAGATCAGCCGGGTGCGGTCCTTGTGTGACAGCAGCAGGTTGTCGTATGCGGGCAGGAACCGCGGCGGAGCGGGCATGTCCGCACCAGGCCGGGGGGCGTCGGGCAGGTCGTAAAGCACCTGTCCGGCATCTCCGCGGAACGTCCGCAAGGGCAGCCGTTCCGTCACCTCACGCAGCCGGGTCAGCCCGGACCACAGCTGGACATCGGCGACGCTCGCCGGGCCGAACGCGCCGAGATAGCGCAGTACCAGCGCGTCAACCGGCACCGAACGCAGCCGCGCGCCCAGCTGGCTCTCCACGGGCGCCCATGTCGCGGGGCCGTTCTTGCCCCAGATCCCCCGCGGTGGCACCTGGCACAGCGCAAGGTGATGCGTCGCCGCGTACGCCAGCGCGCTTGGATTGGCGTCCGGCCAGTGTTCTGCGAGCAGCTTGCCGAGCTCGGCGCGGGTGCGCGGCCGCTCGGCCAGCAGCCGCTTCGCCTGGCCGAGCAGCGCGTCCCGGTCCACTCCCTCCGTGCCATGACTAAAATGCGCGCTGAAATCGCTGGCGTGCAACGGGTGGAACAGCGCACGCCAGTCCAGGCAGTCGCGGGCGCTGACCAGGTGCACGGTGTTGCGCATCAGGTGCAGCCGCACCACCTGACGTCGCTCGGTCAGCGCCGACAGCTCGTCAGGCGCGAAGTCCCGCAGACGGGTCCACAGGCCGATGTACGGGGCGAGCGGCGCCTGAGACTGCATCCCGGCCAGGTGCTCGATCGCCTCGATCACTGGTACCGGCGCGCGTTCCAGCAGGTACTGCCGGGCCAGCGTGGCCCGGTTGAGGCCACGCTGGCTCAGCAGGCCGGTCACTGCAGCGGCCCGAAGAAGGCCTGCAGGTCCGCCGCCAGCTGGGCGGGGGCTTCCATCGCAGGAAAGTGCCTGCCACGCTCGAACTCGCTCCAGTGCGCGCCGGCCGGCGCGGTGACCAGCTTGCGGACCGTCTCATCCGCGCCGAAGACCGCGAAACCCTGCGGTACGGCCGGTGACGGGCCCCAGTCGGCGGAGTGCGCCTGCTCGTACAGGGTGTGCGCGGCGCTGGCGCCGGAGCCGGTGAACCAGTACAGGCTGACGGTGGTAAGCAGCTGGTCGCGGTCGACCGGCAGGTCGGTCCACTCGCGCACCTTCTCGGCGATCCAGGCCAGCTGCAGCAGCGGCGAGTCGGCCAGGCCGTAGCCGATGGTCTGCGGCCGGCTGTTCTGGATCGCCAGGTAACCAGAGCCTTCCGTGGTGAACGCGCTCATCCGGTCCAGGATCAGCTTGTCGACCGGGTCGCTGGCGTCGAGCCGGCCGGTCATACCGGGCAGGAAGGTCGCGGTGGCCGCGGCGGTTAGCGGATCGGTCACCACGTGCATGCCGGTCACGTGCTCGCCGTCCAGGCCGGCGACCATGCCGGACACGCCGGCGCCGATGTCGCCGCCGTGCACGCCGTACCGCTGGTAGCCGAGCCGGCGCATCAGCTCGGCCCAGGCGCGGGCGGTGCGGCCCATCGTCCAGCCGGTCGCGCTCAGCGGGGTGGAGAACGCGTATCCGGGCAAGGAAGGCACGACGACGTGGAAGGCCTGGCCCGCGGCCGGGCTGACCAGCGGCTCGATCAGGTGCATGAACTCCGCGACGGAGCTCGGAAAGCCGTGCGTGAGCAGCAGCGGCTTCGCGCCCGGCTTGGCCGACCTGACGTGCAGGAAGTGAATGCGCTGGCCGTCGATCTCGGTGATGAACTGGGGGTAGGAGTTGAGCTGCTTCTCGGCGGCGCGCCAGTCGTACCCGCTGCGCCAGTACCCGGCGAGCTCTTTCAGGTAACCCAGCGGCACGCCGCGGTCCCACCCCACCCCGGGCAGCTCGCCGGGCCAGCGGGCGGTAGCGAGCCGGTCGTGCAGGTAGTCCAGGTCGGCCGGGGGGATCTCGATGCGGAAGGGCCGGATGCTGTCGCTCATCGCGCTTCTCCTTTGTCAGCGGGCCGGTGCGGCGGGGGCGCTCAGGCAGGAGTTTTGGCTCCGGGAATAAGGCTAGGAACAATAGCGGAAAAGATCGTTCCTAAATTGCCGCCAGGATCGGAACATGCTGGAAACCTCGGCGCGCCTGCTGCGCCTGCTCTCTCTGCTGCAGAGCCGACGCGACTGGACCAGTGCCGAGCTCGCCACCCGGCTCGGCGTCACCACCCGCACCATCCGCAACGACGTGGACCGCCTGCGCGAACTCGGCTACCCGGTTGACGCGCGGCCGGGTGTGGCCGGCGGGTACCGGCTCGGCGCCGGCGGTGCCCTGCCGCCGCTGCTGCTTGACGACGAGGAAGCGGTGGCCGTCGCGGTCGGATTGCGCACCGCCGCCAGCGGCTCGATCGCGGGGATCGAGGAGACCTCGGTGCGTGCGCTGGCGAAGCTGCAGCAGGTGCTTCCCGCGCGGCTGCGCCACCGGGTCAGCGCCTTCCAGTCGCACGCGCTGCCGATGCCAGCGCGCGGACCGCAGGTGGATCCCGATGTGCTGACCGTGATCGCGGGCGCGTGCCGGGACCATGAGCTGCTCCGGTTCGACTACCGGGCGCACTCCGGGGTGGTCAGCCGGCGCTCGGTGGAGCCGTACCGGCTGGTGAACGACCGGCGGCGCTGGTACCTGGTGGCCTGGGACACCGGCCGGGACGCCTGGCGCACCTTCCGGGTCGACCGGATCGAGCCGAAGACGCCGGCCGGGCCGCGCTTCGTCCCGCGCGCGCTGCCGTCCGACCGGGAGATCGCGGCGCAGGTGGCACGCGGAGTCGGCGAGGCGACCTGGCGGTACCGGGCGCGGGTGATCGTGCACGCGCCCGCGGCGTACGTCCACCGCCGGCTGCCGATCCCCGTTGAGGTCGAGTCCCTGGGTGAGAACCGGTGCGCATTCGAGCCAGGCTCGGACTCTCCGGAGATGCTCGCCCTCTACCTGGGCATGCTGGACGCGGACTTTAGGATCCTTGATTCGCCGGAGTTGGTGGACGCGCTGCGCACGCTGGCACAGCGCTATCAGCGCGCGATCGATGCCAGCGAGAACGCCCCGATGCGCCAAGCGGCGCCCGGACCGGGCGGCTAACCGCAGCGGCGTCACTGGTATCGGCTGGTGGCAGGACTCGCACAAAGGGTCGGGATCCTGGGTTCCGGGCGAAGCTCGAGGAGCTATCCGCAGCCGCCCGGATCGCCTCCCGCGCCCTGTTCAGGTGCCCTTAGCCAGGTCGCGGCTGATGACGAGGCGCTGGATCTGGTTGGTGCCCTCGAAGATCTGCATGACCTTGGTCTCGCGCATGTACCGCTCCACGGGGAAGTCCTTCGTGTAGCCGGCGCCGCCGAGCACCTGGACCGCGTCGGTGGTCACCCGCATCGCGTTGTCGGTGGCGGTCATCTTCGCGATCGACGCCTGGCGGGAGAACGGCCGGCCGGCGTCCCGCAGGCGCGCCGCGTACAGGTAGGTCGCCCGGGCGGACTCGACCGCGGCGGCCATGTCGGCGAGCAGGAACGCCAGCCCCTGGTGGTCGATGATCGGCTTGCCGAACGACTCGCGCTCCTTCGCGTACCGCACGGCCACGTCAAGGGCGCCCTGGGCGACGCCGGTCGCCACTGCCGCGATGCCGAGCCGCCCGGAATCGAGCCCGGCCAGCGCGATCGGCAGCCCCTGGCCCTCGGCTCCCAGCCGCCGCTCGGCGGGAATCCTTACCTGGTCGAACAGCATCGTCGTAGTCGGCGAGCTCATCAGGCCCATCTTGTCCTCCGGGGTGTCAGCCGACAGCCCGGGAGCGGCGGCGGGCACCAGGAAGCAGGAGATGCCACGGCCGCCGTCGTCGCTGGTGCGCGCCATCACCTTGTAGAAGTCGGCCACGCCGCCGTGCGTCGTCCAGGCCTTCGCCCCGCTGATCACGTAATCGCCTCCGTCGCGGACCGCCCTGGTCCGCATCGCCGCCGGGTCGGAGCCGGCATGCGCCTCGGACAGGCAGTAGGCGCCGAGCAGCTCGCCGCCGAGCATCTCGGGCAGCCAGCGCTCCTTCTGCTCGGTGGTCCCGGCGTGGAACAGCCCGAAGCAGCTCAGCGCGTGCACGCTGACCCCGACCCCGACCGCGGCCCACGCCGCGGCGATCTCCTCGAGCACCTGGAGGTAGACCTCGTAGGGCTGCCCGCCGCCGCCGTACTCCTCCGGGTACGGCAGGCTCAGCAGCCCGGCCCGGCCGAGCGTGGTGAACGCCTCCCGGCGGAACGCGTGCGTGCGCTCGGCCTCGTCGACCAGCGGGCGCAGCTCCTTGTCGACGATGCTGC
Organism: Trebonia sp.; assembly: GCA_036391275.1. Taxonomy (GTDB): domain Bacteria; phylum Actinomycetota; class Actinomycetes; order Streptosporangiales; family Streptosporangiaceae; genus Trebonia. Next base: position 47,902 of record DASWAE010000172.1, read on the forward strand.
GGGTCAGCTCGATCAGGTCGGCCGACTCCTGGGTCGGCATCAGTCGCTCGGCCGGCATGTGCCCTCCTGTCTCCGGTCCTGGTCATGACTAGTCTCGCGCGAGGCCGCCCGGGAGGGCGAGGCGGATGATTACCTGGAGGCCGAGCTCGCGGAAACCCAGGGCGCGGGCGACGCGCCGGGAGGCCATGGGACGCGCCCGCCACTGCGGCAGCCGGCCCTCCCCGAGCGCACGGGCGACGGCGGCTGACGCGGGCGGCGCGCAAGGCCGCGGCCAGCACGCTCAGGTACGGTGGCGATGGCCGCGTTGCCGAGGACCACGATGCCGACCCGGCCAGCGATGTCAGGCATACAGCCGGTCCGGCGTGATGATCAGCGCCTCTGGAAACAACTCGGCGAACCGGGACGCGGTGCCGAAATTCGTCCCGATGCGCTCGGCGTACTTCGCCACGTACCCGGGCACCTGGTCCGCCGCGGGGAACCCGGGCACGTGCTCGGCGGTCCCCTCGATGCGGATGATGTCCCGCCCGATGTCAGTCACGTCGAGCCCCAGTGCCACCTTCGGGTTACTGGCGATGTTGCGCAGCTTGGTCTTCCCCGACTGGCTGTAGATCAAGATCGTCTCGTTGTCGCGCAGCAGGAACCACACCGGCACGCTGTCGGGCCGGCCGTCCGGGCGGACGGTCGTGAGCCAGGCCATCAGGTTGGCGCGCAGCCGGCCCTCGACGTGCGCGCGGCGGCTATCGGTCAGGTGTGAGGTCAGCTGCATGGAGAGCCATCCTCGCAGATGCGGGTCCGCCGGGCGTGTATCCGGTCCGGCCACGACCCCGGTCCGCCAGCGCGGAAGGGTTAAGCCGCTCAGCCGTGGGCAGCTGAGAAGGCAATCTCGCACCAAGGAGGCGCGACATGGGTTTCATGGACAAGCTTCGCAACAAGTTCAAGATGGGCAAGGGCCGGGCCACGCAGAACGTGGGCCGGGCCACCGGCGACCCGTACCTGGAGAGCAAGGGGCAGAACGAGCGCGTCGCGGGTGCCACCCGGCAGGTCGGCGAACAGGTTAAGGACGCGGGCAAGAGCGTCAGGGACGCTTTCAAGAAGTAAGCCGTAACAGGCGCCCCGTCATCCCGGTGACGGGGCGCCGTCATCAGTGACGGGGCGCCGTCATCAGGCCAGCCAGCCCTCGGGGGGCCGAAGGTTCAGCGGGCCGGGGTTCGACTCGGTGCCAGCGCGGCGAGCAGGTTCTTCCGCCAGACCAGGATGAGGTACGACTGGTAACGGTAGGTGCGGGCCGGCTTGCCGAACGTCTTAACGGCGAGCTTGCCGGTGACCGGCCCCGGCACGATAACCATGAAGTTCGCGGTATGCGTCGCCGGGTCGGCCAGCCGTCCGTCTGATTCCCACGGATACGGTTCCAGCCGGTGATTCCGGCCCCGGACCGCGACCGCGACCATGGTGACCGCGCCGCCGGAGTCCACGGTGACGCTCGATGCCTGCCAGTACGGGGCAAGCCCGCTGGACAGGTGATGCTGGCGCAGCCAGGTGGCGAGGTGGACGTTCTGTGGCATCCGCTGCGGCGACGCGGCGGCGACCCCGAGCAGCAGGACGTAGCAGGCGAGTGCCGCCGCCAGGACCGGCAGGAGGACAGGGAAGCCGCGCCGCGGCCCGGGGAGCCGGAGGCGAGATGGCCGGAAGCGGAGCAGCGGCCCGCCGAGCATCCGGCCGGCCAGCGCCGCGCCGAGCGCCATGACCGGGCCGATCTCGTGCGCGCTGTAGATGTTGTCAATGGGGACGACAAACAGGTAGGCCGCGATGTTCACCACGACGGCGAGGACCAGCACGTCGGCCGCCAGGTCGCCGAGCGGTGCGCTGCGCGACGGCCGGATCAGCCGCCAGGCGGCGACGGCAACCGCGGCGAGCACGACGGCCACCCCGGCGAGGTGCGCGAGCGCGAAGGCGACGTTCCCCGCGCCGGTCACCCCCGCGTAGTCGGCGCCGAACAGCGCGAGCACGCTCTGCCAGAGCAGCGGCGCGTCCTGCGCCACCCGGTGCCATGGCAGCGGGTGGTACGTGGCGGGCCCGAGGCGGTACCCGCCAAGCCTCCTGATCAGCGAGTTAACCGCATAGGCGACGGGGACGGCGATGACCGCGGCGGCGGCAAGCGAAAGGTCGTACGCAGCGGCGCGCCACGCCCCCGTGCTCGCCCCTCCGCGGCGGGCCGCGATGATGATGCGGCCGGCCCGCAGCAGGCAGGCGAGGGCCAGCGGGACGACACCCAGCACCTCCGCCAGCGCGTCACCGACGATCGTCCAGGCAAGCAGCACCGTCACGCACACCGGGACGAGCCAGCGAGCCCATGACCGCGGCGGCTGCACCCGGTCGAGCAGGAGCAGCAGCACCAGCAGCGGAACCGCCGTGCCCACGTGGTCGGGGCTGCCGAGCAGCACCACGGTCGGCCCGTTCGGCTGCGGAGCGAGCATGACGGTGGCCGCGAGCAGCGCGCGGACGATCCCTTCCGCGCCCCGCGCCCGGCCGCGCGCCACGAACGCCGCGAGCAGCACCAGCAGCGTGTAGGTCAGCGCCGAGCAGACGTGCACCACCTCGGGGCGCACCCCGGCGGCAGCGGTCACGCCCATGTACTCGGGCAACTCGGTCGTGATGAACGAGACGTCGGTGTCCCACCAGCCGTGCAGCAGCAGGTTCCCGTGCAGCATGTCCGAGGCTTGCAGCACCAGCCCGGCTCCGTCGGAATTCACCTGGGTGGCGCCGGCGATGCGCAGGTAGCAGAACAGCAGGGCCGCCCCGCCCAGCACCGTGGCCAAGGACCACCAGGCCAGCCCGAGGTGCCTCTGGGCAGCCGCCCCCAGCGACTGCCGCCGTGTCGTCTCTCCCATCACGGGCACGAGAAGCAACTACCCAGCGCAGCCAGCCAGACGCGCGGCTTAGTCGGAAACTAACCGGGATCCTCATCGGACCGGCCGCCCCTGGTACGGTCAGCCGAGAGCCGAACGGACACCGGGAGCAGGACATGGAATCGCTGAAAGAGCGCGTCGCTATCGTTACCGGTGCCAGCCGGGGCATCGGCCTTGGCATCGCCGCGGAACTGGTGCGGCAGGGCGCCCGCGTGTGCGTTACTGCCCGCAACGCCGAGCATCTCGCCGCGGCGGTAGCGGAACTCGGCGGGCCCGACGTGGCCATCGCGGTGCCCGGCAAGGCCGACGACGCCGGGCACCAGGCCGAAGCCATCGCCCGCACCCTCGAGGCGTTCGGCCGGCTTGACATGCTGGTCAACAACGCTGGCATCAACCCGGTCTACGGGCCGATAGCCGGGACCGACCCAGGGGCCGCCGCTAAGATCCTCGCGGTCAACGTGCTCGCCCCGCTCGCCTGGACCACCCGGGCACGGGACGCGTGGATGGGCGAGCACGGCGGCTCGGTGGTGAACGTCTCCTCCGTGGCCGGCGTCCGGCCCAGCCCGGGCATCGGCATGTACGGGGTCAGCAAGGCGGCGCTGATCCGGCTGACGACGGAGCTCGCCGTCGAACTCGGCCCGCGCATCCGGGTGAACGCGGTCGCGCCGGCCGTGGTGAAGACGAAGTTCGCCACCGCGCTGTATGAGGGCCGTGAGGAGCAGGTATCGGCCGCCTACCCGCTCAAGCGCCTCGGGGTCCCGGAGGACATCGCGGGCGCGGTCGCGTTCCTGCTGTCCGACCAGGCGAGCTGGATCACCGGCCAGACCCTGGTGCTCGACGGCGGCGTGACCTTGACCGGCGGCGTGTGAGCTGAGCGCGCCCGCCGTGGCCCACGTGGTCAGGCGGGGTTCAGCGGGCCGAGCAGGTTCTTGTCCCAGACCATGATGGTGTAGGGACCGTAGCGGTAGGTGCGCGCCGGCTTGCCGAACATGCGGACGGCGAGCTTGACGGGGACGATGCGGTCCGGTCCGGCGACGACGAAGTTCATGCTGTACGCCTTCGGGTTGTCCAGCCGCACGTCGGTCTCCCACTTATCCGGCCCAAGCAGGTGGTTCGAGCCGTGGATCCCGACCGCGAGCATGGTGATCTTGCCGCCGGAGTTCACGGTGACGCTTGACGCCTCCCAGTACGAGGCGATACCGCTGGTGAGGCGGTGCTCGCTCAGCCACGTGGTGAGGGTGTCGTTCTGCGGCGCCGACTGCGGGGAGGCGGCGGCGACGCCGAGCAGCGCGACGTAGCAGGCGAGCCCGGCGGCCAGCACCGAGACGAGGACCCGGGCGGCAGGCCGTCGCGGCGCGGAGAGCCGGGGCCGGGGCTGGCTGCCCGGCTCCTGGGCTTGCTTGTCAGGCTGCTTCTCCCGCTTCTCCCGCGCCGCCCGCCAGGCCCTGAGCAGCGGGCCGCCGAGCATCCGGCCCGCCAGCGCCGCGCCGAACGCCAGGACGGGGCCGATTTCGTGCGCGTCGTAAATGTTGGCCGGCTGGACGAACGCGAAGTAGGCGGCGATGTTCACCAGGACGGCGAGCACGAGGAAGTCGGCGACCAGGTCACCGGCCCGCGCGGCGCGTGATGGGACAACCAGCCGCCACAGCCCGAAGCCGATGCCGGCGATCACCACCGCCACCCCCGCCAGGTGCGCGAGCGCGAAGGCGACGTTCCCCGCACCGTGCACTCCCGAGTAGTCGGCGCCGAACAGCACGAGGAAGCTCTGCCAGAGCATCGGCACGTCCTTGGCCATCGCGTGCCACGGCAGCAGGCCGTACCGGTTCGGCCCGAGCTGGTAGCCGTAGTGGCTCCTGATCAGCGAATTACCGAGCTGAGCGAGCGGGTAGGCCAATGCCGCGGCGCCGGCGAGCAGCACCAGGTACACGACCTCCCGCCATGCCCTGACGCTCCGGATGACGCTCATCTTGAAGGCTCGCAGCAGGCAGGCGATGACCAGCGGGACAATGCCGACGACCTCGGCGAGCGGGTCGCCGATGATCACCCAGGCGAGCAGCGCCGCCGTGGCGATGCAGACGGCGCCGGCGACCGGGAAGTACCAGCGCGCCCGGGCTCGCGGGTCCGGTGCACGGTCGAGCAGGAGCAGCAGGAGCAGGAGCGGTACCGCGGTGCCCACGTGGTCGGGGCTGCCGAGCAGCACCTGGGTGGGCCCGTTCGGCTGCGGGGCGAGCATGACGGTGGCCGCGAGCAGCGCGCGGACGATCCCTTCCGCGCCCCGCGCGCGGCCGCGCGCCACGAACGCCGCGAGCAGCACCAGCAGCGTGTAGGTGAGCGCGGAGCAAATGTGCACCACGTCCGGGCGCACTCCGGCGGCAGCGGTCACGCCCATGTACTCGGGCAACTCGGTCGTGATGTACGAGACGTCAGTGTCCCACCAGCCGTGCAGCAGCAGGTTCCCGTGCAGCATGTCCGAGGCCTGCAGCACCAGCCCGGCGGCATCGGAGTTCACCCGCACCGTTCCGGCGATGCGCAGGTAGCAGAAGAACAGCACGGCGGTGCAAGCGAGCACCGCGCCGGCCAGCCACGGCCAGCGACGCGGCCGGCCGTCCCTCGCCGGCAGCTTCTCCGGGTCCCTCACCCCGATCGCGTGCACCCGGGAAAGCTACCTCCGTACCAACCGCCTAAGTCACCGCTTAGTAGGAACTAAGGAACTTACGGCTCTTGCCTGCCCCGGTGACTAGTTAACCACCCCGTCGTCGGGAGACGGGTTGACGTCTGGTCTCATTCCCGGTTTGCCGCCGCTTATCCGCGCAGCGCATGAGGTCGGCCCTGGCAGCATGGGCCCGCCGCCCCTGGGTAGGCGGGCTACTGTCCGGCTCACCACCAGCGGGAAAGGAGTCGTCATGGCGACCAGCCGGCAGAAGGAAGCGGCCAGGCGCAACATCGCCAAGGCCAGGGACGCGCAGAGCGCGCGGGCGCACGGCAAGAAGGTTCCCCGTCAGGGCGAGGGCATGAGCACGGCGGAAAAGGACGACCTGGCGGACAAGGAGTTCGCCTTCCCCAAGGAGCGCAAGGAGCCGCTGACGGACGCGCGGCACGTGCGCAACGCGATCGCCCGCTTCAACCAGGTAGAAGGCGTGAGCGACGCCGAGCGGGACCAGGCGTGGAAGCGGATCATGGCCGCTGCCAAGCACTATGACATCGAGGTATCGGAGTCAGACTGGCGCGACCTCGCCAAGGGCGGCAAGGACCGCGGCCGCTAGCCCGCTCCTTGCTCGCCCAGCGCGAACCACCCTGGTGCCGGAGATCGGCGTGACGGTTCAATGAAGCTATGCGTGCGCTGTACGACGAGATCGCGGACTGGTACGAGTACGAGTTCCTCGGCACGCAGGACACGCGGGCCGCTGATCCGCTCGGCATCGATCACTGCCTGCGCGCGCTGCTCGGCGAGGGCAGCGGCACCTGCCTCGAAATCGGCTGCGGCACCGGCGTCCACGCGGCGACCGTCGCGGACCTGGGATGGACCCCGGCCGGGATTGACATCTCCGCCGGGATGCTGCGGCATGCCCGCGGGCGCCTCGCCGCCGTCAGGGCCGACGCGGAGCGCCTGCCTGTCAGGGATAACGCGCTGCCCGCGGTCATCTCGGTCATGGCCCACACGGACATCCCCGGCTACCCCGCCGTCCTGTGTGAAGCCGCGCGAGTTCTCCGGCCCGGCGGGACGCTGGTGCACGTGGGCGTGCACCCGTGCTTTTGCGGCGGATTCGCCGACCGCGGCGACCCGCAGGCCATCGTGATCGGCCCCGGCTACCGCGCTGGCCACTGGACGAAGGCGTCGTGGACGGACAAGGGGGTCCGCGACAAGGTAGGCGCGACCCACTTCCCGCTCCCCGACCTGCTGAACGCCATCAACAACGCGGGCCTGGTCCTCGAGCGGTTCGCTGAGGGCGGCGCCCCCACCCCGCAGGTACTCGCGGTCCGGGCCCGCAAGCCGGCCAGCGCGGCCGCGTAGGCTGCCCGTCCACGGGTAGCGGCAGCTCCGGAAGGCACGCGTTAACAGCTGGCTGAACGCTGGTGACGCGGACGGAGGGCACTAGCGGAGGAGGATCCATGGCAGCACGAGGCTCGGACAACCGCGAGGATTACCCGCAGTTCCGCCCGGACCGCCGCGAACATGCCAAGGCCCCAGAGCGCCTCGACGACGACCAGCTCGCCGAGCTCACCGAGGAAGAACGCGTCGAGGCCGGCCTTGACGACTTCGATCCCGACCAGGTGCCGCCCGCAACCGGCACACCGCGGCCGACGGACATCCGTGAGACGGAAGCGTACGAGGAGGAACGAGCGGAGCTTCGCCGCCAGGTCGACGAGGGCAAGATCCGGGAGCCAAGCGAGCGCGACCCGTTCCCGCCAACCCGCTACCAGGACTAGCCGCAAGGTCGGTGAGCTAGACACGTCGCCTCGTGGTCGCGGTGCGCTCGCCTTGTTAGCTAGGTTGCTTACGCGACGGGAGAGTCGGGGGATGAGCCTGACGGCGCGACCTGGCCCGCCAGATCAGGAAGCGTTGTGATGTCGTGAAGGGTTGTTAGCGTGATAGCGCTAACAACCCTTCACGATCATGGTCGAGTAGGTTGGCGATGGCAGGAAAGGTGGGTTTCGCGGCTGCCCCCTCACGCGGACGTAAGGGCTATTTCGTAAGTGTTATGGGCAGCTCTGCGGGCTGCCCATAATTTATTAGTCCCTAATCTTCTCCGCAGCACCGCTTACGTGCTCCTTAAGCGATCGCGAGGAAGCGGAGCCGCTGGACAGGGCCTGGTTAGGCTCAGGCCCGGCAAGACACGGACAGGCCGCGGTGGGCGGGCCTTGGTGTTTGCCGCACCAGAGCCAACCGAAAGGGACTCCGTCATGAACATCGCGGACAAGCGCACGCCTGGCCGGGCCGCTGGGCTCATCCTTGGCAGGTTCCGCCCCCGCGCGCTGCCGATCCTGTCGGGAACGCTGGCGGTCGCCGCCGCGTTCGCGGCCGCCGGCTGCTCCGCGTTCAGCGGCAACAGCCAGAACGTAGCACTTGCCGGGCAGACCATGGGCGCCTCGCCCATGAGCACCTCGACCATGAGCGGCTCGGCGCGGGTCACCAACGGCATGGCCGGCGGCTACCAGGTCCTTACCCTGAACGACCGCAAGGATCTCACCTTCAACCAGCTGCTCGGCATCAACAACAACGGGGTGATCGCCGGGTACTTCGGCAGCGGCGAGGCCGGCCACCCGAACAAGGGGTACGTGCTCCGGCCGCCCTTCGCCCAGGGCGACTTCGGCAACGAGAACTTCCCCGGTTCCGTGCAGACGCAGGTCACCGGCCTCAACGACACGGGCATCACCGTCGGCTTCTTCTCCACGACCAACGCAGCGAACGCCGCGGACAACAACAACATCGCCTTCTGGCGGGCGGGCGGCCGGTACCACGTGGTCCGCTTCCCGCGGAGCAGCGCCAAGCCGCCGGTCAACCAGCTGCTCGGCGTCAACGACAGCGGAACCGCGGTCGGCTTCTACAACGACAGCAAGGGCAATGCCCACGGGTACGCCTACAACCTGGGGACCAGGCGGTTCAAGATGATCACGGTGCAGGGCGCGACCTCGGTGACCGCCACCGCCATCAACAACCTGGGCGCCGCGGCCGGCTTCTACACGAACGCGCAGGGCGCCACGGTCTCCTTCCTCCAGTTCCACCACGGCCGGACCATCACGCTCGCGGTGCCCGGCGCGTCGGCCACACAGGCGTTCGGCCTCAACGACAACGGCGAGGTCGTCGGCGCGTACACCGCCGGCACCGGCGACGCCGCCGTAACGCACGGCTTCACCTGGATGAACGGCACGTTCACCACCGTGAACTACCCGATGGCGAGCTCCACCACGATCAACGGCGTCAACGACGAGGGCGACATCGTCGGGTTCTACACCGACGCCAAGGGCAACACCGACGGGTTCGTAGGCTTCCCGTCGTAGGCGGCCCTGCCAGCAGTTCCGGCGTCGGCCACAATGGTGGCCATGGTTTCTGAGATCTTCGACCCAGCGCGGTGGCGCGTGGTGGACGGGTTTTCCTTTACCGACATCACGTACCACCGCGCTGTGGGCTCTGGCACCGTCCGCGTCGCCTTCAACCGGCCCGAGGTGCGCAACGCCTTCCGCCCGCACACGGTAGACGAGCTGTACACCGCGCTCGACCACGCGCGGATGTCGTCCGACGTCGGCTGCGTGCTGCTAACCGGCAACGGCCCCTCCCCCAGGGACGGCGGCTGGGCCTTCTGCTCCGGCGGCGACCAGCGGATCCGCGGCAAGGACGGCTACCGGTACGCCGAAGGCGAGACGAGCGAGACCGTCGACCCGGCCCGCAGCGGGCGGCTGCACATCCTCGAGGTGCAGCGGCTCATCCGGTTCATGCCCAAGGTCGTCATCTGCGTGGTGCCCGGCTGGGCCGCGGGCGGCGGGCACAGCCTGCACGTCGTCTGCGACCTCACCCTGGCCAGCCGGGAGCACGCCCGGTTCAAGCAGACCGACGCCGACGTCGCCAGCTTCGACGGCGGCTTCGGCTCGGCCTACCTCGCCCGCCAGGTCGGCCAGAAGTTCGCCCGGGAGATCTTCTTCCTCGGCGACACCTATGACGCCGAGCAAGGGCACCGGATGGGCACCGTCAACGCGGTGGTGCCGCACGCGGACCTGGAGAGCACCGCGCTTGAGTGGGCGGCGAAGATCAACGGCAAGAGCCCCACCTCGCAGCGGATGCTCAAGTACGCGTTCAACCTCATCGACGACGGCCTGGTCGGCCAGCAGCTCTTCGCGGGCGAGGCCACCCGGCTCGCGTACATGACCGACGAGGCCGCCGAGGGCAGGGACTCGTTCCTGGAGAAGCGCAAGCCCGACTGGGACCGGTTCCCCTGGTACTACTAGGCATCTCATTACTGACCGGTAATAAATGAGTAGTCGTACTCAGGCATGCCATGACCAGCCCGCTGAAAACTGGACGCATGAGCACACCACTCCGCCCCCGGACCACCACCGCTTTCTACGCGCAGGCAGCGATCTCATTCGGTGTCTCACTCGCGGTCATGGTCACCGCCATCGGCTACCTCCCGGACTCGCGCTGGATACGCGGGTTCCTCGCGCTCGGCCTCCTCCACGTCGTCACCTCGTCGTTCAGCGACCCCTACCAGTAAGTGCGGCAAGAGCCGTTGCCGGCGAGTGCCCGCGAAGGCACTCGCCAGCGACCGCGCGGCCAGGTAGCGTCGGCGCCATGGCCGCTCAGCTGTGGCGGGTGGTATCGCTCTACCGCGTTGTCACCTTGTGCTACGCGGCCTGACCTACCCGCAGATCGCCCAGCGCCTGACGGTGTCCACCCGGACCGTGCAGAACCACGTCCGCAACACCCTGACCAAGCTCCAGCTGCACACCAAGGCTCAGCTGGTGCGCTACGCGATCGAAAACGGCGCGGACTTACCGCGATCTCGGCAAGCTCGGGGTGCGGGGGGACCACGCCCTCGTTCTGAGGATTACCGCTGGCTGATGGCGTGGGCGAGCTGCTGGGCGTTGACGTGGGCGTAATCGCGGTAGCAGTTGTTGAACACCACGTGGGTCTCCGCGGCATCCTCCGCGAGGCGCCGCACGTTGCCGGCCCATTCCGCTAGCTCGTCGTCGCTGTACCGGTAGCGGAACCGCTCCTGGACGCTCTTGGCCTCCCACTGGTCTGAGTGCCCGTGCAGCCGGACGATGGCCAGGTCGCTGGTGGCGGCGAGCACCGGAGGGATCGAGTTCGGGTAGCCCTGCGGCTCGTCTACGCACACGTACGGGAGCCGGTGCGCGGACAGGAAGCCGAGGGTCTCCTTCTGGTTCTCCGGGGTCATCCAGGTGCGGTTGCGGAATTCCACGCAGGCCCGCCGCGGCGCGAGCCGCTCGGCGCAGCTGACGATGTACTGCTTGTTCGCGCGGCCGATCGGGAACCAGGGCGGGAACTGGAGCAGGACCGCGCCGAGCTTGCCCGCCTGGCGCAGCGGTTCCAGGGCGCCGAGGAACCGGTCCCACGCCTCGTCGGTCACCTCCTGGCCGACGTCCTTGAGGTAGACGCGGTCCTTGCCCGACTTGCCCGCGGCCTCGCGCAGGTCTTTCGGCAGGGCGCGGACCGGGGTGGGGTGCTGGGTGAACAGGCTGAACGCCTTCACGTTGAAGGTGAAGTGCTCGGGGGTCCGCTCCGCCCACGCGGCCGCGGTCTGCTCGGCAGGCAGCGCGTAATACGCGGAGTCCACCTCGACCAGCGAGAACTGAGTCGCGTAGTACCGCAGGCGCTGCTCGGGGTTGCTCGCGTCGTCCGGGTACCAGCCGGATTCGATCAGCGTCTTGTCGGTCCATCCCGCCGTGCCCACCCGGATTTGTCCCATGACGGATCTCTCCCATGGCGATGGCCCGGGAAACCTCTCACTCAACCTCTCGCTCAGCGGGCGGGTACCCGCTCCCGGCTGCCCGGCCCGGGTTCGACGGTGAGCCGCGGCCGCGGTCCGAGCTCGTGGCCGTCCGCGCAGGCGAGTGAGATCTTGACCGGCGCGCCGCAGTCCGCGTGGCGGACGACGGCCGGCGGGCCCTCGGGGCCGGCCAGGTGCCGGTCACCCCAGGCCATGAACGCGAGCAGGATGGGGACCAGCTCCCGGCCCGGCCCGGTCAGCCGGTACGCGTGCCGCTCGCGCGCGCCGGGCTCCCGGTACGCGGTGCGCTCCACCAGGCCGGCCTGCTCCAGGCGGGCGAGCCTGCCGGACAAGATGTTCCGCGCGATGCCCAGGTGGCCGGCCAGCTCGTCGAAGCGGCCTACGCCGTTGACGACGTCGCGCAGCACGAGCAGCGTCCAGCGGTCACCGACGAGGGCGAGCGTCCGGGCGATGGAGCAGGTGTCGCTGTCGTACGCGCTATACGGCCTCATGACGGGTATGGTACGCATGCTAGGTTGTTTTTTGAAACTTAGAAGCGCGCGAGTGAGGTGGCCATGACGACAGCGCCGGAGACCGAGCAGCCGGAAACCGGGCAGCAGCCGGAAACCGGGCAGCCGGAACCGCAGCGGCGGGAGCGCACGTTCTCCTGGTCCGACCCCGCCGCGATCGCCGCCGCCGGGGCGGGGCTGAGCGGGGCCGAGTTCTTCGCCGCGATCGGCGCGGGCACCATCCCGCCGCCGCCGGTGATGCGGGCGCTTGACTTCGACGGCGTGTCCTTCGGTGCAGGGCGCGCCGCGTTCCGGCTGACGCCGCGGGAGTTCCACTACAACCCGCTCGGCAGCGTGCACGGCGGCGTGTTCGCGACCATGGTGGACTCCGCGTGCGGCTGCGCCGTGCACACCATGCTCCCGGCGGGCGTCTTCTACACGAGCCTGGACCTGTCGGTGAAGTTCCTCCGCCCGGTCACGGTCGACACCGGCCCGATCACCGCCGAGGGCGCCGTCGTCCACCTTGGCCGTCGCACGGCGCTCGCCGAGGCCCGGATCACCGACGAGGCGGGAAAGGTCTACGTCACCGCCACGAGCAGCTGCCTGCTGATCCGGCCCGACCAGCCTCCGCGTGGCTAGAGCCCGGACAGCAGCAGGCTCCCCAAAAGATCGTGTGCAGTTGATCGCGGAAAACCGCCATCCACTGCACACGATGATTCAAAGGGCGGTCAGGCAGACCGGATGGTTGTGGCAACGAGCCGGTTATAGGCGGCTGGTTGCCACAACCATCCGCCACGGGGCCGGCCGGCGGACCGCCCCCGGACCGCCCTCGCGCCGGCCCGCGGACCGCCCCCGGCCGGCGACGCGCTTGCGAGCTAGCGGGCGGATCGCGGGAGGCC
>DASWAE010000173.1:0-64688 GCA_036391275.1 Trebonia sp.
TGAGCGTCGGCACGACGGCGGCGGCCAGCGCGGCGACCTGGCGGTAGAACTCGCGCCACGCCTCGTACTCGGCGTCCGAGCCGGTCAGCGCGCGGAAGCTGTCCCGGGTGGCCGCCGACTCCCGGCGCTCCACGAGCAGGCCGGAGGCGACGCCGTCGCGCAGCACCGGCGTGTACGAGGCGGTGGCGCGCGACGCGAGCCGCAGGCCGAGCGCCAGGTCCTTGATGATCGACTCCGGCAGCAGCGACACCAGGTAGGAGTACCGCGACAACCGGGTCGGGAACCCGGGGAACGCCTGCGCGGAGACCGCGGCGCCGCCGACGTGGTCAAGGCGCTCGAGCACCGCCACCGACAGCCCCGCGCCCGCCAGGTACGCCGCGGCGGTCAGGCCGTTATGGCCGCCGCCCGCTATCACCACGTCATACGTCCCGTGCCGGGTCAGGGATTCGCTCATGGGCCGATCCTACGAAACGGCTGGTTCGTCCCTGGTGCTTGCTAGCCTCCATAAAGACGGAGGTGACCGACAGGTGCTGGTGATCCACGCGCTCTGGGCGTACGGCGCGCTCCAGGTCTGGGCGGAGGACTCCACCCTGCCCGCGGACGCCCCGCCGCGCGCCGGGCGGCCGTCACCGGCGCCGCGACCGCACCCGTTCGCCGTCGCCCCCGACGTGCTCGCCGACGCGCTCGCGGCGGCGCTGTCGAGCGCCGGCGCGGGCGACCTGCCGGGCAAGGCGGCCGACGACGAGATCACGCTGCGCCTGCCGTCCACCGCCGACGGTCCGCTGCCCTCACCTGAGCTGGTCGTTCCGCTGGCCGGCGACGGCGCGGGCACCCCGGCCGCCCGCAGGCTGTCGCTCCTGCGCTGGCGGGTCCCCGTGCTCAGCGTCGAGCCCGCGGACGCCCTGCCGCTGCTGACCGCGCTGGCCGGGCTGGCGCCGGGCGATGTGGTGGCGAGCGGCTCGGCCGGCTACCTCGCCGCGGTCGCCAGGTTCGCCGCCGACCTGACGGGGCGCGGCCGGGTGCTGCCCGCGCTCACCGAGGAAGACGGCGGCTACGCCGCCCGCTGGCGGCCGGTGCTTTCCGCCGCCGACGCCCGGCACGCCCGCGAGCTCGCCGCCGCCATGCCGCCCGCCTGCCGCGCGGTCGACGGCGCCGGCGCCGGGGAGCCCGGCCCGCTGCTCGCGGAAATGCTCGACGCGCTCGCGGACGCCGTGGTGCGCACCCGGCTGCCCGGTGCCCTGCTGCCCGCGCGCAAGGGCCGCCCCCCTGCCCGTACCGGGATAGCCGAACGGATGCTGCTTGCCCTGACCGCCCCGCAGCCTCTCATCGAGGTAGCGGACGCCACGGACGAGCGCGAGGCACGAGAGCTGACCGCCGCGTTCGCGGACTGGCTGGCGAGCGCGGCGCTCCCCGGCGGCTCGGTCCGCACCTGCTTCCGGCTGGTCGAGCCGCTCCCCGCGGTAACCGAAGCGGCCGGCGCGGCGGAAGGGGAGGAAGACGCGGCGGCCGTCGCGACCGCTCCGGACGCCTGGCGGGTCGAGTTCTCGCTCCAGTCCGCGGAGGACCCGAGCCTGATGCTGCCCGCCGCGGACGTGTGGGCGGGTACCGGGTACGGCTGGCTGCGCGGCGCCCTGCCGCGGCACGCGGGCCATCCCGAGGAGGAACTGCTCGCCGGGCTCGGCACCGCGGCGAGGCTGTTCCCGGCGCTCGACGCCGCGCTGCGCGAGGCCGCGCCCGCCGAGGTCACCCTGGACACCGCGGGCGCGCTCGACTTCCTGCGGGAAACCGGCCCGCTGCTGTCGGGCGCGGGATTCGGCGTGCTGATGCCGGACTGGGCGCGCAAGGCGCGGCTCGGTCTCAAGCTGACCGCCCGGTCCGCGTCTCGCGGTGCGTCATCGTCCGGCCGGCCGGGCCAGTTCGGCCTGCAGGACCTGGTGGCCTTCCGCTACGACCTGGCCCTCGGCGACGACGTGCTGTCGCGGGAAGAGCTCGCCGAGCTCGCCAGGCTCAAAGTCCCGCTTGTCCGCGTCCGTGGCCAGTGGGTGGAGCTCGACGACCGGCACCTCAAGGCCGCGCTCAAGTTCCTCGAGGCAGGACAGCCGGGGACGATGACCGCCGCCCAGGTGCTCGGTGTCGCGCTTGGCGCGGACGCGCCGCCCGGCGACCTGCCGCTGGCCGGGGTGGCCGCCGACGGGTGGCTCGGCGACCTGCTGTCCGGCGAGGCCGACGAGCGGCTCACGCCAGCGGAGACGCCGGCCGGCTTCCAGGGCACCCTGCGGCCGTACCAGCAGCGCGGGCTCTCCTGGCTGTCCTTCCTCGGCCGGCTCGGCATCGGCGCCATCCTCGCCGACGACATGGGCCTGGGGAAGACCGTCCAGCTCCTCTCGATGCTGGTGTCTTTCGGGGGGACGACCCCCCGGTGCGCGCCCGACGGCTCCGCCATCGTATCGGGGGCGCGGTCATCTCCCAGGGAAGAGAACGCGTCCGGCGAGGACGGGCCGACCGGTCCCACGCTGCTGATCTGCCCGATGTCGCTGACCGGGAACTGGCAGCGGGAGGCGGAGCGGTTCACCCCGGAGCTGGCCGTGCACGTGCACCACGGCGCCGACCGGCTCGCCGGCGAGGAGCTCGCGGCGGCGCTGGCCGGCGCGGACCTGGTGATCACCACCTACCAGACGGCGGCGCGGGACCTGGCCGCGCTGTCGCAGGTGCGCTGGGCCCGGGTCGTCTGCGACGAGGCGCAGGCGATAAAGAACCACCTGAGCAGGCAGGCGAAGGCGGTCCGGTCGCTGCCCGCCGCGTCGCGGATCGCGCTGACCGGCACGCCGGTGGAGAACCAGCTGTCCGAGCTGTGGTCGATCATGGAGTTCGCCAACCCCGGCCTGCTCGGCGCGGAGAAGGCGTTCCGCGAGCGGTTCGCGGTGCCGATCGAGCGGCACGGCTCGGAGGAGGCGGCGCGGGAGCTGCGCCGGGTCACCCAGCCGTTCGTGCTGCGGCGGCTCAAGACCGACAAGGCGATCATCTCCGACCTGCCGGACAAGCAGGAGATGAAGGTCTGGTGCAACCTGACCCAGGAGCAGGCCAGCCTGTACGCGGCGACGGTGGCCGACATGCTCAGCCGGATCGACGACGCGTCGGATGACATCACCAGGCGCGGGCTGGTGCTCGCCACCATGGCGAAGCTCAAGCAGGTGTGCAACCACCCGGCGCACCTGCTCGGCGACGGCTCCCGGCTGCCCGGCCGGTCGGGCAAGCTCGCCAGGCTCGAGGAGCTGTGCGAGGAGATCGTCGCGGAAGGCGACAAGGCGCTGTGCTTCACCCAGTACGCCGAGTTCGGCCGGATGCTCCAGCCGTACCTTGCCGCGCGGACCGGCTGCCCGGTGCTCTTCCTGCACGGCGGCACGACGAAGAAGCAGCGGGACGCGATGGTCGCCAGGTTCCAGGAGGCCGGGGAGCCCATGCTGTTCCTGCTCTCGCTCAAGGCGGGCGGCACCGGGCTCAACCTGACCGCCGCGAACCACGTCATCCACGTCGACCGCTGGTGGAATCCCGCGGTTGAGGACCAGGCCACCGACCGGGCGTTCCGCATCGGCCAGCGCCGCGATGTCCAGGTGCGCAAGTTCGTCTGCGTCGGCACCCTCGAGGAGCGGATCGACGCGATGATCGAGCAGAAGAAGGCGCTCGCGGAGCAGATCGTCGGCACCGGCGAGAGCTGGCTCACCGAGCTGTCCACCGCCGCCCTCCGCGAGGTCCTCACCCTGTCGCCAGACGCGGTGTCATCATGAGCGGGCGCTGGTGGGAGTACGAGTCGGCGGGGCCGATCCCCGTCGCGGGCGGCATCAAGGCCAGGAGCCAGCGCGGCGCGATCGGCGAGCAGTGGTGGTCGCGCCGGTTCATCGGCGTGCTCGAGTCCTACGGAATGAGCGGCCGGCTGCAGCGCGGCCGGAGCTACGCCCGCCGCGGCCAGGTCATCGAGTTCTCGCTGGCCTCCGGCCAGGTCACCGCCCGGGTGCAGGGCTCACGCCCCGAGCCTTACCGGGTGTCGATCTCGGTGCGGCCGCTCACCGGCGCCCAGTGGCGCGAGGTGGAGTCGCGGCTGGCCGGCCAGGCGCTGTTCCGCGCCAGGCTGCTGGCCGGCGACATGCCGCCGGAGATCGAGCAGGTCTTCGCGGACTGCGGGACGCCGCTGTTCCCCGGGTCGGCAGGCGACCTGCGGATGGACTGCAACTGCCCGGACTGGGGCGTCCCGTGCAAGCACCTGGCCGCGGTCTGCTACGTGCTCGCCGAGGCGTTCGACGCCGACCCGTTCGCGATGCTCGCCTGGCGCGGCAAGGAGCGCGGCGAGCTGCTCGCCGCGCTGCGCGGCAAGACCACCCGGGTCGCAGGCTCCCCCGCCGCGGGCACCCGCCCCGCCGCCGCGGCGGCCAGCCCGGCGCACGACATGCTCGACGACGTGACCGGGGCGCCGCTGGATGAGTCGCTGGCGGACTACTGGTCTCCCGCGATGAGCCAGGCGCGGCTGCGTGTCCTGCCGCCGAGCCCGGTGACACCGCCCGACCTGCTGCTACGGATCGCTGACCCGCCGTCGCTGCAGGTCCGCGGCACCGGCCTGGGCGAGGTGCTCGCCCCCGCCTATGCCAGCCTCGCGGCGCCCGATTAGGGAGTATTCCCCCGGAAATACGGATACACGGGAATCATTCCGTGGCAGGGCGTGCCGTGCCATAATCGCCAGGTACATGCCACATTGATGGCTTTTCGGACCGCTGGCTCTGGTATGTAACAGCAGATCCGGACCCGAGTCGCAGGCGGCTGGCCGTCCACGGTCGTCCCCATGTCAGGAGTGTGCCCCGAGCATGACTTTCTCTGTTCGCTCGCGCCTTTGGACCGGACTGGCGGTGGGGGTGCTTGCCATCGCCGCGACCGCGGGCGCCGCCCAGGCCGCGCCCGCCGCCGCGTCCACCCCCGGGCCGAATACCCCGGTGAAGGTCCCGACCGGGATCCTCGCGTCGTCGCTGCGCGGCGCCACCCCGTTCGGCAACACCCCGGCGAAGACCCCCGAGCGGGTCTCTTTCATCTTGCGGGAGCGGCACCTTTCCCAGCTTGAGTCCGCCGTCACCGGCGGCCTGTCCGGCTTCGACTCGGTGAGCGACTTCACCGCCAGGTACGGCCAGGCCTCGGACGTGGTAAGCCAGCTGACGAGCTACCTGTCGTCGTTCGGCATCACCGCGACGGCCGACCCGGGCAACGTCGACGTGTCGGCGTCCGGCACGGCCGGGGAATTCGACGCGGCGCTGTCCGTCAAGACGAAGGACTACCACGTTCCCGCGCAGCACGAGTCCGACGGCTACCAGGTCCCGGCGCAGACGGTCTACTGCAGCACCGGGGCGCCTGAGCTGCCGTATCACCTCGCGAGGCACGTGCTCGCGATCCTCGGGCTGACCAACTACGCGCCGTTTGACAGCCACGCGGTCCACGTGAGCAGCAAGGTCAGCGTGAAGCCGTCCTCGGGCGCCAAGGGAGACCAGCCGACCGACTACCTGCCGTCCGACTTCGCCGCCAGGTACGGTCTCAGCCCGCTGTACAAGCAGGCCAACGGGGCGGGCGAGACGCTCGGCATCGTGACCCTGGCCGCGGTTGACCCGGGCGCGCCGCAGCACTTCTGGAAGAACGTCGCGAAGGTGCCGTCCACCGGCCGCACGGTGACGGTGGACAACGTGGACGGCGGCCCGGGCAAGCCGAGCGACGCCGCGGGCACCGGCGAGACCGACCTCGACGTGGAGCAGGCCGGCGGCCTGGCGCCCGGCGCCAACGTGATCGTCTACCAGGCGCCGAACTCCGACCCGGGGTTCATCGACGGGTTCTTCGCCGCGGCGAGCCAGGACACCGCGGACACGGTCTCCACCAGCTGGGGCGAGTCGGAGACGTTCGTCGCCGCCGCAGTCGCCGCGGGCCAGGAGACGGCCGCCTACCAGGCCGCCTTCGACGAGGCGTTCCTCGAGCTCGCGGACCAGGGCCAGTCGGTCTTCGTCGCCTCCGGCGACTACGGTGCCTACGGCGCCTTCGCCGACCTCGGCACCACCAACCTGTCGGTAGGCTCCCCGGACGACAGCCCGTTCGTCACATCGGCGGGCGGCACCACCACGCCGTGGAGCGGCCCGGTCAAAGGGGCCAAGCGGACCGTTAAGGTCACCGTCCGTGGCGAGCGCGCCTGGGGATGGGATTACCTGTGGAAGCCGATCGCGACCACTACGGGGACCTCGTACGCGGACGCGGCCAAGGCCAACATCGCCGGCGGCGGCGGCGGCTTCAGCGTCGATGAGCCGGCGCCGTCCTACCAGTCGCTGGTGTCTGGTACCTCCGGCTACCACGCGGTGCGCTACCTGACCCCGACCGGCTTTCAGTCGGTGGTGGCCGGCGTCAACTTCGTCGAGCCGACCGACTGGAAGGTCACCGCCAAGCCGCCGCTCATCTCCGGTTCCGGTTCCGGCCGGGCGGAGCCCGATCTGGCCGCGAACGCCGACCCGTACACCGGCTACCTGCTGTACGAGCCCTCCGGCGTAGCGGCGGGTAACCCGGCGCTCCAGCCAGGCTGGGGCGGCACCAGCTTCGTGGCACCTCAGTTCAACGGCGCGACCGCGGTCATCGACTCCTACCTGGGGCACCGCATCGGTCTGTGGAACCCGAGCCTGTACCAGTTCGCCGCGGGCTCCGCCAGCCCGGTCACGCCGCTCAGCAAGGCGGGCGCCGGCAACGACAACCTCTTCTACACCGGCACCCCCGGCGAGCTGTACAACCCGGCGAGCGGCCTCGGCGTGCCGAACATGGCCGCCTACGCCGCCGACCTCGCTGCCGGGTCCGACTGGTAGCCCGGTTAACGGAAGAACGCTGCCGTGGCCCGGCCCGCCTAGCCGGGCCACGGGCGGCTCCGGGATTGAGCGCACCCGTTCTGGACCTGGACCTCGGTCTTACCCGGGCGGGGCGACGGGGGCGGCCTGACCGGAGCGGCGCAGGGCATCGCCCACGAAGCCGGCGGACTTGAGTTCCTCGACCAGTTCGCGAAGGAAGCGGATGCTTTCCGCGCGCCTGCTCTTCGCGGTGCCCACCGCCTGCGGGATCTCCATGAAGCGGCCCTCGATGAGCCGGCAGCCGGGGTGCGCCGCGACGAACTCGGTCATCGGCTCCCTGACGCCGGCGGCGGCCTCCAGGTGCTCGGCGAGGAACACCGCGGTGCCCTCGTCGCCGCGGACCACCGTGGCGTTCCGCAGCGTGCGGGTGAGGAAGAGGTCGTAGGCGGAGCCCTCCTTCACGCCGATGCGGACGCCGGGTGAGTCAACCTCGGCGGCGGTCGTCAGCGGAGACTGGCCCGGCACCGCGTACACGCCCTCGATCAGCACGTAGGGGGCCGTGAACGCGATCTGCTCCGCGCGGGCGGGCTCGACGGCGAGGAAGCAGATGTCCGCCTGCCCGGCGGCCGTCGCGGTGAAGGAGTCGCGTGCCCCGGGGAAGCAGCGGAACTCGACCGGGACGCCGAGCCGGGCGGCGATCTCCCGCGCGATGTCAACCGTGACGCCGGACGGCGCGGCCGGCGTGCCCTGGACGAGCACCGGGTTGTTCAGGTTGAGCGCGGCCCGCAGCACGCCGGACGGCGCGAGGTCGTTGACGATGCCCGCCGTGACGTTCAGCATGCGGACACCCTAACGCGCCGCCGGGACGGCGGCCGGCGGGCACGCCTCAGGCCGGCAGCGCGGCGCGGATCTTCGCGGCGTACTCCTCGGCCGGGTGCCCGGCGTCGTACGGGTGCCGCGGGCCGAGCCACAGCCGCAGCCCGTCCTTGGGGTTGCGCGGGATGACGTGCATGTGCAGGTGCGGCACGGACTGGCTGACCACGTTGTTGACCAGGATCATGCTGCCCGCCGCGCCGAGGCCGTCCTCGACGGCCCGCTCAAGCCGCTGCGCCGTGGTGAGGAACTCGGCGGCGAGCCCCGCGGGCAGGTCGGACAACAGCCGCAGGTGGACCTTGGGCACCAGCAGCGTGTGCCCGCGGAACAGCGGCCTGATGTCGAGGAACGCCATCAGGTTCGCCGTCTCGGTGATGACGTGCGCGGCTGCCTCCCCCCGGATGATCTTGCAGAACACGCACGCGGCGGCGGGATCACGGGCATCCGCGGTGCCAGGCATGCCCGCAGTGTACGGCTGACCGCCGCGGCACGGCCGGCCGGTTTATCGGTCAGCTGCCCGATGTCTCACGGCGTTGCCTGCCACATCATGAGGCGCGCACGTTTCTCAGGCCTCGCCGTAGGCGGCGGTTGCGGCACGCCCCTTGTCATGCGGGTCATACCCGGTCATCACGCAAGGAGCAGACTGTGCTTGCCCACGCTCGGCCAGGCGACGCCGCCTTCGCGGCGTGCCTGCACCTTTTCCGGCAGTACCCGCTGGCCGTCCGCCGGCACTACGCGGAGCACCGGTACGGCTCGATGGTGCTGACGACCCGCGACGGCGGGGTGAGCAGGTTCTTCGTCCTCATCATGGAGTGGGACGACCTCTTCGTGCTGCGGCACTGGGACCGCCGGGACGGCGCTCGGGTGGAGATCGGGCGGGACCAGCCGGTCCCGGCCGACGTCCGCCAGGTGATCGAGGCCGCCGTCCCGGTGCCGCGCGACGGCGCGCTGCTCGGCTGGGTGGCCGGCCGCCAGGTGCAAGCGGTTCTCGCCGCCTACGGCCGGCTGCCCGAGCCGTGGGACGACGCCTCCGCGGTCCCCGGCCTGCTCATGCTGCCGCGTACCGGGAGCCAGCCGGCGGAGTGGCCGCCGCGGGCCGCCAGCGCGCTCGGTGCGGGGAAGCTGTGGGAGTATGTCGCGCGGGGCCAGCTCGCGGACCTCGCCCCGCTGGTCTCGCGCCAGGCGGGGCGCGTGTTCCTGGTGCCTGGCGGGGACGGGCGGGACGGCCGCGACGCGCGCGGGTCAGGCGCCCGCATCGTCGTCACCGAGCGGCTGTGCGACGACGCTTTCTGGCTGCCCGCCGGGGTCTACGCCGATCACCTGGCGCTGCGCGAGGGCACCCCGGTGCTGACGGTCAGGCAGCTGCTCGCGCTGCCCGGTGTCGTCGACCTGGCGGGTGGCCGCAGCCAGCATTATCTCCTCGGCGTGTAGTCGCGGGCCGGCCCGCGACCGAGGCGAAATGCGGCCTTCTTATTGATTTAGGGTGTTCCGCGGACGGTGAAGTTGCTACCGTTCCGGTGCACCTATAACGAGGGGAATTCGCCATGGCCGGGATGGTCTTCTTCACCGACAACTACGCCGACCGCAGCAGCGACGACGGGTATCAATTCGAGTTCTACTGCCGGCGCTGCGGTAACGGCTATTCCTCGTCCTTCCAGCATTCGGTAACCGGTTTCGGCGGCAGGCTGCTGCGCCTCGGCGGCGACGTGATCGGCGGCCAGCTCGGCGAGCGCGCTTCCCAGCTCGGCTGGGACGCGGAGTTCATGCGGGGCACCGTGCGCGGCTCGACCCGCGACAAGGCCCTCGCCAAGGCCGTCGAGGAGATGCAGCCCTACTTCAAGCAGTGCCACAACTGCGGCCAGTGGGTTTGCGGCCAGATCTGCTGGAACACCGAGCGGGGGCTGTGCGTGAGCTGCGCGCCCAAGCTCGACCAGGCGATGGCGCAGCTGCAGGCGCAGGCCCAGATCAACCAGCTCAACCAGAAGATCCAAGGGCAGGACTGGACCAAGGACATCAATTACCGCGACCAGGGGACCGGCTTGTGCCCGTCCTGCGGACAGGAGAGCGGCGGGGGTAAATTCTGCCACGCCTGCGGCCATCCGCTGGCCGCGGCCCAGTCGGTGAAGCAATTCTGCGGGAATTGCGGTTCTTCGTTGAATGGCGCGAAGTTCTGCGGCGAGTGCGGCACTCCGGCTAGCTGACCGTGAGCTCCGCCGAGTACCGGCTGCTTGGCGCCGACGGCGCCCAGCTTGAGGCGGGCAGCGGCGACGTGACGGTGGCGAGCGGAGTCCTGGAGCTCCAGCCCGCCGGCGGCGCGGCGCTGCGCGTCCCGTCCGGCCGCATCGCCTCCGTCGCCGAGCCCGAGCCCTTCACCGTCCGCGTGACGCTGGCCGACGGGACCGCGCTCGAGCTCAGCAGGCTCGGCCGGATGCGCACGCAGTTGCTCGAGGAACTGCGCGACGCGCGGGCCGGGGTCGCCGCGACGGAGTCGGGCACGGTGGGGAGTTCCGTCCGGTTCACCGGAACGGTGGCGGGTGCTCCCGCCGACCTTCACGTCTTCGAGGACGCGCTGCTCGTCATGACGGGCAGCATCGCCAAACGGGTTCCCTTCTCCTTTATCACGGGAATGCGGGCGCAGGACTACACCGTCACCGTCGACGTGGCCGCCCTCGGCCCGCTCGCCATCACGCGGCTCGGCCGGCGCACCGACGAGTTCGCCGCCCTGCTCACCGAGCGGCTGGCGGACGCGCGCACCAGGACCGCCGCCTTCCTCGGCTCGCTGCTGCCCGGCCTCGACCCGATGGCGCTGCGCGGCGCCGCCGGGCTGCTGCGCGACGGGGTGGCCGTGGCGGCCCGCGCGCTCGACGCGGTCCACCCCGACCTGTCGGCCACGCTGCTGCGCGTCGCGACGCTGCCCGCGCGGCGTGCGGCCCTGTCCGGCCTCGCGGACCGGACGGACCTGGCGATCGGCTTCAAGCAGGTGACCTCCGTCCGCCGGGCGGCCGTCGGCGTTACTCCCTGGCACGACCCGTCCGCGACGCCGCACATAGGCGAGCACGAGACCCCGGGCGGGCGGTTCGGCCCCGGCCTCGGCGGCATGATGGGGGCCGGCCTTATGGCCGGTCTCGGGCCGGGCGGCGGCCCTGGCGGTTTCGGCCCTGGCGGCTACGGCGGCGGGTACGGCGGGTACGGCGGCCCGTTCGGCGGCGGGTACGGCGGCCCGTTCGGCGGCGGCCCTGGCGGTTTCGGCGCGCTCGGCGGCCTCTGGGCGTTCCGCGCGCTCGGCGGGCTGAGCTCCGACGCCGGCGGGCAGCACCCGATGACCCCGCGCGCCGGCGTCCGGCACGGCCTGCTCACGCCGGAGACCCAGGACCTGGCCGCGCTGACGACCTCAGGCGACGACCCCACGGTCCTCGCGTTCGCGCTGCTCTGCCCGGCGCGCGGTGGCGACCTGGTCGCCTACGAGGTGCTCAACCTGCCCGAACCGGTCACCTACGTCTACCGGGCCGGCGGTTCCGATCCCCGCGCCCTCGTCAACCAGGCGCTCGATGAGATCGGCTTCGCCCCGGCCGCCGTCCACGCCGCGGCATCGGGCGACCTGGCCGCCCCCCACCGCCAGGACGCCGCCGCGTCCCCGCTCGCCCGCGCCCTGATCGCGGAGGTCAGCCACGACGCCAGCTGGCAGTCCCAGCTAGCCGCCCTGCTCAACGGCTAGCTAGCCGGCGGGCCGGCCGGCGGTCTCCGGGCTCGCTGCCCGAGCCATGCCGGCCGGCTTCGCCAGTAAGGTGCATAACGGTTGCAACGGGTAACCGAAATTGTCTGGGCGGATGGGTCAGGCGGGAAAAGAGGGACCATGGGGGGGCGGGAGCGCTCCCCGGCCCCGCTGGGCTGACTGCGGCCGGTCCGCTACGAGTGAACGCCGATTCCCCTGCCGGGTACTGGTCCTTACATTGAAGTCATGAGCGAGATCGGCAGGGTTATCCCGCTGGGCAGGCAGTCGCTTGAGCCGCTGTGGCGGGAGGTGCTCGGCAGCCGCCTGCGGGCGTTGCGCACCGACCGCGACGAGACGCTCGCGCAGACGGCCGAGCGCGCCGGGATCTCACCGCAGTACCTGTCGGAGATCGAGCGTGGCCGCAAGGAGGCGTCGAGCGAGATGATCGCGGCCCTCGCGGGCGCCCTCGGTATCTCGGTCGCCGACCTGATGGCCGGCGCGGCGGATGACCTCCGCCGGGTCGACGCCCCGGTCACCGTGGTCACCGCGGTCGCTACGCGGAACGTGGCCGGCGGCCACGCGGGCCGGTCCGTGCAGCACCGGTCCGGCCCTGTCGCCCTCGCGATGGCTGCCTGACCCGCCTGCCGGCCCGCGGCCGACGGCCGCGGGCCGGCTTCGCCGCCTCAGCGGCCAGTGAGGATCTGGTCGACCAGGCCGTAGTCGAGCGCGGCCTGCGCGCTCAGCACGCGGTCCCTGTCGGTGTCGGCGCGGAGCGTCTCCACCGGCTGCCCGGTGTGCCTGGACAGTACCGACTCCAGCTGTGCCCGCAGCCGGACGAGCTCATCGGCCTGCAGGATCAGGTCGGGAATGGTCCCCTGGCCGCTGACCGCGGGCTGGTGCAGGATGACCCTGGCGTGCGGCAGCATCGCCCGGCGCCCGGGGGCGCCCGCGGCGAGCAGGACCGCGCCCGCCGCCACGGCCTGCCCGATGCAGGTAGTCACCACCGGGGCCTTGATGTACTGCATGGTGTCGTAGATAGCGAGCATCGACGGGATGTCACCGCCCTCGCAGTTGATGTAGAGGTTGATCTCCTGGTCGGGGCTCTGCCCCTCGAGGAAGATGAGCTGCGCGGTCAGCGTGTTGGCGACGCCGGGGTCGATGGCAGTGCCGAGCACGATGATCCGCTCGGTCAGCAGGTGGGAGTAGACGTCCATGATCCGCTCGCCGCGGGGGTGCTCGGCGATGACGTTGGGGATCGTGTAGCTGCTCATGCCGCACCTCCGGCAGGCGCGCCCACGGCGTGGGCGGCGGCGGTCGGGCGCAGGCCGAACGGCCGTCTGCGTGACGGCAGCAGCTGGCCGAACGACGCGGCGATCTCATCGATGAACCCGTAGTCCCGCGCCTCCGGCGCGGTGTACCAGTGGTCGTGCCTGGAGTCCTCGAAGACCTTCTCGAACGGCTGGCCGGTGTCCTCGGCGATGAGGCCGAGCACCGTGTCCCTGGTCCGCCGCAGGTCGGCTGCTTGCAGCTCCACTTCGGCGGCGGAGCCGCCGATCCCGGCCGACCCCTGGTGCATGAGGATGCGGGAATGCGGCAGCGCGTACCGCTTGCCCCGGGTCCCCGCGGACAGCAGGAACTGCCCGGCGCTGCACGCGATGCCGAACGCGAGGGTCGCCACGTCACACGGGATGAGCCGCATCACGTCGCGGATGGCGAGCATCGACGGCACGGAGCCGCCCGGCGAGTTGATCCACAACGCGATGTCGCTGTCGGGGTCCTCGTCGGCGAGCGTGAGCAGTTGCGTCGCGAGCAGGGTGCCGTTGTCGTCGTCGAGCGGGCCGTCGAGGACGAGCACCCGCCGCTGGAGCAGCGAAAGCCGGAACTGCGCGCTGAATACCGGGGTCTTTGATTCCTGTGACATGCCTAAAGCCTGCGCGATGACCGGCCGGATCCGCGGCGGGCGCTGCCGTCGGCAGATCTGCCCACGGCAGCGGTCGCCAGCCGTGGACCGCCCAGCCTGGGCCGCCCAGCCTAGGCCGGCCGGCTGCGGCCCGGTACCAGCAGCGCGCAGGGCAGGGCGGCCGCGCACAGCACGACGAGCATGATGCCCGCCGCGGTCGCCGCGCCTTCCCCGCCCAGGCCGGCCAGCGGGGACAAGAAGGCGCCGAGCAGGAACGGCAGCGCGCCCACCCAGGCCGACGCCGTGCCGGCGATGGCACCCTGGTTGGTCAGCGCGAGCGCGGTGGCGTTGGGGCGCATGCTGCCGAAGAAGGCGATGAAGAAGAACAGCGGCACGAGCAGTACCGCGAGCGGCGGGTGCCCGGTGAGCGCCGCGGCGAGGAAGCCGGCGCAGCCGGCGGCCATGACGACCAGCGAGCCGAGCACGACCTTGGCGATCGGGACTCGCTTCACCAGCCGGGCGCCGACCTGCGCCATCGCTACCAGGCCGATCGAGTTGATCATGAAGAACACGCTGAACAGCTGCGGTGACCCGTGATAGGCGTCCTCGACGATGAACGGCAGCGCGGAGATGTAAGTGATCAGCGCGGCGTTGCCGAGGGTGATCGCGAGCGTGTAGCCGACGTACTGCCGGTCGTTCACCAGCGTCCGCGAGTCGGACAGCAGCTGGCGCAGCCGGGACGGCGTGCGCCGCTGCGGCGGCAGCGTCTCCGGCAGGAACCAGGCGAGCAGGAGCAGCACCAGCCCGATCGCGGCGAGCACGCCGAACACGCCGCGCCAGCTGGTGAAGCGCAGGATCTGCCCGCCGGCCACCGGGGCGAGCACCGGGGCGAGCCCGAAGACCAGCATCAGCGAGCCGAGCGCCCGGGCAAGCTCGGTCCCGGTGTAGAGGTCGCGGACGATGGCGAGCGACAGCACGACACCACCCGCGCCGGCCATGCCCTGCAGGAACCGGAAGGCGATCAGCGCGCCGATGTCGGGCGCGGCGGCGCACGCCACCGACAGCACGGTGAACGCCGCGAGACCGGCGAGCAGCGGCCGCTTGCGCCCGAGGCCGTCGCTGACCGGCCCGGCCACCAGCTGCCCGAGGGCGAGCCCGGCCAGGCAGCCGGAGAGCGTGAGC
Organism: Trebonia sp.; assembly: GCA_036391275.1. GTDB lineage: Bacteria > Actinomycetota > Actinomycetes > Streptosporangiales > Streptosporangiaceae > Trebonia. The sequence goes on from DASWAE010000173.1 coordinate 14,513, forward strand.
TGCACGAGCGACTGCGAGGCGTGCAGGTTCGCCGCGATCGTCGGGGTGGACGGCAGGTACATGTCCATCGAGAGCGGCCCGAACGAGGACAGCGCGCCGAGCGCGGCCAGCATCCAGAGTCGGCGCCGTGGCCTGGCGGCCGGCCTGGCAATAGTTTCCATCGCTAACGAATGGTATGCGCCGGATGCGCGCTCTCCGGCGCTACGCGGCCGGGATGGGCTTCGAGCCTGCCAGCAGGATGCGGTGCATGACGCGGCGCTGGCCCTGGTAGTCGTTGACCGCGAAGTGCCAGGTCTGCCGGTTGTCCCACATCGCGATGGATCCAGGTGCCCAGCGGAACCTGGTCGTGAACTCGGGGCGGGTGCCGAACTCGAACAGGTACCGCAGCAGCGGCAGCGATTCACGGCGCGTCCAGCCCTCGAACCGCGTGGTGAACTCCGGATTGACGTAGAGCACCCGCCGTCCCGTCTCGGGGATGAGGCGCACGACGGGGTGCACCGGGCCCTCGGCCGCGTCGTATTCCGCCACCGACGGCTCGGGCGGGTCGGTCTGCGCGTAGCTGTAGCCGAGCTTGCGCACGTTGGCGTGGACCGCGCGCAGCCCGAGCAGGGTCTGCTGCAGCCCGGCGGAGAGCGCCTCGAAGGCCGGCCCCATCGCCGCCCACTGGGTGTCACCGCCCCACGGCGGAACCTCCGCACAGAACAGGATCGTGGCCTTGGGCGGCTCGTCGAAGCAGGTCATGTCGGTGTGCCAGCCCTCGCCGATCGCCTTCGTCTGCTCGGGCTCCTTGCGCAGTTCCTGCCGTACCCGGATCTCGCCGAGGCGCGCGGCGAACGCGTCACGCTGCTCCGCGTTAAGCGGCTGGCCACGCAGGAAGATGACGCCGTGCTCGGCCCAGGCGCGCAAGATGGCGTCGTAGGTCTCGTCCGGGTATTCCCTGGTCAGGTCGAGGCCGCGCAGTTCCGCGCCGATCAGCCCGCCGACCTTGTGCACGTGAGGCATCGTCTCCATGAGGCCCATCATCGGCCCCGGCCAGGCAGACGGGAACCGGCAGCGGTCACAGCACCCAGCCCGGCAAATCCTCGGCTGCGCACAATATTTCTCGCGGGGGGACGACCCCCCTGCGCCCCCCGGTCATGGGGGGCCTGCGCGGCCCCCCATCGCCCCCCGCGGTGGGGGGGCCGCCAAGACCGCGCTGCCCCGCACTGTGGTCGCTGTCAAGGCCCTGTGGTTGCTGTCAGCGGGCAGCGCAAGAGGCGCGCTGCCTTGCGCTGTGGTTGCGGTGAAAGTGTCGGCGCGTGGCCAGGAGACTGCTAAGCGCATAGGCTGTTGTCGATTTGGGAGCTGCCGCGACCATGGGGGGATTGAACAATTTCGGTTAACCTGCATCGAAATCGCACAGCGACGCTCTTGCAGAGAATCCGGACGGCCGGGTTTTACCTGGTCACCTTCGCCGTAGTGGCCGCCGGTTCGATCTGGCTCGCACTGCGGATCGCCCCGCTGCAGACTGTGTCCGCGGCCGGGCAGACGGCGCAGGTCGGTGCCACGCTGCCGAACGCGAGCCTGCACGGCCCGGGCGAGCTTGACCTGTTCGGCCAGGTGATGGCCACAAGGCCGCAGTTCCCCGGGCTCATCAGGCCAAGGCTGGCGCTCGACCACATCACCATCGACCCGCAGGTGATCAACATGCTGCGGGCTCAGGGGCCCGCGAAGGTCGAGCTGACGCTCAGCCAGCAGCTCGCGTCGGGCTGGGAGCACTATTTCCTGTGGGAGACGCTGATCGCGGTCGGGTTCGCCGTGATCCCGCTTGTCGCCGTGGCGGCGGTGCGCAAGCGGCCAGTGATCTGGAAGCTGCTCGCGACCGGGCTCGCGGTCGTCATCGCCGTCAACGTGGGCGGCATCGCGCTCAGCGCGTCGGGCACGCCCAAGGTGCTGCGCAGCGTCCACACCATCGACGACCTGGTAGGCGTCGACCCGATTAACGAGCCGCCCGCCATCGGCGGGGCGAACCCGAGCGTGCAGGCCGTGATCATCGGTGACTCCACGGCGGCGGGCTGGGGCCTGCCCTGGGGACCGAAGCCGACCGCCGAGGACAAGGCGTGCGGCCGGTCGCCTGAGTCGTACGCGGCCGACCTGGCGGCGGCCAACCAGTGGAACGTGCTCAACCTGGCCTGCGGCAGCGCGACGATCGCGAACGGCCTGCTCGGCCCGGAGGTGCTCTACAACGGCGAGATCGCGGCGCCGCAGCTCCCCGAGGCCGAGGCGGCGACGCACGCCAAGGTGGTCATCGTGAGCGTCGGGGCGGACGACCTGTCCTGGTCGGTGATGACCAAGCTGTGCGCGGCGTCCGCCGTCTGCGACGACAAGGTGTCGTCCGCTTACTTCAACCAGCTGCTGAGCACGTTCACCAGGAACTACTACCAGCTGCTCAGTGACCTCGACCGGCTGCCCGCGCACCCGGCGGTGCTGGTGAACGAGTACTACTTGCCCTTCGCCGCCAACGTCCGCTGCCTGCAGCAGTACGGCATGACGCAGCCGAAGGTGAAGGTACTGCTGGCCCGGCTCGGCCAGCTGAACACGGTGCTCGCCCAGGGGGCGAGCCTGTTCGGCTTCGGCGTGACCGCGCCCCGGTTCACCGGCCACGAGCTGTGCACGACAGACCCGTGGGTGCAGGGGCCGTCCGATCCGGCACCGCTGCACCCGAACGCGGCCGGCGAGCTGGCGATAGCACTCGCCGACCAGCAGGCGCTCCCGCTGCTCTCGCCGCCGCCAGTGGTCCTGCCTTCCCCGGCGCCGTCGCCGACCACCTCCCCGGCCCTCGGCTGACTGCCGTTAACCCGCGCGGGCGTCCGCTGCCTCGGGGTTAAGACCGCAGCTATACGGGCCCCTTTTTACCCCGCAGCAATCCGGGGGGAGCCCGAGGTCCGTAATGCCATCATGAGCGCGTCTACGGATAGAAATCGCGGAGGTTAACGCAAAATGAACTGCACGCAATGCCAGACGGCGAATGACCCGGGCTCGACCTTCTGCGGCAATTGCGGGGCATCGCTCCTCCCCGCTGCTCCCGCCGGGTACGGCGGTCCCGCCAGCAATCAGGCCCCTGCTGCCCCGCAGTACCAGCCGGGCCAGGCCGGGCCCTTCAGCCAGCGCTCGTCCGCGCTGCCGCCGGCCAGCTTCGACCTCAGCCGGCTGACCACCATCGACCGGGTAATCGCGGGCGCGACCCTGGTCACGATGATCTCGCTCTGGCTCCCCTGGTATAGCGGGAAATACTCGCTGCTTGGCGTAACGAGCACCGCTTCCGTCAGCGGCACCCGCGAGCACGGCTGGCTCTGGCTAGAGTTCATCCTGGCGCTCGCGCTGCTCGGCTACTTCGTGGCCAGGGCCGCCTGGGAGCAGCTTCCGTTCAGCCTGCCCGTCACGCACGAATGGCTGCTGATCGGCGGCACCGGCCTGCAGTTCCTGCTCATCCTGATCGGGTTCATCGCCCTGCCGTCCACCGACGGCCTGCAGGGGTTCTCGGTCAGCTGGGACTTCGGCGCCTTCCTCGCCCTGATCGCGTCGGTCGTCGCGGCCGGGCCCGTCATCTACCCAGCGGTCAAGACCTACCTGGACAGCCGGAACGCTGGCGCCACCCGCGCGTCGTGACCCGGCCGTTCAGGCGAGGCACTACAAGCTCTCTTGCCCTGACGACTTTGGTCCGTCAACCCTTCAGGTGAAGGGCAGGGCAAGAGAGCTTGCCCGTTCCGGATCCTGGTGTAGCTGGATCCGGGCGGGTGCGTCGCCTTTTCACCGGGAGGGCGCGCGAGCCGCGTCCGCGGCCGGCGCGCCGAAGCCGCGCAGCGCGATGAGGGTGCCGAGGCAGGCAAGCGCGAGCAGGGTGTAGGGCACCAGGTCGGAGGTGGCCTCGGCCAGCGCGCCGCTGGCGGCCGCGGCGACGGACTGGCCGGCCGCCCACGTGAGGTTGGAGACGGCGAAGGCGATGCCCTGGTTGAGGCCGGCCCGCTCCGCACCCGACGCGACAAGCGCCGAGGCGGGGGCGTAGAGCGTGCCGTAGCACGGCTGCAGGACGATGAGCACGCCGATCAGCCACGCCGCCGACCCCAGTTGCGGGATGACCAGGGCGCAGGCGATGCCGAGGGCGAGTGAGACCATGAGCGGGCGCGCCGCGCCGAACCGGTCGAACATGCGCCCGGCGAGCGGGGACAGCCCGGACTCCACGAGCGCCGCGCACAGGAACGTCACGGCGATCACCAGGCCTGACATCCCGAGGCGAGACAGGCGCAGCGGCGCGAGCACGTCGAGCATGCCGAAGGCGATCCCGGCCAGGGCCATCAGCCAGCTGCCCATGACCACCTGGCGGTCGCGCAGCGCGGGCAGTGCGTCGCGCAGCGGCTGCGGCGCCTCCGGACGCGGGGACGGAACGGTGAACGCGACGACGATGAGGAAGACGGCGGCGACCGAGGCGGCCGAGAACGCCGGCCCGGTGCCCACCGCGCTGGCCGCCGCCCCGACCACCGGTCCGAACAGCGCGCCGACCACCGCCGCGCCGAGCGCGGTGCCGAGCAGCTCACCGCGGCGTTCCTCCGGGGCGGCCGTGGCCAGCCAGGACAGCGCGGCCGTCCAGGTGCAGGCACCGCCGACACCCTGCACGAAGCGCGCCGCGTCGAGCAGCCCGGCGGACGTGGACCAGCCGAACGCGAGCGTCGCCGCCGCCATCAGCGTTAGCCCGAGCACCGCCACCACCCGGTCGCCGAGCCGTGCGACGATCGCGCCGCTCGGCAGCGAGCCGAGCAGCGTTCCGGCCGGGTAGGCCGCGATCAGCACGCCGGAGGCGGCCTTGGACAGGCCGGCCGCGGCCGCGTAATGCGGCAGCAGCGGGGTGAGCGCGGAGAAGAAGACGGTGTCCACCCCGACGATCCCGCACACGAGCGCGAGCAGCCGGCGCATCGGCGGCTCCAGCCTTGCCCGGTTCCGCCGCATCTCTTCACTCCATCGCAAACAACGGCAAAGCGCCCGTAAGAGCCTATCGGACGCGATGCCGGTTACCGGAGGCGTCGTCAGCCGGCCTTGCCTTCCAGGGCGCGCCTGGTGAGGACCCGCGCGAGGTGCTCGCGGTAGTCCACGTCGGCGTGGAAGTCGTAGCCGGGCGAGGTCCCCTCGGCGGCGAGCTGGGCGGCGTCCGGGATCGACGCGCCCGACTTGAGCGCCTCCTCGGTCGCCGTGGCCCGCAGCGGCGTGCCGCCCATGGAGGCGAGCGCGACGCGGCCGCCGTAGGCGGCGACGCCGACGATCGCCCAGTCGTTGGCCCGCCTGACGAACTTCTGGTAACCCCACCTGACGGAGCCGTCGCGCGGCACGCGGACCGCGGACAGCAGCTCGTCGGGGCCGAGGACCGACTCGAACGGCCCGGTGAAGAAGTCGTCCGCGCCGACCACGCGCACGCCGGACGGCCCGCTGATCTCGACGGAACCGCCCAGCGCGAGCAGGGTCATCGGCAAGTCGGCGGACGGGTCGGCGTGCGCGAGCGAGCCGCCGATCGTGCCGCGGTGCCTGATCTGCGGGTCGCCGACCTGCGCGGCCGCGTAGGCGAGGATCGGCACCTCGGCCTTGAGCAGCTCCGAATTGGCCAGGTCGGCGTGCCTGGTGGTGGCGCCGATGACCACCTCGTCGCCCTCGACGCGGATGCCCGCCAGCTCGGGGACCCGGGCGATGTCGATGAGCACCGCGGGCTGTGCCAGCCGCACCTTCATCATCGGCAGCAGCGAGTGGCCGCCCGCGAGCAGCTTGGCGTCCTCGCCGCGCTCGGCGAGCAGCGCAAGCGCGTGCGCGGCGGAGTCGGCGACCTCGTAGTCGAACGACGCGGGAATCATGCGGTCACCTCGGGCTCGGCCGGCGCGGAGCCGCCGGACAGCTTGTCCGCCGCGGCGAGCACGGCGCGGACGATGTTGTGGTAGCCGGTGCAGCGGCAGAAGTTGCCCTCAAGGCCCTCCCGCACCTCCTGCTCCGTGGGGTGCGGGTTCTCCGCGAGCAGGCTCGTCGACGCCATGACCATGCCCGGCGTGCAGAAGCCGCACTGCAGGCCGTGGTGCTCGCGGAACGCCTGCTGGACCGCGCTCATCGTGCCGTCCTCGGCGACGAGCCCCTCCGCGGTGGTCACCGACCGGCCGTTGGCTTGCACGGCGAGCACCGTGCAGGACTTGACCGACTCACCGTCGAGCAGCACCGTGCAGGCGCCGCACGAGGTGGTGTCGCACCCGACGTTGGCGGCGCGCAGGCCGAGGTTCTCCCGCAGGTAGTGGACGAGCAGCAGCCGCGGCTCGACCTCGTCGCTGCGGGCGGTCCCGTTGACCGTGAGCTTGATCTCCGTCACCGGATCAGGCCTCCTTCGAGCCGCTAGCGGCAACTATCGCCCGCCATACCCGCTGCGGGGAGGTGGGCATGTCGATGTGCGTGACGCCGAGGTGGGACACCGCGTCGATGACCGCGTTCTGCACCGCCGGGGTGGCGCCGATCGAGCCGGCCTCGCCGATGCCCTTGGCGCCGAGCGGGTTGTAGGACGTCGGCGTCTCCATGTCGACCAGCTCGAAACTCGGCACCTCGGTGGCGGACAGGAACGGGTAGTCGGCGAACGTCGCGGTCAGCGGGTTGCCGTCGTCGTCGTAGACGACCTCTTCGAGGAACGCCTGCGCGGCGCCCTGGGCGATGCCGCCGTGCCGCTGTCCCTCGGCGAGCAGCGGGTTCATGACCGTTCCGGCGTCGTCGACGGTGACCACGCGGCGCAGGAACACCTTGCCCGTCTCGGTGTCCACCTCGACGACGGCGACGTGGCTGCCGAACGGGAACGTCGGCCCCGGCGCGGTGAACACGGAGCGGACGAACAGCCGCTCCGACTCCGCGAGGGACGAGAGCGGCACCGAGACGTCCGGGTCGCCCTTGACGGAGAACGCGCTCGTCTCGGTGTCGAAGACCAGGTCGGCGGGTGCCGCTTCCAGTGCCGCCGCGGCCCGCTCCCTGGCCACGTCGAGCAGCTCGCGAGATGCCTGCTGGACCGCCGCGCCGCCTAGCTGCAGGGACCGGGAGCCGCCGGTGCCGCCGCCCTTGGGCACCAGGTCGGTGTCGCCCCACTTGACGGTGATCTTCTCGATCGGGATGCCGAGCTCCTCGCTGACCAGCATCGCCCACACCGTCTGGTGGCCCTGGCCGTGCGGCGAGGTGCCGGTCAGCACCGTCGCGGTGCCGTCCGGGTGCACCTCCACGGTGCCGTTCTCGTTCGGGCCGCCGGCCTCGCCGCCCGGGCCGGTGATCTCCACGTAAGAGGACAGGCCGATGCCCAGCTGCAGCGGGTCGCCGCTGGCGCGCCGCTTCGCCTGCTCGGCGAGCAGGCCCGGGTAATCGGCCGCCGCCAGGGCCTTCTCCAGCGCGGTCGCGTAGTCGCCCGAGTCGTACTTCGCGCCGAACGCGGTCGTGTGCGGCTCGGTGAACTTGGGCAGCAGGTTCTTCCGCCGTACGTCGGCCGGGTCAACCCCGGCCGCGTCGGCGAACAGGTCGATGGCCCGGTCGACCGCCGCGGCGGCCTCGGGGCGCCCGGCGCCCCGGTAGGCGCCGACAGGGGTGGTGTTGGTTACCACCGAGGTAGACCACGACTCGGCCCGCGGGATGTGGTACGGCCCGGGGGTCATCAGCCTCGTCAGCGACGGCAGGAACGCGCCCGCCTTGGGGTACGCGCCGCAGTCCTGGGTGATCTCGATCCGGTAGGCGAGGACCGTCCCGTCCTTGGTGCCGCCGATCGTGATCTTCTGCTCCTGCGCCCGGCCGTGCGGCATCACCAGCAGGTTCTCGTTCCTGGTCTCGGACCAGCGCGCCGGCCGGCCGAGCTGCCGCGCCACCCAGCAGAGGACCGCGTGCTCGGTGTCCGCGCCGAACTTCGCGCCGAATGCCCCGCCGACGTCGGGCGTGATGATCCGCACGTCTTCCGGCTTGAGGCCGAGCATGCCCGTGATGGCGCCCTTGGTGCCCTGCGCGCCCTGGTTGGGGATCCAGGCGGTCAGCCGGCCGTCCTCGCCCCAGGCGGCCGCGCCCGACCGGCTCTCCATCGGGGCCGGCGCGACCCGCTGGTTCTGGATGACCTCGGAGACGACGACCTCGCAGCCGTCGAACAGGTCCGGGCTGCTCGCGCTCGCGTCGCCGAAGGTGCACACGACGTTGGTCCCCGCGTCGGCGAAGACCAGCCCGCGCTCGCCGCTCAGCGCCTGGTGCATGGTGGCGACCGCGGGGAGGATGTCGTAGTCGACGTCCACCAGTTCGATGGCGTCCTCGCCCTGGTACATCTCCTCGGTGACCACGGCGGCGACGGGCTCGCCGACGAACCGGACCACGTCGCCGGCCAGCAGCGGCTGCTTCATGGCCTGGTTCATGTTCGGCATCATCGGGGGGAGCGGCTTCAGCCCCGCGTCCGCCAGGTCCCTGGCGGTGTACACGGCCAGCACGCCGGGCGCCTCGAGCGCCGCGCTGACGTCGATGCCGCTGATTTTCGCGTGCGCGACCGTCGACCGGACGAAGTGCACGTAGCAGGCGCCGGCCAGCCGTTCATCTTGGACGTCCTCTGCGTAGACGCCTCCCGTGGATAGGAAGCCTGGGTCTTCGGTCCGCAGGACCCGGGTGCCGAGAATGCTGCCCCTCATGCTCACGCCCTGTTCGCTCCTCTTGCAGGCATCGCGACCTGGTTACGGTGATCGTCAACAGCGATCCAACCCGCCTCCGGTCCACCGGGTCAAACCGGGGGACGGCCTCCAGGTTATCCCGAGCGGAGGCTCGCTCCGCTTTTGGGGTCTGGCACAAAATGCCGTAGTCACAATGCGACCAGCAGGGCGTTACGGCTTAACCGCGGGGGTGAGCCTGGCGCGAGCCGGCCGCGGCCAGCACCGCGTCGGCCAGCTCGGCTGGGGTGAGCCGGTCCGACCGCAGCATGAGCGTCCCGCCCGGCTGGCGGGCGGCGGCCGCCACCATCTCATCCACGCCGGTCATGTCCAGTTCCCGGGCTGTCCGCTCCCATTCCCAGCCGGGGCGGGTCACGCGGGCGTTGAGCCGCTCCCGGAGCACGGCGGCGTCCACCTCGAGGAAGACATGCAAGACGTCCTCGCCCGCGGCGGCCAGGCGGCCGAGGACCTCGGCCCGGTAGGCATCGCGGATCAGCGACATCGGGACGATGAGCGTCTCCGCGTGGTGCCTGCGGAGCGACAGCGCCGTCGTGACGACCAGTTCCCGCCAGCTCGCCAGGTGCTGGAAATCGCCGTCAGCCGGCATCCACTTCCGCAGCATGAGGCCGACGTCCTCCGGGTTATAGACCAGGGCGTCAGGGAGGCGCCGGCGCAGCTCCTCCGCCAGCGTCGTCTTGCCCGACCCGAACCCGCCGTTAAGCCAGATGATCACCGGCACAAGCTATCCGGGCGGCCTCCGCGCCGCTGTCGCTTACGGCGATCAGCTGGCCGGCCGATGGCAGTACGTGCCGTCATCCCGCCTATCCCGCCGCGCGCCACGGCGAAGCGGAAAGATAGTGGATGTCTGGGTACACCGGGATGTGCCCAGACATCCACTATCTTCGATGAGCCCGCGACGGAGGCCTCGCCCGGATCAGCCGGCCGGCTTACGGGCCCGGAACGCCTCGTAGGCGGCGAGTTCTTCGGCGATCAGCTGCTCGGCGCGCTCCTGCGGCAGGCCGAGGGCGGTGAACGCCTCGGCCACCGGGCCGCCGCCGGCGAGCAGGCCGAGGAGGAAGTGCTCGGTGCCGATGTAGTTGTGCCCGAGGCGCAGCGCCGCCTTGAGTGCCGCCTTGAGCGCGTCCTTCGCGGCCTCGTCGAGCGACAGGTCGAGCAGTTCGGCCGATCCGGTGTTCTCCGCCGGCTCGGCGGGCCCCGTGCCGAGGGCGGCGTAGAGGTCTTCCGGCGCCGTGATGGCGGCGGCGATGGCCCTCGCGGCGAGGCCCTCCGGCTCCGCGAGCAGGGCGGCCGCCAGGTGCGCGCTGCTCAGCGGGCTCGGCGCGGCGAGCTTGCCCGCGGCGGCGAGCGTACGGGCGGCGCGGGCGGTGAACCGCGAGAACGGCTTGGCCGACGCGGGCATCATGTCCGAGATCTTGGTGGCCGGCGGCACGAACCGCTTCTGCGCGGCCTGCTTGGATACGCCCATGGCGCCGCCGATCTGGCTCCAGGACAGGCCCGACCGGCGCGCCTGGTCTACGAAGTAGCCGATCAGCGCGTCAGCCTGCTCGTCAAGCTGGGTGGACACGGTGAACGCGTCCGACACGTTCTCCAGCGGCCCGCCATCGGGGTGCAGGCCCTTCACGTAGGTGATGAGGTTGTCCAGCGGGACGGGAAAGGTTGTCATGTCGTCAACTTTAAGTTGACGGCATGAAATCGTCAACTAAAAGTTGACGCTCGCGCGGCCGCGGGCGGGACCGGCGGCCGCGGGCGGGACCGGCGGCCGCGGGAGCCGGGCGGCCGGGGGAGCCGGGCGGCCAGGCCAGCCAGCCAGGCCAGCCAGCCGGCTGCGGAGCGCCCGCAGACGGCGCCGGCTAGTCGAAAAGCGCGCGGATGTCGTCGGCGGACAGCGTGGAGCTGAACGCGCCCTCGCTGTCGATCACCGAGGAGAACAGCTCGGCCTTGCGCGCCTTGAGCGCCATCACCTTCTCCTCGATGGTGCCGGAGGCGATCAGCCGGTACACCATGACGTGCCTCGTCTGCCCGATGCGGTGGGTCCGGTCCACCGCCTGCGCCTCCGTCGCGGGATTCCACCACGGGTCAAGCAGGAAGCAGTAGTCCGCCTCGGTGAGGTTGAGCCCGAAGCCGCCCGCCTTGAGCGAGATCAGGAACACCGGCGCCGTTCCCTCCTTGAACGACGAGATCACCGTGCCGCGGTTGACGGTCGAGCCGTCCAGGTAGCAGCACGCCACGCCGCTGGCCTCCAGCCGGGCCCGCGCTATTCGCAGGAAGCGGGTGAACTGGCTGAAGACAAGCGCCCGGTGCCCGCCGCCCACCACGTCCTCGATCTGCTCGAGCAGCGAGTCGATCTTCGCGGACGGTACGTCCGCGTGCTCGGGGTCGACCAGCGCGGCGTGCAGCGACAGCTGCCGCAGCAGGGTCAGCGACCGCAGGATGGTGAACCGGTTGTGGTTGACGTCATCCAGCAGGCCGAGGACCTTCTGCCGCTCGCGCTGCAGGTGGGTCTGGTACAGCCTCCTGTGCCGCGGGTGCAGCTCGACGGCGAGCACCTGCTCCTGCTTCTCCGGCAGGTCCGCCGCCACCTGCTCCTTGGTCCTGCGCATGATCAGCGGCCTGATCCGGCGGCGCAGCTGCGACAGCAGCTCGGCGCTGGCCGACTTCTCGATCGGCCGGGCATAGTAGTCCCGGAACCGCTCCGGGCTCGGGAACAGCCCGGGCGCGGCGATCGACAGCAGCGACCACAGCTCCATGAGGTTGTTCTCCATCGGCGTGCCGGTGATCGCCACCTTGAACGGGGCGGTCACCCGGCGCGCGCACTGGTACGCCTTGGACAGGTAGTTCTTGACGTACTGCGCCTCGTCCAGGATCAGCCCGGCCCACCGCTGCGCGCCGTAGGCCTCGAAGTCGAGCCGGAGCAGCGTGTACGAGGTCACCACCGCATCCGCCCCGTCGGTGACGTCCGCGAGGGTGGCACCGCGCCTGCCGAGCGTATCGGAGACGACCGCCACCCTCAGGTCGGGTGCGAACCGCTGTGCCTCGGCCGCCCAGTTCGCTAGCACGGAGGTCGGTGCCACGATGAGGAAGGGCGGATGCCGAACGGAAGCGGTCTTCGCCTCTTCCCGCCACGTCTCCTTCGCGTGCTGGAGCAGCGCCAGCGTCTGCAGCGTCTTGCCGAGCCCCATGTCATCGGCCAGGATGCCGCCGAGCCCGTGCGACCACAGGAACGCCAGCCACCGGAACCCGGCCAGCTGGTAGGGCCGCAGCCGCGCGCTGATCGCGGCGGGCACCGGCACCGCGTCGATCTGGTCGACCGACAGCAGCCCGCGCACCTGGGCCTGCCACGCGGCTGCCTGGTGGCCCACCACGCCGAGGGCGGACAGTTCCTCCCACAGGCCGGCCTGGAACCGGCTGATCCGCAGGCCGCCGTCCGGGCGGTCCTGCAGCGCGCGCGCCTCGCCGATGAGCCGGGCGAGCGCGGTGAGCTCGGGCTTGTCCAGGGAGAAGTACGCGCCGTCGGCGAGCAGCAGGTGCGACTGGCCGTGCGCGAGCGCCACGAAGAGGTCGGCGAACGGCACTTCGCGGCCCTCCACCGTGACGGTGATGCCCAGGTCGAACCAGTCACGCTCACCGTCGCGCTCGCCGGTGGAGAGCGCGATCTCCAGCGAGTCCCCGGCCTCATGGTAGTCGGGCACCTGGCCGGACAGCTCGACGCGCACGTCGTCGCGCCCCTCGAGCAGGGGCAGCACCTCGGTGCTGAACGCCATGGCGTCGAGGCCGCGCAAGGTGACCGCGGTGCCCTGCTTGGCCGCGGCGGCGTGCGCCGCCAGCGGCCCCTCGGACTCTGGGTTAACCGCCCCCGTGCCGAACGGTCCTCCGGCGAACCCCTGGGGGAAGGCACGGACGGTGGCCTCGCGCGGCACCCCGAGCAAGCCGGCCGGCAGGCCGATCCCGGCGAGGATGCGCGCCTCCGCGTCCGGGTCGCGGAAGGGGTCGCGGCCGGCCCCGAGCGCGGCCCGCAACTCGGTGCGGCCGACCTGGTAGGCCCACTCCCAGCGGATGTCGACGCGGTGGCCTCCTCCGTAGGCGGCGTGCACCACGAGCGACGGCCCGGAAATCTCCGGCGCGGTGAACGAGCCGTCCGACGAGGTCACCGTGGCCTGGCGGCGCAGCCGCGGGTAGTACCTGGACAGGAACGCGGCCTGGCCGGCCTCGGGGATCACAAGCTGCTCGTCCGCGAGTGCCAGCTGCTGCAGCTGCGCGGGAACCGGGTGGGTCAGCCGGGCGAGCCGGAACGTGGCGAGCTCGCCCTGGTCGGCCTGCTCCCGCTCGGCGTAGACGACGCCGTGGCCCTCGGTGCCGATGAAGCGCAACGGGACGGCGTCCACGCCGTCGCCGGTCTTGATGACCGGGGCGACGAGCAGCGCGGTTCCCTCGGTCGTCACGTCGAGGCAGAGCTCGGCGGTGCCCGGCGGCGGCACCGTGCCCTGCCTGCCCTGGTAGACGAAGGGGAGCCCGGCCACGTGCGCCTGGTCGAGGACGGGCCAGAGCTGGCGGGACTCGCACGCGGACAGGTCCAGGTACTTCTGGTCGCCGTAGCCGGGCGACGGGTGCCAGTGGTAGCCGGAGCGCTGTGCGGCGGAGCTGGCCCGGTACAGCGCATAGAGCTCGTGCAGCAGGCGAATATGCGCACCGGGAAAGTCGCCGCGCAGCAGCAGGAAGTCAAGGCGGGACCAGGACAGGGTGCCGGCCACCCAGCCGCCGAGACGGCCCGGCTGCACCAGCCGGGCCTGCAGCTTGAACCGGCGGATGGCGTCGTCGGCGGGCGGCTCGTGCAGCCCGTTGTCCGTCGAGTAGCTGGGGCGGCCCCGCTCCGGCGTGTTCCGCACCAGGGAAAGCTCCACCGCCAGCTGCGCGCTCGCGGCGCCGCCGCCGGCGGCGGCGGCACGCGCCTGCGGCGCGGCGAGCAGCGAGTCGAGCGACTGTTCCCAGGGCAGCGCGGAGCGGCGCGGCGCGGTCCCGTCTGGCGCGGCCGCGGGCAGCAGCGTCTCGTCGGTCGCGGCGAGCACGAGCGCGGCGACGTGCACGCAGTTGGTCGCCTTGGCGCAACTGCAGTAGCCCTCGCGGAACCGCAGCGGGAACCCGGGGGAGGCGCGGAAGGAGGCGGACACGGTCCTGATCTCGCCGCCCCTGTTCCCGGCGGCACCCTCGCGGACCGTGCCGGTGAGGAGCTGCTGCGACGCCTCCCAGGCCATCTGCACGACGGCACCGCGCGCGACGGCGCTCGCGCCGTCCGCACATCCCTCCGGCCCGACGGCCGCCCGGAAGGATGCGAGGTCGACGTCCCTGAGCGCCACTCGTTGCATCCCATCGAGCCTAGCCGCTGATGGTTACCGGCGAGAGCACCAGGCCCGAGGCCGGCTGGCCGCGCACCGGGGTTGCGCGGCGGGTTACGGTGGGGAAATGAGCGTGGTGCGGTGGTGAGCGCGGGTGCGTCCGGCAGGCGGCTCGTCCTGCTGCGGCATGCCAAGTCGGACTGGCCGGACGTAGCGGACCACGAGCGCCCGCTCGCCAAGCGCGGGCGGCGGGACGCGCCCGTGGTCGGCCGCTGGCTGGGGGAGTCGGGGTACGTTCCCGACGCGGTGGTCTGCTCGACCGCCGCCCGGGCACGGCAGACATGGGATCTCGCGTCCGCCGCGCTCGCCGCGGCCGCGCCGGGCGCGGCGCCAGCCGTCCGCTACGAGCCGCGGGTGTACGAGGCGTCCGTCCTCGGGCTGCTCATGCTGGTCCGCGAGTTCGAGCCGCGATGGCGCACCGTGGCCATCGTGGGGCACAACCCGGGCCTCGCCGAGCTGACCGCGGGACTGGCGGCCCCGGGCGCCGAGCTGCCCGCGGCCTACCCGACCGCCTTCGTCGCCGTCCTCGGGCTGCCCGGCCCGTGGGCCGAGGCGACACCGGGCGAGGCCCGGCTGCTCGACTTCACCGTCCCCGCCTCCCTGCACGGAGCGCGGCCCGCCGGCGGCGCGGACCCGTAGACTTTGCCCGTGGAGCAAGGCGAGTTCGAGCTTGGCACCGACGGGCCGTCCGCGATCCTGGTCGGCGTCGATGACTCGGTGACGGGCCTGCGGGCCGCCGCGTACGCGGCCGGGCTCGCCCGCAGGCAGCGGGCGCGGGTGATCGCGGTGTACGTGGCGCCCCTCGCCGGGATGGCCCTGGCCAGCTCGGCCGGGCCGAGCGTGCTGGTGGCCGAGGCCGAGGCGCACGACGAGATCGCCAAGGAACTGGCCGGGCGGACCGACGCGATGTCCCGCGAGCTCGGCGTCTCCGCCGCCTTCATCGCGGCCCGCGGGGACCCGTTCACGGAGCTCGTCCGCATCGCCACGGAGTCCCGGGCCGACGCGATCGTGGTCGGCGCGTCGCTCAAGGCCGGCCACCGGCTCATGGGCTCCCTCGCGGTCCGCCTGGTCCGGGCGGGCAAATGGCCGGTCACCGTGGTGCCTTAGCCGCCTGCTCAGCGCAGCGCCGAGCGGACCTCCGCGGCGATCTGCCGGTCTTCGCGGGCGGCGATGACGAACGTGCGGACCGCGGCCCGCGCCGCGGTGATCTCCCAGTCCTCGCCGTCGCGGCCCGCCTTGTCCAGCGTGTTGCGCGACTCGTCAATCGCGACGCCGAGGAAGCCCAGGCCCCCGGCGGCGCGGGAGCGGACCTCCGGTGAGTTCTCGCCCACGCCCCCGGTGAAGGCGAGGATGTCGAGGCCGCCCATGGCGGCGGCCATCGCGGCAACCGAGGCGCGGAGCCGGTGCAGGTAGACGTCGCGGCCGAGCACCGCCCGCGTGTCGCCCGCGACGGCACGGGACAGCACCTCGCGCATGTCGCCGGTCCCGGCCAGGCCGGCCAGGCCCGAGCGGTGCTCCAGGGTGGCCGCGAGCTCGCGCGGCGGCATGCCCGCATGCTCTTCCAGCCACAGCACCAGGCCCGGGTCCACCGAGCCCGACCTGGTCGCCATCACCAGGCCGTCCAGCGGGGTGAATCCCATGGTGGTGTCCACCGACCGGCCCCCGTGCACCGCCGCGAGCGACGCGCCCGCACCCAGGTGGCAGGTGACGACGCGCAGCCCGTCCGGCGCGCCAGGTTCCGGGTGCCCGGTCAGCTCGGCCGCCCGGCGGGAGACGTAGGCGTGCGACAGCCCGTGGAAGCCGTACCTGCGCAGCGTCCAGCGGGCCCGCCACTCAGCGGGCAGCGCGAACGTCGCCGCCGCCTCCGGGATCGTCGCGTGGAACGCGGTGTCGAAGCAGGCCACCGCGGGGGTGCCCGGCAGCGCGCCCGTGACGGCGTCCAGCGCGGCCAGCGACTTGGGCTGGTGCAGCGGCGCCAGGTCGGTCAGCGACTCGAGGCGCCGCCGCACCTCGGGGGTGACGAGCACCGGGGCGGTGTACAGCGTCCCGCCGTGCACCACCCGGTGCCCGACCGCGTCGACCGGGCCGAAGGACCCGATCGCCTGCTTGACCGCCGCGCTGTCCGCGCCGCCGCCGAGCGCGCCGCCGACGGCGGGCAGGTCGGCGGCGCCGGCCACCTCGTCGCTCGCCCCGCCGCCGAGTACGCGCAGCTTGAGACTGCTCGACCCCGCGTTGACGACAAGTACCCGGGCTAGCTCGACCACTTCCAGTCCCTGATCTCCGGTGCGTCCTCGCCGAACTCCCTGGTGTACGCCCGGCACGCGATCCGCTTGTCCGCCATGAGCTGGCGGACCCTGCCCGCGGTGCTCGCCAGCCCGCCGGTCCGGTCGATCACGTCCATCACCAGGTGGAACCGGTCCAGGTCGTTGAGCATCACCATGTCGAACGGCGTCGTGGTGGTGCCCTCCTCCTTGTACCCGCGGACGTGGAAGTTGGCGTGGCCGTGCCGCCGGTAAGTCAGCCGGTGGATCAGCCACGGGTAGCCGTGGTAGGCGAAGATCACCGGCGCGGTCGTGGTGAACAGCGCGTCGAACTCGGCGTCCGACATGCCGTGCGGGTGCTCCGACTCCGGTTGCAGCCGCATCAGGTCAACGACGTTCACCACCCGCACCTTGAGCTGGGGGAGGTGCTCGCGTAGCAGCGACACCGCCGCCAGGGTCTCCAGCGTCGGCGTGTCGCCGCAGCAGGCCATGACCACGTCCGGCGGGGTGGTCGGGTCGGTGTCCGAGGATGCCCACTCCCAGATCCCGGCGCCGCGCGTGCAGTGGATGATCGCCTCGTCCATGGTCAGCCACTGCGCCTGCGGCTGCTTGCCCGCCACGATCACGTTCACGTAGTGCCTGGACCGCAGGCAGTGGTCAGCCACCGACAGCAGCGTGTTGGCGTCCGGTGGCAGGTAGACCCGGATGATCTCCGCCTTCTTGTTGACCACGTGGTCGATGAAGCCCGGGTCCTGGTGGGAGAACCCGTTGTGGTCCTGCCGCCACACCAGCGAGGAGAGCAGGTAGTTGAGCGACGCGACCGGGCGCCGCCAGGGGATGTGGCGCGTGGTCTTGAGCCACTTGGCGTGCTGGTTGAACATCGAGTCGATGATGTGGATGAACGCCTCGTAGCAGTTGAACAGGCCGTGCCGCCCGGTCAGCAGGTAGCCCTCGAGCCAGCCCTGGCACAGGTGCTCCGACAGCACCTCCATCACCCGGCCGTCCGGGGTGAGCTGGTTGTCCCCGGGCTCGATGATCCCGTCGAACGCCCGCCCGGTGACCTCGAATACCGGGTCAAGCCGGTTGGAGGCCGTCTCGTCCGGGCCGAACAGCCGGAACGTCGAGCCGTTGCGCCGGACGAGGTCCCGCAGCCATGTGCCGAGCACCCGGGTGCTCTCCGCGACCGCCCCGCCGGGCGCCGGGACGTCGACCGCGTAGTCCTGGAAGCGCGGCAGGTCGAGGTCGCGAAGGAGCAGGCCGCCGTTCGCGTGCGGGTTGTCGCTCATCCGCCGGTAATCCGCCGGGGCGAGCCTGCCGATCTCGGGCAGCAGCGTGCCGGCCGCGTCGAACAGCTCCTCCGGCCGGTAGGACCGCATCCACTCCTCAAGCTGCCGCAGGTGGCCGGCGTTGCCCCGAGCCTCCGCGATGGGCACCTGGTGGGCGCGCCAGGTGCCCTCGACCGGGTTGCCGTCGACGAACTTCGGCCCGGTCCAGCCCTTGGGCGTGCGCAGCACCAGCGCCGGCCAGCGCGGCCGCTCGGTGTTCCCGTCGGCCCGCGCCCGCCGCTGGATGTCCTGGATCTCGGTGACGATCGCGTCGAGCGCGCCGGCCAGCTGCTCGTGGACGAGCTTGGGGTCGTCGCCCTCCACGGTGTAGACGTGGTACCCGTACCCGGTCAGCAGCGACTCGAGCTCATCGTGCGGGATACGGGCCGGGATCGTCGGGTTGGCGATCTTGTACCCGTTAAGGTGCAGGATCGGCAGCACTGCCCCGTCGGTGACCGGGTTGAGGAACTTGTTGGAGTGCCACGAGCCGGCCAGCGGCCCGGTCTCCGACTCGCCGTCGCCGATCACGCAGGCCACGATCAGGTCCGGGTTGTCGAACGCCGCGCCGTAGGCGTGCGCGAGCGAGTAGCCGAGCTCGCCGCCCTCGTGGATGGACCCGGGCGTCTCCGGCGCCACGTGCGAGGGAATGCCGCCAGGGAAGGAGAACTGGCGGAAGAGCTGCTGCATGCCGCCCTCGTCCTGGCTGATCGACGGGTACCGCTCGGTGTAGGTGCCCTCCAGGTAGGTGTTCGCGACAAGCCCAGGGCCGCCGTGCCCCGGCCCCGCGATGTAGATGACGTCGAGGTCCCAGTTCCTGATCACCCGGTTGAGGTGCGCGTAGAGCAGGTTGAGCCCCGGCGTGGTGCCCCAGTGCCCGAGCAGCCGGGGCTTGACGTGCTCGGGCAGCAGCGGCTGCCGCAGCAGCGGGTTGTCGAGCAGGTAGATCTGCCCGACCGACAGGTAGTTGGCGGCGCGCCACCAGGCATCGATCAGGTCGAGCTCGGCCGCCGTCAGCGGCCCGGTTTCCGTCGCGGTCATGCGGGTCCTCTCTTTTCCCGAACGAGTGCCGGCATCTCCGTACCGGCCACGCCTCGTTTCCCGGCTGGCGGGCGCCTACCCATCCTTACCCGCATCGTTCACGTTAGGTAACGCGCGGCCGGGTGAACAGTGTCCGACGCGATGGCATAACGGGACCAATGCCCCTGTCCGGCAGGTCATAATCCGGTTTATCTCAGCCGGCGGAGGAACGGGTCCTGTGAAACCAGCGGCGCGACCCGGATCCGCGCGTCTACCGCGACCGCGCTGTCCGGCCGGGCGATGACCGGGTTGAGGTCGAGTTCGGCGATCTCCGGGAGATCGTCGCTGAGCCGGGACACGCGGAGCAGTACGTCGCGCAGCGCCGCCAGGTCGACGGCCGGGGCGCCGCGATGGCCGTGCAGCAGCGGCGCCGAGCGGACGGAGTTGATCAGCGCCTCCGCGTCCGCATCGGTCAGCGGCGCCAGCCTCGCGGCGTGATCGGCGAGCACCTCGGTGGCGACACCGCCGAGCCCGAAAACTACCAGCGGCCCGAACATCTGGTCGTCCCGCACGCCGACGATCACCTCGGTGCCGCCGGTGATCATCGGCTGGACCGCCACCCCGCTCAGCCGCGCGCCGAAGCGTCCGGCCAGCTCACCGTAGCCGGACCGCACCCCCGCCTCGGTGCGCAGGTCAAGCAGGACCGCGCCCGCGTCAGTCTTGTGCGTGAGACCGGGTACCTCGGCCTTGAGCGCGACCGGGTAGCCCGCCTCGGCGGCGACGGTCACGGCCTCGTCCTCGGTGCGCGCGATCCGGGTGGAGACCATCGGTATCCGGTACAGCGCCAGCAGCTCGATGACATCGGAGTCGGGCAGCCAGCCGCCGCCGGGCTGCCCGCGGAGGAAGGCGTGCACGATTTCCCTGGCCTGCTCCGGGTTCACGTCAGGAAACGCGGGCACGGTCCGGCGTGGCGCCGAACGCCATTCCGCGTACCTGACAGCCCGGGACAGCGCACGGGCCGCCGTTTCCGGGTAGGCGTAGGCGGGAACCGGGCCGCCCTTCGCCGCGGCGAGCCGGACCGCTTCCGGCTGGTTGAGTACCACCACGACCAGCGGGACGCTGACGTCGGCCTCGGCGATGGCCTGCATCAGGTCCCCGGTTGCCCCGGTCTGCAGCACGAGCGCGAGGACCGAGTTCACCTCATCGTCGGTGCCGAGTGCCTCGATCACCTGGCGGAACGCCTCGGCAGATATCGTCGCGGTGGTATCCACCGGCCCGTCGACGGCACCGCCGGCGGCGACGAGGGCGCCGATCCGCCGCCTGGTCCGCCCGCGCGGGTGGTGGACGGCGAGCCCGAGATCGGTACAGGCGTCGGCGGCGAGCACGCCGGCGCCGCCGACATTGGACACGATCGCCACCGTCCGGCCCGCGGGCGGCGGCTGCGTGGCGAGCAGTGCCGTCGCTCCCATCAGCTCGCCGAAGCTCGGCACGGCGATGATTCCCGCCTGCTCGAACAGCGCCTCCCTGGTGACCAGCGGGGTGGCGATCGCCGCGGTATGCGACGCGGCCGCCCGCTGGCCGACCTCGCTGCGTCCCGCGTGCACGGTCAGTACCGGCATCTTCAGCCCGGCCCGGCGCGCGGTCCGGCCGAACTTGCGCGGGTTGCCGAACGACTCGATGTAGAGCACGGCGACCTTGGTCTGCCCGTCCTGTTCCCACCACATGAGCATGTCGTTGCTCGAGACGTCGAGCTTGTTACCGACCGAGGCGAACGAGGAGATGCCGATGCCGAGCCTGCTGAGGTGATCCACCATCGCGAAGCCGATGCCGCCGGACTGCATGACGAGGCCCACGCTGCCCGCGGCGGGATTGGCCGCCGCGAACGTCGCGTCGAGGCCGATGGACGGGACCGCGATGCCGAAGCAGTTGGGGCCGATCAGCCGCATGCCGTGCCTGCGGCAGACGGTGAGCAGCTCGGCGCCCACCGGCGCGTCGATGGCGGCGGTGAGCACTACGAGGCCGCGCACCCCGCGCTGACCGCACGCCTCCGCGGTGCCGACCACCGCCAGCGGCGGAACCGCGAGCACGGCCAGGTCGGGCGTCTCCGGCAGGCTCGCCACGTCGGGAAAGCAAGGGACGCCGCCGACTTCGCTCGCGCTCGGGTTCACCGCGTAGAGCTTCCCGGCGAATCCCCCGGCCCTGATGTTGTCAAGGACCGACCGGCCGACCGTTCCCGTCCGCCTGCTCGCCCCGACCACGGCGACGGAGGCGGGCGCGAACACCGGCCGGAGGCTGGCTACGTTGGCGGAGCGCTCGCGGACGGCCACCGTGTCCAGGTAGTCGTCGAGCTGCCTGCTCGTGTCGTCGGGTGGGAGCGGGATGGTGATGGAGACGACACCGTCCGACCGCTTGCTCACCACGGGCAGGCCCGCGTCGGAGAAGACCCGGAGCATCTCGGTGTTCTCTTGCAGCGTCTCCGCGGTCAGTGCCTCAAGCTGCCTGGCGCGGGCGAGCGAGACGAGGTGCTCAAGCAGCAGCGTCGCGATGCCCCGGTGGTGCATGGTGTCCGAGACCGCGAAGGCCACCTCAGCCGTCTTGCCGTCGCGCCGGTCCACCTCGTAGCTCGCGACCCCGACCACCTCGCTGTCGTAGAGCGCGAGCAGGGCGGAGTGATGGGGACCGGGTGCCCGGGTGACCCGCCGGGCCTCCTGCTCGGCCGCCAGCCTGCTGATGCTGAAGAAGCGCAGGTAGGCGTTGTCGGGTGACATCGCCTCGTGCATTGCCCTGACGGCCTCGAAATCCGCCGTGACGGCCGGCCGGATCTCCACCGTCCGGCCGTCGGCAAGCAGCGCGTACACGCTGGGCACGCCGCCCGGATCGCTCATACGGCCACCTCGCTGGCGCTCGGAGTCCGCATTCGCGGACGCACGGTATTTATCGATTCGCTCGCAAGCTCGCTCATGTGCCGCTCCTCTCGGTACCGGCGCGTCAGGCGGCCGCTCCGTGCCTGCCGTCGGCCGGAACGTGCCCGGCTTCGCTGTGCTCATCTTCTGCCGCCGGGTCCGGCGCTGCCACCACCGGGGCAGGCATGTCCGGCTGCCGCGTCTCCTTGGCGCTGCCCTGCCTGTCGGCGAGGAACACCAGGATGAGCCACGCGGCGAGGGTTCCCGCCGCGACGAGGGCGATGACTGCCATCATTACCCCGGAGATCGCGGAGTTGGGGTACGCGGATGCGAGTTCCATCTGCTCGGGCCTCCTAGAAGTCCTGGGCGTCGGCCCGTGGGAAGGACCGCTGCTCTGGCACGCGGGTGAGGAAGTCGCGAACCGCGACGACGCCCTCGATGTGGCGGATCTCCTCGATCATGTCGCGGCCGGCGCTCGCGGTCTCCGGGGTGCCCTCGACCGTCACGATGCCGTTGTCGACGGTGATCATGAAGCGCGCGGGGTCGGTGAGTACGGTGCCGATGACGACGTTCTCGATGATGTCATGGCGGATTTCCGCGTCGGGCCGGGAGAACACGCTCAGCACGTCGGCGCGGGAGACGATCCCGACCAGCCGGCCGCGGTCGTCCACCACGGGAAGCCGCTTCACCTTGCGCGAGTACATCAGCCGGGCCGCGCGGGAGACCGTCTCGTCCGGGCCGATGGTCACCGGGGGCTTGGTCATCAGGTCGGCGGCGGTGACCGCGGCCGCCTTGGCCCGCTCACGGCCGTGCAGGATGCCGCCCGCCACCCCCGGGGTGCTGTACTCAAGCGCCTCCTTGGTCAGCAGGTCGGCCTCGGACACTACGCCGACGACCTTGTTGTCGTCATCGAGCACGGGAAACGCGCTTACCCGGAACTCGCGCAGCCGGGCGGCCATGTCTTTATACGTCGCCTTCAGCCGAACGGCGACCACGTGGGTGGTCATGACGTCCTTGACGGTGGTGTTCACCGCAATCGCCCCTTCCCTGGGTATCGCTGGTGAATTCAAGTCCACTCCGTCGCGGGCCTTCGGCCCACGACCGAACGCCCCGATAACCCGGGACTAAAGCCCTGGACTGGACGGCGCTCGCCCTGCTTGGGATACGAAAGAGCGGGAGGGGCTCGCCTCCGCTTCTCGCGGATTCCGATTGCGCGGTGCGCGGTTCCGGTCGCTGCCGGCCCGTTCCTCCGCGTCTCTTCGGGTCCCTCCCGCCACTTCCCAGCTAACCCTCACCTCAACGCCGTCACAAGGGGCCGAAGGTCCCCAGTTGCTGCTGCCCGCCAGGGCTAGGCCTGACGGGGCTCCCAGTGGAAGTAACGGACGGCGAGGAGCATGCCGCCGATACCCCACGCGGCCACGACGAGCACGTCGGTCCAGCTGAACGGCGTGCCGAGGAAGGCGGACTGCATGCCGAGCGCGAAGTGGCGGACCGGGAAGACGCGGGCGATCCACAGGATCCACGACGGGGTGTCGTTGCTGAACGCGATGAAGATCCCGGACAGGAACTCCACCGGCAGGGCGACCGCGTTGACGATCGGGGCGGTGGCGTCGGAGTTGGGGATGGAGCCGGAGAGCGCCAGGCCGAGCGCGCAGAACGCCGCCGAGCCGACGAGCACCATGACGATGAACTGGAACAGGGGCACGCCGGTCGGCAATGTGGCCTGGTAGGCGAAGTGCCCGAAGACCGCGGTGAGCGCGACGAGCACCACCGAGATGAACACCGCGTGCAGCAGCCGCGCGCCGAGAAAGGAGGCAGCGGGCAGCGGCGTGCCGTTGACCCGCTTGAGCACGCCCTCTTCGCGCTGGAAGGTAATGGCCATCGCGATGTTGTTGAAGCACGCGCTGATCGCGGCGAAGGTACCCATGGACGCGACGTAGTAGGTGGACGTGTCGACGGTCTTGCTGCCGATGTGGATCGTGAAATGACCGAGCAGTGACGTGAAGATCACCAGGAACATCAGCGGGAACACGAACGTGAAGAACGCCGAGGCCGGGTTGCGCCAGAACGCCTTGTTGACGTAGCGGAGCTGCACGCCGGTCAGCCGAAGCGTGTTCACGCCTGCACCTCCTGTGCATCCTCGGTGAGCTCCAGGTACACGTCCTCAAGCGACGGCCGGGTGACCTCAAGGCCGTCCAGCGTGACCCCGTTGTCGAGCGCCCACCCGGTGAGGCGGTGCAGGTCACGAACCGGGTCCGCGGACGTGACCACCGTGAAGCCCGCCGCGTCGGTTACGCCCGCCAGTTCTTCCGGCGGCACGGTGCCGTCGGGCAGCCGGTACCTGATGCGCGCCCGGGCACGGTTCCTGTCACCTAGCGTGCCCGGCGATCCCTCGGCGACGATCAGCCCGGCCGCGATCACCGCCACCCGGTTGGCGAGGTACTGCGCCTCGTCCATGTAGTGCGTGGTCAGCAGGACCGTCTTGCCGAGTGACGCCAGGTTCTTGACCACCTCCCATGCCTCCCGCCTGGCCGACGGGTCGAAGCCCGTCGTCGGCTCGTCGAGGAACAGCAGGTCGGGGTCGCCGGCCAGGGCGACCGCCATGTCCAGCCGCCGCAACTGGCCGCCCGACAGCGTGGTCAGCCGGCTGTTCCGCTTCTCGGTCAGGCCCACCAGGTCGACGACCTCGGCCGGCGACCGCGGCTTCGGGTAGTAGCTCGCGTACATCGTGACGGTCTCGGCGACGGTCAGGAACCGGTCCACCCCCGTCTTCTGCAAGACGATGCCGACCCGGGGCAGCATCTTGGCCCGCTCCCGGCCGGGATCGAAGCCGAAGACGGTGACCTCGCCGCCGTCCCGCCGCCGGTATCCCTCGAGGATCTCGACCGTGGTCGTCTTGCCCGCGCCGTTGGGCCCGAGCAGCGCGAAGATCTCCCCTGGTTGAATGTCCAGGTCGATGCCGCGCACCGCCTGCACGCCGCCGTACGACTTGACCAGTCCGCGCACCCGCACCGCGGGTGAACCGTCCGACATGGGTTAAGCCCACCGCATAAGGTGTCGTCGCGCAATGGGTGAGCTGAACCGGATCAGTTCGCTAGCCGCCGGCGGCGCGTTCCCGCAGTTCGCGGCGGAGCAGCTTGCCGGTGGGCGTCTTGGGCAGGTCGGCGAGCACCTCCACGCGCCGCGGGTACTTGTAGGCGGCCAGCTCGGCGCGGCTGAACGCGATCAGCTCATCCGGGGTCGCCGACGCGCCAGGCCGCAGGCTGACGTAAGCCTGCACGGTCTCGCCGCGGTAGGCGTCGGGCACGCCGACCACGGCCGCCTCGCGCACGGCGGGGTGGCGGAGCAGGGTGTCTTCGACCTCCCGGGGCCACACCTTGTACCCGGAGGCGACGATCATGTCCTTCTTCCTGTCCACCAGGTAGAACCAGCCGTCGCCGTCCATGAAGCCGACGTCGCCGGTGCGCAGTTCCCCGCCGGGCAGCGTCCGCTCGGTGGCGTCCGGCCGGTTCCAGTAGCCGGGCACCACCATCGGGCCGCGAGTGGCGATCTCGCCGGCCTCGCCGGGCGGCAGCTCCTGCCCGTCGTCGCCGAGGATCCGGGCGACCGTGTTGAAGACGGGGACCCCGACGGACAGCGCACCGCTTGCCTGGTCCACCGGGGCACGGCGGCCGAACGGGACCGCGTGCGACGGCGAGGTGGTCTCGGTAAGCCCGTAAACGTTGTGGATGTACGGGCCGACCTCGCGCTCGAACCGCTCGACGATGCTGGGCGCGATGGGCGCGCCGCCGCTGTACGCCTTGGTCAGCGACGACAGGTCGGCGCCGGCCACCGCGGGATCGTTCGCGAGCGCGGTGAACGCGGTGATCGCCATGACCGTGAACGTGCAGCGGTGCAGCTCGGCCAGCCGGATGATCGTGGCCGGCTCGAAGCGGTAGCCGAGCACGACCGGCACGGGCACCAGCATCCCGGCGGCGATGTGCGCGATGAGGCCGGTGATGTGGAACAGCGGCGCGCCGCCGAGCACCACGTCGCGCGGCGTCAGGCTCATCCGGTCCCGGAACGTGCAAGCGTTGAACACCACGTTGCCGTGAGTGTTCACCGCGCCCTTGGGGTCGCCGGTGGTGCCCGAGGTGTAGGTGAGCAGCGCCACGTCGCCCGGGCCCAGCGTGACCGGGGCCGGCCGCTCGCCGGCGTGCTCGCGCAGCAGGTCGCCGAGGTCGGTTGCGCCGGGGGTCGCCGTCCGCGTCACGCCCGCGAGAACCGGGGGAGGCGTGGCCGCGCCGGCCAGGTAGTCGAGGGGGCTGGTGGTGACCGCCACCGCGACCTCGGTGCCCGTCACCGCCTGGGCGGCGGTCGCCTGCCACAGGTCCTGCAGGCTGATGATGGCCCTGGCGCCCGAGTCGGTCAGCACGTAGCGCAGCTCGCGCTCCTTGAGCATCGGGTTCACCGGGACCGCGATCGCCCCCAGCTTCCAGGCCGCGAGCAGCGCGATCACGAACTGCGGCACGTTCTGCAGGAACAGCGCGACCCGCTCGCCGCGGCCGATGCCGCGCGCGGCGAGCGCGGCCGCCAGGGCGTCGCTGTCCGCCTCGACGGCGGCGCCGGTGACCGGGGTGTCGAAGTAGTAGAGGAACGGCTGGCCTGCCAACCTCCCCGCCCTCCGCCCCTGCCACCCTCCCCGCCCTCCGCCCGCTCCAGCACAGCCCACCGGCTCCCAGGCAAACCCGCGAATCACCGGCCCGTTGCCACAACCATCCGGCTATAGCCGGCCCGTTGCCACAACCATCCGGTCAGCACGCCGGGCAGGCGAGTAGTTGGCGGTGCGGAGTCAGCCGCAACCGTTCGGGATGATCCATGGCGGACATGACGGTGGCGGGCCACCGGTGCGCGATGGCCCGCCACTGACTGCCGTTAACTGGTGTTACTCGGAGCCGAAGGTCTTGATCTCGTGGAGCTCGGTCTCTGACAGCTCGCGCGGGGCCTCGCCCTTGGCGCGCTTGGCGGTCTGTACCTGCTCGCGGATCTTGTCCACCACCTCGGGGTTGGCGAGCGTGGTGATGTCACCGGTGTCGGCGAAGTTCGAGGTCGCGGCGATCACGCGGCGCATGATCTTGCCGGACCGGGTCTTCGGCATGTCGGGGACGATCCAGATGTTCTTCGGCCGGGCGATCTTGCCGATGTCGGTCTCGATCGCGCTCTTGACCTTGGCCTCGATCTCCGGGCTGGCGTCGAAACCGGGCTTGAGCGCGATGTACATCTCGACCACCCGGCCGCGGATGTCGTCGATGACCGGGACCGCGGCCGCCTCGGCGACCTCGTTGACGGTGAGCGCGGCGGACTCGAGCTCCTTGGTGCCGAGCCGGTGGCCCGCCACGTTGATCACGTCGTCGACGCGGCCGAGGATCCGGAAGTAGCCGTCGGCCGCCTGGACCGCGCCGTCGCCGGCGAAGTAGGGCCAGTCGTGCCAGTCGGTGGACTTCGGGTCCTTGTTGTACTTGGCGTAGTACGTCGAGACGAACCGCTCCGGCTGGCCCCAGATCGTCTGGAAGATGCCGGGCCACGGGTTGCGGATGACGATGTTGCCCGCCTTGCCGCTGCCCGCGGGCACCTCGTTGCCGTCCTCGTCGAGGATGACCGGCAGGATGCCGAGGACCGCGGGACCGCAGGACCCCGGCTTCATCGGGTCGATGCCGGGCAGCGTGGAGCCGAGGAACCCGCCGGTCTCGGTCTGCCACCAGGTGTCCACGATGGCGGCCTCGCGCTTGCCGATGCTGTCGTAGTACCAGCGCCAGACCTCGGGCTCGATCGGCTCGCCGACCGTGGTCATGTGCTTGAAGTGGATCGGGTACTTGGCGGGCTCGTCCGGGCCCACCTTGCGCAGCATCCGGATCGCGGTGGGGGAGGTGTGGAAGATGTTCACGCCGAGCTGCGTGGCGATCCGCCACGGGCGGCCGGCGTCCGGGTAGTTCGGGGTGCCCTCGTAGAGCACGCTCGTGGTGCCGAGGGCGAGCGGGCCGTAAACGATGTAGGAGTGGCCAGTGATCCAGCCGATGTCCGCCATGCACCAGTAGGTGTCGTCCGGGTGGATGTCCTGGTAGTACTTTGACGTGCCGGCCACGTAGGCGAGGTAGCCGCCGATGGAGTGCTGGCAGCCCTTCGGGCGGCCGGTGGTGCCGGAGGTGTACATCAGGAACAGCGGGTCCGTGGCCGACAGCCGGGCGGGCTCGACGATCTCGCCCTTGTGCGCGGCGAGGAGGTCGTCGACGAAGACGTCCCGCCCCTCGACCATCGGGGTGGCCGCGGAGTACTTACCCGGGTAGCGGCGGAAGACGAGGACCTTGTCGACCTGCTGGCCTTCCTTGGCGGCGGCCTCGACGGCCTCGTCCGCCTTGACCTTGTGGTCGAGCAGGTCGCCGCTGCGGTAGTAGCTGTCCATCGTGACCAGCACGGTGGAGCCGGAATCGGCGATCCGGTGCCCGGCCGCCGTGCCGGAAAAGCCGGCGAATACCTGCGAGTGGATGATGCCGAGCCGGGCCGCGGCGAGCATCGCCACCGGCAGCTCGGGGACCATCGGCATGTGGAAGGTGATGCGGTCGCCCGCCTTCAGCCCCAGGTCCTTCAGTACCGCCGCGAACTCGTTGACCCGGACGTAGAGCTCCCGGTAGGTGATCGCCTGGTGCGCCTCGTTCTCCGGCTCGGGCACCCAGATGAGGGCGGCCTTGTTCGGGTGGGTCGCCAGGTGCCGGTCGACGCAGTTGTACGAGGCGTTCAGCTCACCGCCGACGAACCACTTCCAGAACGGGGCGTTGGACGTGTCGAGCACCGTGTCCCACGGCTTGTACCAGGTGAGCAGGTCGGCGTAGGCGGTGAAGCTCTCGGGGAACTTGTCCTCGGTGAACTGCTCGCGGATCGCCGGATCGGACGCGTTGGCCTGGGCGGTGAAGCTCGCCGGGGGCGGGTAGGTCTCCTCCTCGCGCCAGTGCACCGCGATGACCGCCTCAGATGATTCAGATGTCTCGTCGTCAGTCACGTCGTCCAGATCATCAGCCATGAAAGTTCCTCCGCGTCCCTGCGTCGGCGCGCCCTGGTGGCGCTATATTGACCGCTCTTTCTTGCGCTGTTCGCGCTGTCGCCTCACGCGATCACCGGAGGCGTAAGCCAAATTTAACGCCTAACCGTGGCATCTCACCATGGGCGGGCATCATTGGTGCGACCAGCGGACAGGCGGTGCGACCAGCGGACCGGGCCGGGAACAGGAAGAGCCGCCGGCCTCCGCGGCTCAGCCGAGCCCGGCCGCCCTGGCCTGGCGGGGGAGGGCGATGACAGCCAGCGCCGGGTTGCGTACCTCGGGGAACGCCTCGTCCATCCCGGTGATGCGCATGATCCGCAGCAGCGCGGGCCTGGCCGCGGTCAGCTTGAGCGAGCGGCCGGAACGCCGCGCGTGCCCGGCGACCCGGGCGAGCACGCCGAGGCCCGCCGCGTCGCAGAAGGTGAGCTCGGACAGGTTCAGCAGCACGGCCCCGTCCTGGTTGTCCACCACGTCGCGCAGGTAGGTGTAGGCCTGGTCCGCCGTGGCGATGTCGAGTTCGCCGCGGATCCGCACGTTCGCCTTGCCGTCCGGCGTTACCTGGCACGCGAGTTCCAGCTGGAGAGCCTGTGCAAGCTCGATCACGGTCCCCGTGTCCCCGTCGTTCCCGTCAGGCGCTGCCCGTTCCGCTGCGACACGGTTCGCGCGAGTTATCAAGGTCTACCCTCCTGGAATCTTAGTGAACGAAACGTTCCTTCTGTGCCAGCCTCTGCACTCATTTCGTGTCACCTCACCCCGAACGGGGAGGTGCCCAGGAAGCCAGTGAAGGCCGTGAACCTGATGGCCGCGCTACCCAGTCACTGAGTAAAACGTCAGAACCGGCCGGATGGTTCTCAGGAAGCTCTTGTAGTTATCTTCTTACTCAACGTCGACGAGAAACAATCAGTTACCAGCCGTCACGCAACGTGAGAAGCGTCACGGTGGGTAGGACAGGCGGCCTGAAGCCCATGCTTGAGCAGCTATCCGAAGAAGAGTCACTGCGGCTCGCGGCCGGGGCGGTGGTCGGGCGGATCGGGTTCACCGGCAGGTACGGCCCCGTCGTACTGCCTGCGCTCGTCACCGGCAGGCGGATAAGTCGAGGTTAACAGTCGTTTTCCTCGCGTAGCGGGTTTCCCGGGGCCGTAGGGTGGAAGCCGCACCAATCGGTGCATAAGGCAGCATCAGGACTAGAGGTGGCCGGGGATGCTCAGCAGGCGGGGTGTCGCAATCGACCTGGGAACGGTCAACACGCTCATCTGGGCGGACGGCCGCGGCCTGGTGCTCGAGGAGCCTTCCGCGATCGCGGTCGACGACGCGACCGGCGCGGTTGCCGCCATCGGCGCGGCGGCCGACGTGATCGCGGACAAGGAACCGAAGAACATCAGGGTCATCTACCCGTTGCGCGACGGCGTGATCGCCGACCTCGACGCCACCGCGGAGATGCTGCACGGCTTCCTGCGCGTCTCCGGGGCGCTGAGCGGGCCGTTCAAGCGGCGCGCGGTGGTGTGCGTGCCGGGCGGCGCGACGTGGGTGGAGCGGCGGTCGGTCGTCGCCGCGTTCGGCACCAGGCGGCCGCGGTGGGTGGTCGAGCTTGTCGACGAGCCGGTCGCGGCGGCCGCGGGGGCCGGCTTCGACCTGAGCTCGGGCGCCGGCGGGTTCGTGGTGGACGTGGGCGGCGGCACAACCGAGGTCGCGGCGGTGGCGGGCTGGCGCCCGGTGCGCGCGGAGACCCTGCGCATGGCGGGGAACGCGATGGACGAGGCGATCATCAACGCGGCGCGATCCGGCCTCGGCCTGATCATCGGCCGGCAGGCGGCCCGCCATCTCAAGGCCGAACTCGGTCTCACCGGGGGCGCCGACGGCTGGGCGGAGGCGGTCGGGCTCGATGCCGCGCGCCGCACGCCGCGCGTCGAGAAGGTGCCTGGCGACCTGGTGGCCACGGCCATCGGGCCGGTGGTGTCCGCCATCGCCGGTACCGTGCAGAACGTGCTCTCCGACATTCCCGCCGGGCTCGCCGAGGACGTGGTCCGCGGCCAGGTGCGGCTCTGCGGCGGCGGCGCCCTGCTGCCCGGCCTCGCGGACCGGCTCTCCGAGACCGCCGGCCTCGGCGTGGTGGCCGCGGAGGACCCGCTGCGCTGCGTGGTCCGCGGCGCCGCGGCGATGCTCACCGCGGCGCGTACCTGAACGTTCGCTGTCAGCTTGCTGCGGGTTTGCAAGCACCGGAAGACGCCGCAGACCGGGCGCGTTGAGTAAGACAGAAGCCTGCCGGGCAGGGTTACCTCGCGGGACAGGCATAGTGGCAGTGGACAGCGCAGGACACCGCGCCCGTGGAACGGCGCCCGCCTGGCGGAAAGGCTAGGTCCGGATGAGCAAGCAAGCCACCCCTCCGCCTCCGGGGGACAAGCCGGGACCCGGGGTCCCGCCGCCGCCCACGCCGCCGGCCTGGCGCCACTGGGTGTGGCTGGTCGCGGTGATCGTCGCGGTCGCCTTGTGGTACGTCCTTATCGCGGGACGCCAGGCGGGGCAGACCACGCTGACATACTCGCAGTTCATGTCGGACGTGACGGCGCACAAGGTCGCCACGATCACCACGTCGCCCACGGCCGGCGGCACGAGCGCCGGCACCCTGGCGGACGGGACGAAGTACAGCGTGGTGTTCCCCGCCCAGGTCGGGCAGCAGGCGATCGACCAGCTCGTGGCGGCCGGCGTCAAGGTCAGCGGCGGCACCGCGTCGCCCGGGTTCGGCAGCGCGCTGCTGAGCTGGATCATCATCCTGGCGCCGTTCGTGCTGTTCTTCTGGTTCTGGCGGCGGCTGTCCCGCGGCGCGATGGGGCAGATGCAGGGCGTGCTCGGCGTCGGCCGGTCCCGGGCGAAGGTGTTCGACGAGGAGCGGCCTTCCACCACCTTCAACGACGTCGCCGGCTACGACGGCGCGAAGTCAGAGATCAGCGAGGTCGTCGACTTCCTGCGCAACCCCGAGCGGTACTCGCGGGCCGGCGCCGTGGTGCCGCGTGGCGTGCTCATGGTCGGCCCGCCGGGAACCGGCAAGACGCTGCTCGCGCGCGCGGTGGCGGGCGAGGCGCACGTGCCGTTCTTCTCGGTGAGCGGCTCGAGCTTCGTGGAGATGTTCGTCGGCGTCGGCGCCGCCCGGGTGCGCGACCTGTTCGCCGAGGCGCGAAAGCGGTCGCCCGCCATCATCTTCATCGATGAGATCGACGCGATCGGCCAGCGCCGTGCGGGCCAGGGCGCCATCGTCGCCAACGACGAGCGGGAGCAGACGCTCAACCAGCTCCTGGCGGAGATGGACGGCTTCGACCCCACCATGGGCATCGTGGTGCTCGCCGCGACCAACCGGCCCGAGGTCCTCGACCCCGCGCTGCTGCGCCCCGGCCGGTTCGACCGGCAGGTGACCATCCCGCTGCCCAACGTCTACGAGCGGGAGGCCATCCTGCGCGTGCACACCAAGGGCAAGCAGCTGGCGCCGAACGTGGACCTCAGCGTGGTGGCCCGGGGCACGCCGGGCTTCTCCGGCGCCGACCTCGCCAACCTGGCGAACGAGGCGGCCATCTTCGCGGTGCGCGGCAGCAGGGACGTGGTGACGGCCGGCGACTTCGACGCGGCCCGGGACCGGATCATCCTCGGCCGCCGGGAGGGCTCGAACGTCCTGCTCCCCGAGGAGAAGTACGCCGTGGCCGTGCACGAGTCGGGCCACGCGCTGGTGGCGGCCCTGTCGGAGCATGCCGACCCGGTGGCGAAGGTGACCATCCTGCCCGCCGGGCAGGCCCTCGGCGTCACCGAGCAGCTCCCGCTCGTGGAGCGGCACATGTACGGCGAGGACTACCTGTACGACTCGCTCGCGGTCCGCCTCGGCGGCCGCGCCGCGGAGGTCACCGTGCTCGGTCAGGGCTCGACCGGGGCGGGTAATGACCTGGCCGGCGCGACCGACCTGGCCACGAAGATGGTCCGCGAGTTCGGCATGTCCCCGGTTCTCGGACCAGTGGGGTACCCGGAGGGCGGCTCTGTCTTCCTCGGCGGCGGCGGCCCCGGCATGTCGAGCAGGCCCTACGCGGAGGCGACCCAGGCGGCGATCGACGCTGAGGTCAGCAAGCTGCTGCGGCAAGCCGAGGAACGCGCCGTCAACCTGCTGCGCACCCACCGGACCGAGCTTGACTCGCTCGTTTCGCTGCTGCTTGAGAAGGAGACGGTCGACGGTTCCGACGTCTACCGGCTGGCGGGACGGCCGGACCGCTCGGTCAGCCTGTCGACGCCGCCGGTCGTGCTCACCCCGCACCCCGCGGCCAGCGCCGACGGCACCAGGTCTGACGGTTCCACACCCGCGCCGTAGCGACCCAGCGGGCGTCCCAGGCGGCCATCCGGCGGCGGTTGAGCAGCTGCCGGATGGCCAGCGTCCCCGCCCGGCTTCCAAGCAGGGCGGACACGTCGCCGCGCCGGAAGCGTCGTCCCATCACAGCCACCCTTACCTGTCGACCGCCTGTTCCCAGGAGGCCTGACTCCCCTTCGTTACCAAGTCGTCTCCCTGAGTAACAATAATGGGGGCCTATGTACCCGTGAAGGACGGGGCTATTGGCGATGTTTGCCTTCCTATTACTCTAAAGGCCATGGAGAACGCGGGAGATGAGGGTCTGCTGCCGCAGCTCCGGCTGGACGACCTGCTCGCTGAGTTGCAAGTCAGGCTCGAGGCGGTCCTCGCCACGAGGGACAGGATGCACGGGCTGCTTGAGGCGGTCATCGCCATCGGCTCCGGCCTTGACCTGGAGGCGATGCTCCGCCGGATCGTCGAGGCGGCGGTGGACCTGGTGGACGCCAGGTACGGCGCGCTCGGGGTCATCGGCGAGGATCAGCGGCTCACCGAGTTCATCCCCGTGGGGCTCGACGCGGAGCAGATCGCCGAGATCCACCACTGGCCCGAGGGGCAAGGACTGCTCGGCCTGCTCATCAGGGAGCCGCGCCCGCTGCGGCTCGCCGACATCGGCGCGCACAGGGAGTCGTCCGGGTTCCCCGCGGGGCACCCGGCGATGAAGACCTTCGTCGGCGTGCCGGTCCGGGTCAGGGACCAGGTATTCGGCAACCTGTACCTGACGGAGAAGCGCGGCGGCGGCGAGTTCACCGAGGACGACGAGGCGGTGCTGACGGCGCTCGGCGCGGCGGCGGGCGTCGCGCTTGAGAACGCCAGGCTGTACGAGGAGGCCACGCGGCAGCAGCGCTGGCTGCGGGCAAGCAGCGAGCTGACGATTGCGCTGCTGTCCGGCGCCACCCCGGCGGCGGTGCTCGGCGACCTCACCAGGCAGGCGCTTGAGCTGTCCGGCGCGGACCTGGTGACGCTCGCGCTGCCGAATGAGGACGGCCGCAGGCTCACCCTGGAGTACGCCGAGGGAGAAGGCGCCGCCGACGCCCGCGGCCTGGTCGTCCCCGCCGGGAAGTCGCTGTCTGGGCAGGTCCTCGCCACCGGGGAGCCGGTCACGGTGGAGAACTTCGCCGTTGACCCGAGGACCGCTGACGTGACGCGGCTGCCGATGGGGCACATCGGCCCGGCCGTCCTGTTCCCGCTCGGCACGCCGGGCAACGTGCGCGGAGTGCTCACCGTGGGACAGGCCCAGGGCAGGCCGCCGCTCACGCCGGGCGCCGCGAGCGTGGTGGCCGCCTTCGCGGCGCAGGCCGCCATCGCGCTCGAGCTTGCCGACCGCCGTGCGGACGCCGAGCGGCTTTCCGTCTTCGAGGACAGGGACCGGATCGCGCGGGACCTGCACGACCTGGTGATCCAGCGGCTGTACGCGACCGGCATGTCCCTTGAGGGCGCGATGACCATGATCACCAAGCGTGAGGCGGCCGACCGGGTACGCAACGCCGTCGACGCGATGGACGACACGATCAGGGACATCAGGGCGACCATCTTTGCCTTGCAGTCCCGTGGCCGGGCGAACGCGCCGCGGCTGCGGGCGGAGATCGTCGCGCTCGCCGACGAGATGACGAGGATGCTCGGTTTCGCGCCCGCGCTCAGGCTGGGCAGCCGGCTTGACTCGCTGGCGAGCGGAGAGCTCTCGGAGCAGGTCATCGCGGTGCTGCGCGAGGCGCTCTCTAATACGGCGCGGCACGCGTCGGCGACCAGGGTCGACGTGACGGTGGACACCGACAACGCGGGGTTGCTGACGGTCCTCGTCCGCGACAACGGCCGGGGCGTCGGTGAGACGAGCCGGCGCAGCGGGCTCGCCAACCTGGCGGAACGGGCGGAGCGCCTGGGTGGCAAGCTGCGGGTTTCGCCCGCGGAAGGCGGCGGGACCGAACTGGAGTGGAAGGCGCCCGTCCCGGCGGACGCGCCCGCGGCGCCTGATGACGAGCCGCGCGCCGAGCCGCGGGGCAAGTACCCGTTGCGTTAGCGCGCCGGGCGGCGCGGCTGGCGCGGCCGGCTAGCGGTACCCGGCCGTTCCCGTCGGCCTGTCGTGGTCGGCGGGCTCGCTGAACACCCGGGCGGCATAGGCGGCCGCCTGCGTCCGGCGCTCCATCCCCAGCTTGGCGAACAAGCCGGAGATGTAGTTCTTGACCGTTTTCTCCGCGAGGAACAGCTGCTCACCGATCTGCCGGTTGGTGAGCCCCTCGCCGATCAGCTCAAGGATCCGCTTCTCCTGCGGGGTGAGCCCGGCCAGCGGGTCCTGCCGGGCCGACTGGCCGCGCAGCCGCGCCATCAGCTGGCTGGCCGCCCGCGAGTCAAGCATCGACTGCCCGGTCGCCACCGTCCGCACCGCGCCCACCAGGTCGGTGCCCCGGATCTGCTTGAGTACGTAGCCCGCGGCGCCGGCCATCACCGCGTCCATGAGCGCGTCGTCATCGGCGAACGAGGTCAGCATCAGGCACGCGACCTCCGGCATCCGGGAACGGATCTCGCGGCAGACGGTCACGCCGTCCCCGTCGGGTAGTCGCACGTCGAGCACCGCGACGTCCGGCCGCAACGCCGGAATCCTCGCGAGCGCCGCCGCCGCGGTGCCCGCCTCGCCGACCACCGTGATGCCGCCCTCCGCCTCAAGCATGTCGCGGACGCCCCGCCTGACGATCTCGTGGTCGTCGAGCAGGAACACCCGGATGGGCTGCGCTGTGGCGCTGTCGCTCGGCTGGGTTCCCACGGGTTCTCCAGGTGCTCGGCTCTCTTGGTGATTGCCGTGCAGGCAATCGACCTGCTTAGTATGAAGTTAACCGCCGGACGGCAACACATCCAAGGGACCTATGTCCCCAGATAGGCGGGCCGCAGGTAATCTCAGCAGCATGGCCCACGGCACCATGGCGCTCCCTCAGTACATCCCGAGCCCGCCGATCAACAGTTTTCACGTTGGTCCGCTCGACGTTCACTTCTACGCCCTCGGGTACATCATCGGCATCACGCTGGCGATCTTGATCACCCGGCGGCGCTGGCGCGCGCTCGGCGGTGACCCGGACCTGGTCAACGACCTCGCGCTGTGGATCGTGCCGGCCGGCATCATCGGCGGCCGGATCTACTTCGACATCACCACGCCGGGCGACATACCGC
Organism: Trebonia sp.; assembly: GCA_036391275.1. Lineage (GTDB taxonomy): Bacteria > Actinomycetota > Actinomycetes > Streptosporangiales > Streptosporangiaceae > Trebonia. The sequence goes on from DASWAE010000173.1 coordinate 50,735, forward strand.
ACGTCTGGTACGGGGTGTTCGCCGTGTGGACCGGCGGGCTCGGCATCTGGGGCGGCGTCGCGGTCGCCGCCGCCGTCGGCGCGTGGCGGCTGCGCCGGCTCGGCATCACCGTGGGCCCGTTCGCCAACGCCATCGCGCCCGCGCTGCTCGTCGCCCAGGCCGTGGGCCGGCTCGGCAACTACTTCAACAAGGAGCTATTCGGCAAGCCGACTACGCTGCCGTGGGGCCTGGAGATCCCGTACCAGTACCGGGTCTCAGGCGGCATCCCGGCGCAGGACCTGCACTTCGCCACGTTCCAGCCGTCGTTCCTCTACGAGCTGATCTGGGACCTGGCCCTTGCCGCGTTCCTCGTCTGGCTCGGGCACCACGCGAAGATCAAGCCGTGGGGCCTGTTCGCGCTCTACGTGGCCGGCTACTCCGGGTACCGGATCTTCGAGGAGGCCATCAGGATCGACTCGTCTGAGCACTTCCTCGGGCTGCGGCTGAACATGTTCGTCGCGGTCGTCTTGACGGTCACCGGACTGGTGTGGTTCGTCATCGCGCAGCGCCGTCCGGAGCGGCCCTGCACGGTGCTGCCGCCGGGTGCCGGGCACGAGGCGAGCCCGGATGCGGCCGCCGCCGTCGCGCCCGACGCGGAGAAGACGGACGTGGCGGCAAGCGGTCAGGAGGCGGCCGGCGAGCAAGAGGCAGGGCCGGACGAGGAACCCGGGCCGGCCGACGTTGTCGCCGGCGACGATGCCACGGCCGAACGGCCTTAGGCCGCGATCGCCGCGACCTTCGCCCCTGCCGCCCTGATCAGGTCGGCCGGGGCGATCTCGATTTCCAGGCCGCGCCGGCCCGCGCTGCAGAACATCGTGCCGAGGTCAAGGGCCGAGGCATCGACCACGACAGGCAGCCGCCGCTTCTGGCCAACCGGCGAGATGCCGCCCGCCACGTAGCCGGTGGCCCGCTCCGCCGCGACGACCTCGGCCAGCACGGCCTTCTTGCCGCCTACGGCGGCGGCGAGCGCCTTCAGGTCGAGCTGCCGGTGCACCGGGACGACGCCCACGGCGAGCGCGCCGCCGTCCACCGTCGCGACCAGCGTCTTGAACACCCGCTCGGGCGGCACGCCGAGCGCATCGCTCGCCTCACGGCCGTAGGAGCCGGACCGGGGGTCGTGCTCGTACTCGTGCAAGGTGAACGGGACCTTCGCCCGGTCGAGGGCGAGCGTCGCCGTGGTGCCGCGTCCTGCCACGAACGGCCACCTTAGTGCCTGGCGGTGCGGGACGGGCGGGCGGGCGGGACGGAAAACCGTTATGCCGCTGGCGGACATGCTGCGCATAGTTGGCGTATGCGCGTCACCTTTCCGCGGCTGGCGGATCATGAGCGGGGATACGCCGTCGTCGAGCGGGATGACGGGGTGGTGTACCGGATGAGCGGCTTCACCGTCATGGGACCGGAACTGCCGCACGACATCAGGCACCTGGTCGTGGAACGAGAGCTACGGGTCAGCGACGGGATCTGGGGCAGCATCGCGGCGGGCACCGTCTACACGAGCATGCAGCACCTGCGTGGACGCCGCCCGCCGCACGCGGAGGAACGCTCCGACCAGCTCAAGCGGGCGCAGCGGCAGCAGATCATGCGCGCGGAGCTGCTCGCCAACCTGGTCGAGGCGGTCGCCGGGCTCGAAGACCCGTCGGACGAGCGGATCCGGCGGCTCACGCGGGTGAAGCTGTCGTCGGTACCGGTCACCGAGCCCGGCGCTGACCCCGCCGTGGTGATCGCGGCGCCGCCGCCGGCGGCCCTCGCCGTGGCGGCCAGGGCGCTGCAGGTGGAGGCGGCGCGCTGGGCCAGGCTCCGGGTGGGGGAGGAACTCGTCTACGAGCTGCGGTTCCCTGCTCCCGCGGCGGTCCGTGCGCTGCGCGGCGTGCCACGGCAGCGGGACAGCGGCGCGGGGCGCCGTCCATCCCGCCGCCGGTAAGTGCCGGGCGGTAACGTATTGGTCCATGGGTGATGAGCTGCGGCCAGCGGACCGGGACATGATGGCGCTTGCCCTGGGCCAGGCGCGGGCGAGCCTCGACGCGGGCGGTGTCCCGGTCGGCGCGGTGCTCGCGGCGGGCGGCGAGGTGATCGCGGCCGGGCACAACGAGCGGGTGCAGCACGGCGACCCGGTGGCGCACGGGGAGATCTCCGCGCTGCGCAACGCCGGCCGCCGTGCCTCCTACGCCGGCACCACCATGTACACGACGCTGTCGCCGTGCCAGATGTGCACCGGCGCGATCCTGCTCTTCCAGATCCCGCGGGTGGTGGTGGGCGAGGCCCGCACGTTCGAGGGCGACCTGGACTTCCTGCGCTCCACGGGCGTGGAGGTCGTGCTGCTCGATGACCCGGAGTGCGTCGCGGTGATGGAGGAGTTCCAGGCCCGCTACCCGCAGGTGTGGAGCGAGGACATCGGCGGCCGCTAGACGCGGGTCAGCTAACTACTAAGAGTAATTTTCTAGACACATAAAGTGATTAATGGCCCGGGGCGACCGTGCGAGCCGCTGCGCCCTGGGCAGTCCGGCGAGCCGGGACGCCGTGCGCCGGGCCACCGCCTGCCGTGCTCGGGGCACAAGCGGCATGCCCCCGTTCTGTTGCCCGGATTGTCGCGATGCGTACCTGGCTGGGTCTGGCGGATAAACTCGCACCTTGTGAGCAGCGAAGTTTCCGCAGAGGTCGGCGAGCGGTTCCCTGACGTGGCGGCGCTGACCGCGGCGCTTGACAAGACGGGGTACATGGCGGGGGACCAGCTGGCAGCGGCTCTGTTCCTCGCGGTGCGGATGGGGCAGCCTATCCTGCTCGAAGGAGAGCCCGGCGTCGGCAAGACCCAGGCGGCCAAGTCCCTCGCCGAGGCCCTCGACACCATGCTGGTGCGCCTGCAGTGCTATGAGGGCATCTCCGCCGCCGAAGCGCTGTACGAGTGGAACTACCCCAAGCAGCTTCTCGCCATCAGGCTCGCCGAGGCCACGCACGAGACGCTGCGGGAAACCGACCTGTTCCGTGCCGACTTCCTGCTCTCCCGGCCGCTGCTTACCGCGCTCGACCACCCGGGGCCGCGCCCGGCGGTGCTGCTCATCGATGAGGTGGACCGGGCCGACGATGAGTTCGAGGCGTTCCTCTTCGAGATGCTCGCCGAGTCGTCCGTGACCATCCCCGAGCTGGGCACGCGGCACGCGGTGGTGCCGCCCGTGGTGATCCTCACCTCGAACAGGACCCGCGACCTGCACGACGCGCTCAAGCGGCGCTGCCTCTACCACTGGATCGGCTTCCCCGACGCGCGGCGGGTGGCCGAGATCATCAGGCGCCGGGTGCCGGCCGCGAGCACCGCCCTGGCGGGTGAGGTCGCGGTCGCCGTGGGACGGCTGCGCGAGCTCGGGCTGACCAAGGCGCCGGGCATATCCGAGGCGATCACCTGGGCGGGCGCGCTCACCGTCTTCGGTGCCGACACGCTCACCGTCGGTGCGGCCGAGCGCACGATGAGCGTCGTGGTCAAGTACCCGGAGGACGAGCAGACGGTGCGGGAGGCCGGGCTGGCTTCTGTCGTCAGGCATGACTGACGACTGGCCTGTGCGGCCGCCGGGCGCGGAGGACGGCCCAGTCGGCTTCGACGGGGCCGCCTTCAGCCGGGCGCGGCTTCGCGAGCCGGACTACGCGGCGCTCGCCGCGGGCTTCGCGGCCGCGCTGCACACCACCGGGCTGCCAGTTGGCCCGGACCGCAGCGAGCGGCTCGCCGCGGCGCTCACCGTGATGCGCGCGACGACGATAGCGGAGCTGCACGCGTGCGCGCTCGCCACCATGGTGTCCGCCCCGAGCCAGATCGACGCGTTCGAGCGGGTGTTCAACGAGATGTTCGGCGCGGGGCTGCCCGGGACACGCCGTCCGGAGGTCATGGCACCGCAGCAGAACATGGTCGTCGAGTCGGCCGAGCGTGCCGACGACCCGCAGGACGACGACGGACGGCCGGCGGACAGGGACGAGCTGCCGCCTGAGCTCGCCGGGCTCGATGAGGCGCTTGCCGCGGCCGGCGCCCGCGAGCAGGAAGCCGATGCGGCGGACGACGCCGAGGGGGAGGACGGGGTGCCCGCCGTCCGCCGGGTGGCCTCAATGACGGAGCGGCTGCGCGGCAGGGACTTCGCACAGCTCACCCCGGCGGAGCTGACGCAGCTCGCCACGCTCATGCGCGAGCTGGTCATCGCGGTGCCGCCGCGGCGCACCAGGCGGTACCGGCCCAAGAAGGACGGCGCGCGGCTCGACATGCGCCGGACCATGCGCCAGGCCACGCGGACCGGCGGCGAGCCGGTGCGGATCGCCAGGCGTGCGGTCCGGGCCAGGCAGCGGCGGCTGATCGTGCTCTGCGACATCTCCGGGTCGATGGAGCCCTATGCCCGGGCCATCCTGCAGCTGATGTACGTGGCCTCGCGGTCGTCCGGCGCGGCGGGCGGTGGCGGGCCGGGCTTCTCCGGTCCCTCCGGCGACGCCACCCGCCCGCGCACCGAGGTGTTCACGTTCGCCACCCGGCTGACCCGGCTGACCCCCTTCCTCGCCGCCGCGTCCCCGGAGACGATGCTCGCCCGCGCGGGGGAGGCCGCGCCCGACTGGGCGGGCGGCACCCGGATCGGCGTGACGCTGCGCCAGTTCAACGACCGCTACGCGGTGCGCGGCATGGGCCGGGGAGCGGTCGTGCTGATCATCTCCGACGGCTGGGAGACGGGGGACCCCGCGCTGCTCGGTGCGCAGATGGCGCGGCTGCACCGGATCGCGTACCGGATCGTGTGGGCGAACCCGCGCACGCAGAGTGAGCGGTACCGCCCCGAGGTGGGCGGCATGGCCGCCGCCTGGCCGTACTGCGACGCGGTGGTCAGCGCGCACAACTTCGAGGCACTCGGCGACCTGCTCGAGGCGCTGCGCGCCCCCCGGGTGCAACGGCCGTCTTACGTCCCGCGTTCGCCTGAGGATGCCGCTGGCGCGGCGGGCGGCCCGGCAGCCCCGACCGGGGATCCGGCACCGGGGAAGCGCACCGCGTCGCCGCCGCTGTCGCTGCCGATTACCCAGCACCTGGGCCGCCGCTGGGCTCCCTGGCGCGCTGACTAGCCCTGGCGCCTTCGCCTGCCGGGTCGCCGGAACCGGCGCACCAGGACCAGGAATCTCTCCTACTGTGTTAGCGAAGGCCGATTTGCCGCCTGCTGGAAGGAACGGTCGGTGCAGCAGCTTATTTCCCAGTACGGGTACCTTGCGGTGTTCGTGCTGATGCTGGCCGAGTCGGCCTGCATTCCCGTGCCGTCCGAGGTCATCATGATGTTCGGCGGCGCGCTCGCGGGCGGCGCGGTGCCGGGCGCGCACCCGCAGCTGTCCGGGGTGGTGGCCGCAGGGGTCCTCGGCAGTGTGGCGGGCAGCTACGTGGCCTGGGCGGTCGGCCGGTACGCCGGGCAGACGGCGATCAGGCGCTGGGGACGGCGGGTCGGGGTGCGGGAGCACGAGATCGACCGCGCGACCGCCTGGTTCGAGCGCCACGGCCCCGTCGCGGTGCTTGTCGGCCGGGTCATCCCGGTCATCAGGACCTTTATCTCGCTGCCGGCCGGCTTGGCGGACATGCCCACGGGCACGTTCGGCGTCTACACCACGCTCGGCGTCATCCCGTGGACCGCCGCGCTTGGCATCGCCGGCTACGCGCTCGGCGCGAACTGGGAACACGTCGCCAACGATTTTCACGGGCCCACCTACGTGATCGCAGGCCTCGCGGCGGCCGGCCTCCTTGTGGTGCTGATGCGCCGCCGCCGTCGGAACGCCGCGCGGGCGGGCGGGCCGGTCCACGGGCCTGACCCGGCCCTGGCCGTCGCATCCTCCAGTTACCGGCCCGGCGCGGCGTATCCGCCCGGTCCTGCCTACCAGGACGCCCCGGCTTACCAGCAGGCCGGCCCCGCTTACCAGGACGCCTCGGCTTACCACCCGGATCCGGCCTACCGGCCGGACGAGGCCTACCAGCCGAGGCCGGCCGGCCGCCGGTACCGCTAGGAGCCCGCCTCGCCCGTGGGCTTCGGCTCAGCCGAGCCAGTCCAGCCAGGTCCCGTGTCCGTCGGTGACGGCTCGTTGGTCTGGGTGCGCCTGGCGCGCATGGCCGCCGCGAGCTCGTCACCCCGGTCGCGGACGAGCTTCCTGAGCGACCCGAACTCGGCGGGGGCGCCGAGCAGGTAGCGCGCGACCGCGAACAAGAGGTCCGGCTGCCGTTTCGCCGCTGGCAGCGTGTCAAGGAACCCGAGGACCAGCGGGTCATCGGCGACCGCGCGGGCGAGTTCCTCGTACTGCGGCGACCTGCCGTGCGCCTCGGCGGCGAAGGCACGGTAGTTCTCGGCGGCGCCCGCCGCGGGATCGTGCCCGGACATCGACATGATCCGGAGGCTAGTTCCCGCGCCTGGGCGGTTCTTACCGTTCGCTGACGCTTTTGTGGCTTTTCCTGCTCGGGCATCCTGTCACGAATTACGGTGTAACGGTGACCAGCACCGATCTGCCCGGCCGGATCGTCGTCGTCGACGACGATCCCACGGTTGCCGACGTCGTGGGGCGTTACCTGGTACGCGACGGGCACACCGTCGAGTGCATTCATGACGGCCACGAGGCACTGCGGCGCATCACCGAGCAGCGGCCCGACCTGGTCGTACTCGACCTGATGCTGCCCGGCATCGGCGGCCTCGAAGTCTGCCGGCGGCTGCGCGAGCAGTGGCCCGTCCCCGTGGTCATGCTGACCGCGCTCGGCGACGAGACGGACCGGCTCGCCGGGTTCGAACTCGGCGCCGACGACTACGTGACCAAGCCGTTCAGCCCGCGTGAGCTGGCGATGCGGGTCAAGTCGGTGCTGCGCCGCGCACGCGGCGCCGGGCTCCCTGGCCCGCCCGGTGAACCGGGGCAGGCGAGCCAGGCGCAGGAGGTAGTCGCGGATCGCGACCTGCTCGTCGACCTTGCCGCGCACGAGGTGCGCATCGGCGGGAAGCTGGTTCAGCTGACCTCCCGCGAGTACGAGCTGCTCGTCTTCCTGCTGCGTAACCCGCGGCAGGCATTCACCAGGGAGCAGCTGCTCAGCGAGGTATGGGGCTGGACGTTCGGCGATACCTCGACGGTCACCGTGCACGTCAGGCGGCTGCGGGAAAAGCTGGAAGAGGACCCGACGCTGCCACGGCGGATCGTCACCGTCTGGGGCGTCGGTTACCGCTACGAGCCGGGGAGCGCGTGATGGCCACCGCGGAAATGCTGCCGAACGTCACCACGCAGGATCTCGCGCACATCATGGAGTGGACGGCCGGCGCCGCCATGCTCATCACCGCGAGCGGGGTGGTCGGGCAGCGGCTGCTCGCGCGGCGCTCCATCGGGCTCCAGGTCGCGCTGGTCGCGCTGGTCACGGTGGTCACGGCGCTCGCCGCGGTGGGCGTGATCTCCTTCCGCATGCTCACTGTGGTTGACCGGAAGGTGATGCTCGAGCTGATGGGCATCGCCGGGCTCGCCGGGCTGGCGGTGGCCCTCGTCATCGGCCGGTCGGTCACCCGCGCGACCCGGCGGCTGCTCGGCGCGGTCCGCGAGGTGGGCGACAGCGGGATCTACACGCCGCCGCAGATCGCGCTGCCCGTCGAGCTTGCCGGGCTCTCCCAGGGGCTGTCCGAGGCGCACGACCGGCTTGGCGCCGCGCGGGCGCGCGAGCAGGCCCTGGAGACGAGCCGCCGCGAGCTTGTCGCCTGGGTCAGCCATGACCTGCGGACCCCGCTCGCCGGGCTGCGGGCGATGGCCGAGGCCCTCGAGGACCGGGTGGTCACCGACCCGCGTGAGGTCATGCGCTACCACTCGCAGATCCGGGTGGAGACGGACCGGCTGGCCGGGATGATCGACGACCTCTTCCAGCTGTCCAAGATCCACGCGGGCACGCTGCGGCTGTCGCCGCGGCTGGTCGGGCTTGAGGACCTGATCGCCGAGGTGGCCGCGAGCGCTGAGCCGGTAGCGCGGGCGAAGGGCGTCCGGCTCACCGGAGCGGCCGCCTCCGGCATGGCCGTGCACATCGACCCGGCGGAGTTCGGCCGGGCGGTCAGGAACCTGGTAACGAACGCGATCAGGCACACGCCGCCGGACGGGTCTATCCAGTTGCTCGGCGAGATCAGGTCGGGGGTTGCCTGCGTGTGCGTGGCCGACGAGTGCGGCGGCATCCCGCCCGGTGACCTGCCCCGGGTGTTCGACGTGGCGTTCCGCGGGGAGAGCGCGCGGACGCCCGACCCGTCCGGCGGCGCGGGGCTCGGCCTGTCCATCGCCCGTGGCATCGTCGAGGCGCACTCCGGCCAGATCAGCGTGCGGAACACCGGGCCCGGCTGCCAGTTCACCATCACCCTGCCGCTCGCCCGGCCGGCCCCGGCGGCCGTTTCCCGGCCCGCGGTGCCCGCCCCGGCCCGGTCGCCCGTGCCGGCGGCGCACGCCCCGGCCCGGTCGCCCGTGCCGGCGGCGCACGCCCCGGTCCGTCATGCTTCCGTAAGGCGTGAAACGGGAGCAAACCGCTACTGAGTCGGTAGCGTCGCCGTCATGGAGACCCTATCCAGTGCGATGCCGCCGGTGTCGGGCGGCGTCGCAGGCACCCTGGCCGTTCAGGTGATCGCGCTGGTCAACTCGCCCGCGTCGGTGGAATCCGCGCCGCTACGTGACATTCTCGGCGCCATGCTCGCCGCGCCGGTGGCACGCCGGGTGCTCGCGATCGAGGGCCCGGCGGCGGACCGGCTGCCGTCCGGGTTCGAGCTCGTGGCGCAGCGCGGCGGCGACTTCGGTGACCGGCTGGCCGGGGCACTCGCCGACGCGTACGCACTGGCGGCACTGCCCTTGCTCGTCGTGCGGGCGGATGCGCTGGACATGACGCCGGACGTGCTCGCGGACGCGGCCAGGTCGCTGCTGTCCGGCGAGGCGGACGCCGCCTTCGGCCCGGCGTCCGACGGCGGCTTCTGGCTCCTCGGCCGGCGCAGGCCCGACCGCTCGCGTGTCGCGGGCATCCCGGGGACAGCCGCGGGCGCCCCCGCCGCGGGAGCGGGCCGCGTGCTGCTTGACCGGCTCGCCTCGGCCGGGCTGCGGGTGGCGCTGGCGCCGCGCCTTGAGATCGGCGGCGTGCTCGGGGCAGGCACCCGCTGAGTTAGCTCCTAGGCGACCGGGCCGGTGACGGTGACCAGGGTGCCGTAGGTCAGGTAGTTGTAAATGAACTTGGCTGGCTGCAACGGAAGTTCCACGCAGCCGAGGCTCTGGTAGTACCCGTAGCCGGGGCGCTCGAAGTAGTGCACCGCGTCGCCGCCGTTGAAGTAGGAGATCCACTGCACCGGGTCCGCGTACTTCGACCCGTCCAGGTTGGTCCCCTGCATGATCTGGAACGGGAGGCGCTCGTACACGGGGAAGGTGCCGTCGACGGTGCTCGCGCCCGCTACGCCGGTGTTGGCGGGGGTGTCGAGGATGACCTTGCCGTTGTGCCAGACCTTGAGCGTCTCGTGCGGCGAGTCCTGACTGGCCAGCGCGTAGGTGTAGCCGTTCGGGTTGACCTTGTTCGCGGCCGCCGCTTTCAGCAGGCTTGACCAGACCTGCGGGCCGGCCGTGCCGTCCATGGTGAGGCCGTTGTCGTACTGGAACGCCCTGATCGCGCCGACGTCGAGGATGTTGTCCTTGCCGGTCTTCCACTGCTCGGTCAGCTGAGCCGGGTATCCGGGCTGGAAGGCGAACGTGCCGGCCGGCGGCTGGTACGCGTCGGCTACCTGCTCGTTCAGCCCGGCCGTGGGCGCGGCAGCGCCCGAGCCGGCCGCGGCTGGCGCGCTAGCGGGAATGACCCCGTCTGACGCGCCGTCCGCGGGGCTCCAGGTGAGCGGCAGGTAGCCGAGCTGGGCGAGGACCTGCTGCAGCCGCAGGATCGAGTAACCGCCGGTGGTGAACATGACGCGGGACGACGTGCCGAGCGTGCCCGCCGAGGCGGCGGCCCCGGCCATGCCCGTCGTGCCACCCGGGATCTTGAGGGTGACCGTGGTCCCAGGCGCGTACCCGTACGACGGGGTGAACGTCGCGGTGGCACCGGAGACATGCCAGCTGCCGGCGATCTTGGGGGTGAGCATCGGCAGCGGCGTGCTGGGCGAGAGCGCGGAAGAGAACGTCAGGGTGATCGGGGCGCCGCCGTTGGCGTGGCGGGTACCGTCCGCGGGGGACACCGACAGCAGCGTGAGCGGCTTGGGTGGTGCGGGCTGCTTGGTGAGCGGCCTGCTGTTACCCGCGCTGGCTGTCTTCACCTGGCCAGTCACCTGGCCCGCGGCGTGGGCGGAGGTCGCGGCGAACGCACTGCCCGCGACGATTACCACGGCGGCGGCGCCCGCGGTCACCGAGATCATCCGGTGCCGCAGCAGCGTCGCGCTGACCCGGCCCACCCCACCAGCACTCCCCAGCAACGACACTGCGCGGTCCCCTCAGCGGTTAGTCGGATCCCGGTGACACAAACGGCACTCATTCGATGATCATCACACCGACGCCGGCCATGGCGCGTGAATGACGGCAGCCATCGCAAGTTTACGGTCAATACCTATCAAATCCGGAAACTTCGTATTACGGCTATCGCCAAGGTCCCTCGGTGAGTTAGCGCCGCAGGCCGCTCCCGGCGCCGTGCCAGCGGGAGACTGGCCGCGCGCGGCGGCGCCCCCGGGGCAGCGGGCGCCGCCGCGCGGTGTCCTATGGTGTGAAAAGAGCAGCTTCCCGCGAGAGGCGAGAGGTAGGTCAGCATCAACGTGAACGGCGGCGCGATCGCGATCGGACACCCCCTCGGCTGCTCGGGCGCCCGCATCGTCACCACGCTGCTGCACGAGATGCGCCGGCGCGGTGCCGCCAAGGGCGCCGCGTCCATGTGCATCGGCGTCGGCCAGGGCATCGCCACCCTGTGGGAGGCCTGCTAGCTGCGCGTTTACCGGTCACGGCGCTCTCACCCCGCGTGATTGCACGGATAACTTTTGCTATCTACTCGATAACTGTTAAGTAACGGAGTTACGCTAGCGGCTACGGGATGGATGAAGCGGAGGGAGCCAGCGTGACGTTGATCGAGGGGGGCTACGGCAACCGGGCTGGCAACGCTAAGCGCCGCGCCAAACGCCGCCGCACGGCCCGCGCCGCGGCGCCGCTCCTCATTCCGCTGGCCTTGGCGCTGACGCTCGGCGTGATCCTGGCGGTCTCTTCCGGTGCGCCCGCCGCCCGCGTCACCCAGCAGTCCGCGAGCACCGGCAGCTCGCACCCGTAGTCACGCCGCGCCTGCGAATCGCCAGAACGAGTGCGTGTTTCACCATACCCGGCCCGGTCAGGCGGCGGCACGCTCAGGCCGTCACAGACGGCGGCAGCCCGCGCCGCCGGCGCCAGGCGGCGCCGGCCCGCGCGACCGCGAGGCCGAGGGCAAGCGCGGTGGCCGCGGCGATCACCCACTCGGGCCAGGCGCCGGCCCGCTCGGCCAGCGTGGCGGAGGTGAGCAGCGGGACGCGCGCCTCGAGCTCCGCCTGCTGCCAGAGGCCGCTGCGCGCGATCACCTGGCCGTCCGGCGCGATGATCGCGCTGTAGCCGGTGGTGGAGTCGTAGACGACCGTGCGGTCGAACTCCACCGCGCGGATCCGGGCCATCGCCAGCTGCTGCCCGCTCTCCTGGGTAACCGGGCCCTGCCGCTCAAACGTCGCGTCATTGCTCTGCACCGTCAGCACGTTCGCCCCCGCCGCGACCTGGGAGCGGACCAAGTCGTCGAAGGCGACCTCGTAGCAGATGACGGCGCCGACCCGGATCTGGCCTACCGGGAGCACCACGGTCCGGTGCCCGGGCACGAAGTCGTTCGGCTGCAACTGCGTCAGCGACGTTATCTTGCTGATCAGGCTGCGGAACGGGATGTACTCGCCGAACGGGACGAGCCGCCGCTTCACGTACATGGCCGTCGGCCCCTTGCCCGGCTGCCAGAGCAGGGCGGCGTTGCGCTGCGGGTCCTGCAGCACCGCCCCGACCAGGATGGGGCGGCCGATGGCGGCGGCCGCGCCGGCGATCTCCTGGTAGACCGGGGCGTACTTGGTGGGGTCGATATCGGTGGAGTTCTCCGGCCAGATCACGAGATCGGGCGCGGGCCGCTGGCCGGCGGCGACGGCCCTGGCCAGCTTGCCGGTCGCCGTCGCGTGATTGACCGTTACCACCCAGTCGCTGTTGAGCTGCGCGGCGAGCGAACCGCGCTCGCGCGGCACGTTGCCCTGGATGGCGGCGACGACCGCGGTCCGCGCGCTGGCGGGGGCCGCGTCCAGCGGCAGCGCGGCGGGCAGGCACGAGAGGCCCGCCGTGGCCGCGAACGCCACGGCCGCGACGGCGACGGGCCGCCGCCGTCCCGCGCGGCCGTCGGTCAGCGCGGCCACCAGGACCCAGGCGAGCGTGGCACCAGTGAGCGCGACGACAAAGGAGAGCACGGGCGGCCCGCCGATCGCCGCCCAGCCCTGCGTCGGCAGTCCTGCCTGGCTCATCGCCAGCCGGCCCCACGGGAAGCCGCCCCATGGCCAGCGGTCACGGAACGCCTCGGCGGCCACCCACCAGCCGGCCACGGCGAGCGGCCACCCGCGCAGGCTGAGCAGCAGCCGCTGGGCGATGGCGAACACCGCGAAGATGAGCGCCGAGGCGATGGCGAGCGCGACCCAGGCGAACCAGGCGAGGTTGATGACCCAGGCGAGCAGCGGAAAGAAGAACGCGAGGCCAAAGGCGAGCCCGACCGCGAACGCGCCGCGCAGGGAGCGGCCGTACAGCGTGACCACGAGCAGCGCCGGGCTGACGACCGCGAGCGGCCACACGCCGGCGGGCGCGAACGCGGCGGCGAGCAGCAGGCCCCCGGCCAGCCCGGCGGGCAGTGCCAGGCGCAACCGCAGCAGCGGCCGCGGCGTCAGGCCCGTCGCGGTGCGCGGGCCCCCGGCTGCGGCGAGGCCGGCGCCCGTGCCGCCCGGCTCCGCGTCGGCCTGTTCAGTGATCACCCTACGCAGGGTAGTCGGCGCCCGGCCGTGACGCGAAGCGGCAACTTTGCTATTTATCGTGAACACGGCAATCCGTTGCGTTATATTCGGTCTGCTCATTCAGCAGCCGGGGGCCGCTGCATTGAACTAAATCAATCCTGAAGATGACGGTGGCCGTCGGGCAGGGGCGGGACGAAGCGGCGCGGTGCCCTTCTATCGCGGGCTGGGGGCCGGGTGCGCCTGCTCGCGGATCCTGATCGGCCCGGCGCCCGCGCCGTTCCCCGGGTCAGCTTGCCTGCGGCCGCTCGGCCTCGGGCCCGGCGCCGTACACCGCCCACCTGCCGGAACCGACGGCCTTCGCGACGTAGAGCGCGGCGTCGGCGTCGGCGCCGCTGGCGCGGCGACGACGGCGGACGGTGATTTGATTGCCGTCTCTGGCATGGATGTGCTCCTGTTCGGAACCAACTGGACCAGCGTGCAATCGACCCGTGCGTCACTGTAGGCGATATGACCAATACAAGTAGTGCTTATTCCAATATTCTGTGATCGCTTGCTCGCTCTGAGTCGTCCGGCCGGGTTTGACCCGTGCGGGACGGCCCGGTCCAATGGGCGCGTTTGCTCTCGGCTTGTCCCGTACGGGCGGCGGGGGCCGGATAATCTCCTATGCATGGGTAACTATCTGTCCAGGTAATGTTGGTCTCGGTAACCGTGACCTCATGTTCTGCGGGACGGCAGGTAACTACATGTCCAGTACGGACGGCGGGAACGTGGCGGACGAGTCCGTCGCGCGCGAGGCGGCCGAGGTCGCCGTCGAACTATCGGAGGACGACGGTCACGCGGACTCCCGGCGCGTTGCCGGGCGGCTGCGGGCCATCGCGGACCGCGCGGCAGCGGCGCTGACGAGCGCCGCCGCGAGCGCTCGCCGGGGCGCGGACACCGCGGCGCGCCGGGGC
>DASWAE010000174.1:0-14265 GCA_036391275.1 Trebonia sp.
AGGACCGAGCGGTCCGGGCGGAAGCGGGACACGGCGGGGCCCGCCGCGTACGCGCCGCCGCCCATCCCGGCGGCGGCACCGAGGCGTGACGCGATCGGGGTGACGGTCGCCTCGCCAGGCACCGCCACGGGCTCGGGCGGCAACTCCGACTCGGGCAGCGACAGGCGGGCGGCGTTGTCGTCATCGGGCATCACGTGCCGGCGCCGGGGATCGAAGACCCACTCGGCGACGTGCAGCCTGCCGCCGGACGGGAAAGTCAGCGAGACCTGCCAGTTTCCGTCGCCGCGCTTACGTGAGTCCCACTGGCCGTCGGCCGGGTCGCTGTCGGCGGCGGTCAGCCGGGCCGTGACGATGTCGCCGAGGCGGGGACCTGGGCCTGAGGAGTCACCCGCGCGCCGCACCGAGCCAGCCTGGGCCTGTTCGGCGATGTAGGCACGCTCCGCGAGGACCGGGCCTTCGAACCAGCGCACGCGCTCGACCGGGATGCCAGCGGCGTCGGCGATCTCCTCTGCCGTCTCGCCGGCGCGGATTCGAGCCTGGATCTCCTTAGGTCGCAACGGACTCTCCACTTCGATCTCGTACTGGGCGAGCCGGGAGGTCTGGCCGAGGGCGACCGCCCGCAGCCGCTCGTCGATCGGCAGAATGTACCGGCCGCTTCGCCCGGGAACCGCGAGGACAGCGTAACTGCCGTCCTCGCTGACCGCGACGAAGCGGAGTTCCTGCACCGGGGTCCCTTCCCTTGCCCCGAGGCCGCACGCGGTCCAAGAGTCCTGCCTGCCCTCGGGTAAACACTTAGGTGGAAGTCTTCCGGTCAGAGTGCCAGAAGAAAAGCACCCCGCCCGGCATGTCCGGAGAACATGGTGGCATTTACCATGTCAGGACCTGCGGGCGGGGGTGCAGGCGGGTGCGGATGAAGTAACAGAGAGTGTCTTTCAGGAATTTCTGCGTGACTCGCTGTCGGCGTCCGCGCCGGCCTGCCCGCCGTGCGGCCCGGACAGCCCGAGCGCGTCCGCGCTCGCCCCCACCGCGTCCGTCCCGGCGGCCGGCGCGTCCATGTGCAGCTTGGACGGCCACCAGTTCCACCGGCCGAGCAGCACCACCGTGCAGGGCACGAGCACGGTGCGGACCACGAACGTGTCCATGATGACGCCGAGCGCGAGCCCGTAGCCGATTTCCTTGATCTGCGAGCCGCCCGAGCTTCCGCCGACGACCGCGAACACCGCGAACGTGCCGGCCAGCACCAGGCCGGCCGAGGTGACCGTGGTGCCGGTGACGCCGACGGCGCGCGCCACGGCCTCGCGCAGCGGCAAGTGGTGCGCTTCCTCCCGGATCCTGGTCATGACCAGGATGTTGTAGTCCTCGCCGAGCGCGAGCAGGAAGATGAACAACAGGAACGGCAGGATGAAGGTGATGCCGCCGGAGTTGCCGAGCTCGATGAAGATGAGCACCGCGAGGCCAAGCGCCGCGAAGTAGGACAGCGCTACCGAGGCGATCAGGTACAGCGGCGCGACCAGCGACCGCATCACCAGCGCGAGCAGCACCCCGATGACGATGATCGCGATCGGGATCACGTGCGCCAGGTCGCTGTTGGAGATCGCGTTGATGTCGTAGATGGCCGGCGCCTCGCCCGCCACGCCGTAGTCGACGGCGTGCAGCACGGGCACCACTGTGGCCGCCTCACTACGGACCGCGGGCACCGCGTTCAGTGCCGCCGTGGTCGACGGGTCGCCGGCGGTGAGCGACGTGGCGAACTGGATCGTCTTGCCGTCGGGCGACACGTACTGCGCGGTCGCCCGGTACAGCTGGTACACCTCACCCCACTGGGTGGCCGAGATTCCGGCCTGCGCGACCGCGGCGGGCTCGGCCGGCGCCGTGGGAGACAGCGGCCCGGAGCCGAGCAGCGCGTGCAGCTGGGTGTACTGGGCCGGCGTGAAGCCGGTGCCGCCGACCGGGTTGAGCGGCCCGGTCACCCCGGTGAAGACGTCCTTCGCGGCCGTCAGCTGCGTGGTCGCCTTCCCGATCGCCGCGGCGTCCTGCCAGGCAGGGACGGACAACTTGTAGACGAGGTTGGTCGGGTTGGCGGCGGTCGACGGGAAGTACTTGTTCATCAGGTCGGTGCCCGCCGCCGAGTCGGTGCCGGCCGGCGCCGAGATGGCGCCGCCGAACCCGCCGCTCTGGTAGCTGACGACCGCGGCCGACAGCGCGCCAAAAACGATCACGCCGGTGAGCAGTGCCGCCGCCGGGCGCTTGACGACCTGGGTGGCGATACGCCCCCAGGAGAACCGTTCGCCCTGGTTGGGGCGGGCACTCGCCCGGACCTTGTTGCCCCACCAGCGCCACAGCTTGAGCAGCCCGCCAAAGGTCACCAGGTTGAAGACCCAGCGCACCGGCTTGGCGACGAAACGGACGACGAACCGCCCGACGACGCCGACCGGTGTCTTCTGCGCGATCCAGAACGTCCGCGACGGGAAGAACGCCCAGCGGCCGAGGATCGCCAGCAGCGCCGGAAGGAGCGTCAGGCCAGCCAGCAGCATCACGCCGATGCCGATCGCCAGCGGGATGCCCAGGTTGGAGTAGATCTGGAAGGTGGCGGCCAGCAGCGAGAGCAGCGCCGCGATCACCGTGAAGGCGGAGAAGCTGATGGACTCGCCGACCTTGGTCAGCGCGTTGACCACGGCGTCCCGCGGCCACTGGCCAAGGTGGATATTCTCCCGCACCCGGAACACGAGGAACAGGCCGTAGTCGGTGCCTGCCCCGAGCACGAGCACGATGAGCAGTAGCTGGGACAGCTGCGAGACCTTGAGCCCGTGGTTGGCGAGCTCGGCGATCACCGGCCCGGCGATCGCCACGGACAGCAGCGCCGGTATCACCGTGACGAACGGCGCGGTCAGCGACCGGAAAATCAGCAGCAGCAGGATGATGATGAACAAGAAGGCGGCGCTCTGCACCTGGTCGCCGGTCCTGCCCGACTGCTTCTGCTGGTCGGCGTTGATGGCGAACTGCCCGGTCAGGTGCACCTGCATCCCAGCGGGCGGCGACGACGACGCGATCGCGGCGCGCAGGTTGTCGACGAGGCCGGTGACCGCGTTCTCGTTGCCCGTCCCGACGTCCGACTGCACCTGGATCTGTGCCGCCTGCCCGTCGACGCCGTTAGGCCCGGGCACCTGCGACTGGCCGACCGCGCGCACCTTCACCACGGTGGGCACCTTGGCCAAATCGGCCGCCAGGGTACCGAGGTAGGCCTGGTCGGCGGCGCTGAACGACCCGCTGGTCACCGCGGCGACGACCGGGACCGGCACGGTCGAGGTGGTGAACCCGAGCGGCGCGGCCAGGTTCGCCGCCTGGTTACTCGGCGCGCTGGCCGGCAGGAACGCGCTGTTGTTACCCTGCGTGACGCTGGCAAGCGACGGCAGTGCCTTCGGGATCACCGCGGCGGCAGCGATCCAAACGATCAGAACTACCCAGCGGAACTTGACGGCGAACTTACCAATCGCCCGGAAGATGTCATCAACGCGCACTCGCCCAACAATAGCGGCCCCTGCCTGGCCACCTGTTGCTCGTCTCAGCTTGTTCTCAGTAACGTCCGGCGGAGTTTCCTCGCGACTGGAGGGTAACGCGGCGGTACATGGCGCAAAATGTCGGCAAGGAGGCGAGTCGTATGCGGCACGTGATGGGTATCGGGCTGGCCATCGTGCTGGCGGGCGCGACGTTCTTTGCCGCCAGCTGGGGTTACATCCGGCTACTGCGGATCGCCGTGTCCACCGTCAACGTCTCGGAGCTGCCGGGCCCGGGCGCGAACCTGCTGCACGACACGACCGTCCTGTACGCGGTCGCCGCGCTGGCGGGCACCGCGCTGCTGGCCGGCATCTTCGCCGCCGCGCCGCGGATCTCGCCGCTGGCGGCCGGGCTCCCCGGCCTCGTGCTTGCCGGGTGGTCGGCCTGGTACGGGCTGAGCATGCGCCAGGCGGTGCGGTACATCCCGCTGCGCACCGACTCGTTCGGCGCGGGCTTCACCGCCCTGCTGGAGAACGGCCTGCTCGCCGCGGCCGGCCTGGCGCTCATCGTGCCGCTGTTCATCCCGTCCCGCTGGCGCGCCCGGCGGCGGCTGTACCCGGCGTACCCGGCGGGCGCCGGGTACGCGGGATGGCCGGAACAGGACCAGGAGGCGACGACGATCTCGCTGCTCTCCGACTGGACCAACACCGCGCCCTACCCGACGAGCGACAGGCCTTACGGCACGACCGAGAACCCGTTCGGCTGAGCCAGCCACCCGGCGGCGGCTAAGCCCAGGCGCGCGTGCCCCGGCACAGCCGGAGGGCCGGCCCCAGCGCCGGGGCCGGCCCCAGCGCCAGGGCCGGCCCCGGCAAAAGAGCGCGGCGACTGACCGCTATGCCGCGAACTGCGCCTTCTCGGTCGACCCGGCGAGCGCCACCGTCTCGGCGTTCGGCGAGATCGCCTGCGTGACGAGGTCGAAGTACCCGGTCCCGGCCTCGCGCTGGTGCCTGGTCGCGGTGTACCCGGCCGCCTCCAGAGCGAACTCCGCCTCCTGCAGCTTCACGTAGGCGGACATGTCGTTGCGCGCGTACCCGTACGCGAGCTCGAACATCGACTCGTTCAGCGCGTGGAACCCGGCCAGGGTGATGAACTGGAACCGGTACCCCATCGCGGCCAGCTCCTTCTGGAACTTGGCGATGGTGGTGTCGTCCAGGTGCGCCTTCCAGTTGAACGACGGGGAGCAGTTGTAGGCGAGCATCTGGTCCGGGTACTGCGCCTTGATCGCCTCGGCGAACGTCCGGGCGACCTCAAGGTCGGGCAGGGAGGTCTCCATCCACAGCAGGTCGGAGTACGGCGCGTAGGCCAGGCCGCGCGCGATGCACGGGTCGATGCCGTTGCGCACCCGGTAGAACCCTTCGGGCGTCCGCTCGCCGGTGACGAACTGCCGGTCCCGCTCGTCCACGTCCGAGGTGAGCAGCGACGCGGCCTGGGCGTCGGTCCGCGCGATCACCAGGGACGGCACGTCGAGCACGTCGGCGGCGAGCCGCGCCGCGGTCAGCGTCTTGATGTGCTGCCCGGTCGGCACGAGGACCTTCCCGCCGAGGTGGCCGCACTTCTTCTCCGACGACAGCTGGTCCTCGAAGTGCACGCCGGCCGCACCCGCCTCGATCATGGACTTCATCAGCTCGAACGCGTTCAGCACGCCGCCGAAGCCCGCCTCCGCGTCGGCCACGATCGGCGCGAGCCACTGCTGCCGCGGCGCCGTCGAGTCCACCGAACGCTCCGACCAGGCGATCTGGTCAGCGCGCAGCAGCGCGTTGTTGATCCGGCGCACCATCTGCGGCACCGAGTTCACCGGGTAAAGCGACTGGTCGGGGTAAGTGTGCCCGGCCAGGTTGCCGTCCGCGGCCACCTGCCAGCCCGACAGGTAAATGGCCTGCAGCCCCGCCTTTACCTGCTGCACCGCCTGGTTGCCGGTGATGGCGCCGAGCGCGCGCACCGCGTCCTCGGTGTGCAGCAGTTCCCACAGCCGCTTCGCGCCGCGCCTGGCAAGGGTGTGCTCCTCGACGACAGACCCGCGCAGCCGGATCACGTCCTCGGCGGTGTAGTCCCGCCTGATCCCGGTCCAGCGCTGGTCGGTCTCCCACTGGCTGCGCAGATTGGCCGCCTGCTGGCTGATCGTTTCCATGGTCATGCCTTTCCCTCAGTACCGCCCGTGACGGGTCCCCCGTCCCGCGGGGTGTACTCCCACGGTGCGGCACCCGGCGACGGCAGGCACAGGACCTGAGTCTGTCAAAAAATTGCAGAATTATCCGAACGAAGGCGTGTTACACTTTTTCACTGATGAAAGAACCTCAGAAATTGGTAGAGACCGAAGGTCTAGACCTGGCGATGTTCGGCCAGCGGCTCAAGCACGCGCGGCGTGCGAAGGGACTCACGCTGGCCGACCTCGGCGCGAAGGTCAGCCGGACCCCGTCGGTGCTCTCGCTGATCGAGAACGGCAAGCGCGAGCCACGCCTGTCACTGGTCGAGCAGCTGGCGGCAGCGCTCGGCGTCCCCGTGTCGGAGCTGCTCAAGAAGCAGCCGCCGAGCCGCCGCGCGCAGCTCGAGATCTCCCTGGAGCAGGCGCAGCGCGACCCGTCCTACGCCGCGCTCGGCCTGCCCGAGCTGCGGGTGGGCACCCGGGTGCCGACCGATGTGCTCGAGCACCTGGTCGCCCTCGCGGGCGAGCTCCGGGCGCAGCGCGCCAAGCCCACCGCGACCCCGGAGGAGGCCCGCGCCGCGAACGCCGCGCTGCGCTCATCACAGCGCGAGCGGGCCAACTACTTCGCCGCCATCGAGCAGGCGGCGGCCGACGCGCTTGACCGCGCGGGCTACGCCGGCGGCGCGCTCTCCCAGGGGATGCTGCTGTCGGTGGTCGGCAAGCACGGCTTCTCCGTGCGGTTCGCGGCCGACCTGCCGCGCTCGGTCAGGTCCCTGACCGACCTGCGCGAGCGCCGCATCTACCTCAAGCAGGAGCCGGTCGGCGGCCACTCGCCGCGCGCGGTCATCCTGCAGTCCCTCGGCCACTTCCTGCTCGGCCATGACACCCCGCGCGACTTCGCCGACTTCCTCCGCCAGCGGGTGGAGGCGAACTACTTCGCCGCCGCGGTGCTGATACCCGAGCGGGCCGCGCTGCCGTTCCTGCAGGCCGCGAAGGACCGCCGCGACCTGGCCGTCGAGGACCTGGTGGACCTGTTCTCCGTCTCCTACGAGATGGCCGCGCACCGGGTGACGAACCTCATCACCCACCATCTCGGCGTGCCCTGCCACTTCGTGAAGAACGACGCGAGCGGCATCATCTACAAGGCCTACCAGAACGACGGCGTGGTCTTCCCGGCCGACCCGACCGGCGCGATCGAGGGGCAGCGGATGTGCCGCCAGTGGTCGGGCCGCCAGGTGTTCGCCGCCGACGACCGCTACTCCCCGCACTACCAGTACTCCGACACGCCGTCCGGCACCTATTTCTGCGTCGCGCAGGTCGACCCGGGCGGCAGCGAGGCGGGGTACGCGATCACGCTTGGCGTGCCGTTCGATCACTCCCGCTGGTTCCGCGGCCGCGAGTCGACGATCCGCACCAGGTCCCGCTGCCCGGACGGCGACTGCTGCCAGCGCGCGCCGGCCGTGCTGGCCGAGCGGTGGGAAGGCATGGCCTGGCCGTCAGCGCGCGCGCACTCGCACGTCCTGTCGGTGCTGCCGTCCGGCGCCTTCCCCGGCGTGGACGACGTGGACATCTACGAGTTCCTCGACCGCCACGCCGCCGACTAGCGGCACGGCCGGGACCCGCGGGCTAGAGCCGGGAAAACCAGAGGAAGGCGCAGATCACCAGGAAGCCGACCACGCCGACGATCACCGCGGCGAGCATGTCGGACACGAGCATGCCGATCATGATCGCGGCGGCGATCACCACGACGCACAGCAGGCCCACGACGATCTTGACGTCGGTGGGGATCTCCGGTCCGACGTAGCTGGGATTGTGCTCCTTGACCCCCCATTCGCGCTGCGGCTTGTAGACCGGCGACACCTCGCGCGCCCCGCTCGGCACCGGCGTCGGCGTCGGCGTCGGCTGACGGCGCGTAGCGAGCGTGGAGACGGGCGCGGCGGGCGCCGGCGGCTCGGTCGCCGGCTCCTCGTCCGGTTCCGCGTCGTCGTTGAAGTAGTGGTCGTCGAAGCCGTCATCGAAGTCGTCGTTGAAGCCATCGTCGAAGCCATCGTCGAAGCCGGGCTCGGCGTCCGGGTCAGGTTCGACGGCGAACCCCAGGTCAGCCATCAGGTCAGGCTCGGCGTCCAGGGCGGCGTCCGGCCCCAGGCCGTCCGCTGACGCGGGAAAGCCCCGGGACTGCCGGGACGCCGGGGGCACCGCCCGGGTCGCGTCGGGCGACAGGGCCTCGGGTCCCAGGTAGGCGGTGCCCCACTCCAGGCCCGAGCCGAACACCAGCAGCCCCGCGCCGCCCGGCCCGACCAGCGCGCGCTGCGTCTCGAAGTCCTTCGGCCCGAACTCTCCCGCCGCCGGCAGCGACCGCCACCAGCCGACCTCGACGGAGGACGTGTACGTCCGGCGGGCGTCCCGCCGCAGCAGCCGCAGGTCCGGCTCGGTCAGCGTGAACTCGTCGTGCCCGGCGCGGGAGACCTTGTCGCCGCGGTTCTCCCCGGGCCCGGCCTCCAGGTACCCGCTGACAACCAGGTACGCGCCGTGGGAGTCGGCGAACCAGCGCCCGTAGAGCAGCCCGCCGGCGATCCGCCCCTCCTGGGTCGCGGACTCCGCGGCCAGCCGCAGGTTCCGCGCGACGCGCGGCTCGACCAGCACGGCGCCGTCCCCGTCACCGAACGCCTCGTGCCCCGCGTAGACGCTCCGCGGCTGGAGGGACGCCGCTGTCCCGCCCGCGCCCGTCCCGAGCGCGGCCTCGCCGTCGGTCATACCGCAACCCCTCCTCCTGAGGCGGCCGCTCGTACGCAACGGCCCCGGCACAGCACGGCTCTCCTCAGAGATTAGCGGCTAGCGGGTCAGCTGTTTAGCCTACTTTTCCAGTCGGCTTCCCGACCAGTGACGTCCTACTCCGACGCCGCGGTGAACCCGTCCGCGCCGACCGTGACCTCGGCGGTCTGCGCCAGCTCGGTGACGGGCCGCACCTTGCCGTCGAGGTCGAGCACCACCGAGGCGTCGGAGTACCAGGACGGGATGACCGCGTTGCCCCAGAAGTCGCGCCGCCGCGGGTCGCGGACCGACCAGCGCAGCACCGGGTGGTCCGGGTCGCCGGTGTAGTAGTCGGAGGTGTAGATCTCCAGCCGGTGCCCGTCGGGATCGCGCAGGTAGACGTAGAAGGCGTTGGACACGCCGTGCCGCCCGGGGCCGCGCTCGATGCAGTCCTCCAGGTGCAGCGAGCCGATGATGTCGCAGATGCGCAGCACCGAGTGCGGCTCGTGGGCGAAGAAGCCGAGGTGGTGCAGCCGCGGGCCGGCGCCGCCGGTGAACGCGACGTCGTGCACGGTCTGCTTGCGGTACATCCAGGCGGCGTAGACGGTCTGCTCGTCCTCGATCGTCTCCGACAGCCCGAAGCCGAGGCCGGAGTAGTACGCCTGGGCGCGGGGCACGTCGGGGACGCAGATGTTGAAGTGGTCCAGCCGGGCGACCTCGGCGCCGCGCCGCAGGTCGTAGCGCTGCTGCAGCCGCTCGGGGTGGTCGGAGCGGTCGAAGAAGTCGACCAGGAAGCCCAGCGGGTCCTCCGCCCGGACGACCGGGCCGAGCCCGCGCACCGCCCCGGCGGGCAGCCGCTCGGTGCGGCAGCCGAGCGCCGCGTAGTACGCCTCGGCCCGGTCCAGGTCCGCCGCGGACCGGACGCGGAAGCCCAGCGCCCCCGCCGCCGCCTGCGGCCCGGAGTGAATGACCAGGTTGTGATGGGTGAGCTCGTCGAACCCCCGCAGGTACAGCGTCTGCGCGGATTCGTCCGTGACGACGAAGCCGAGCAGGTCGACCCAGAAGCGCCGCGCCTCGGCGAGGTCGGTGACCACCAGCGTCGCGTACGCCGAGCGGATGATGTCGGGAACAGGAGGCAGGGTGCTGTCGGTCATGGCAATCCTCAGGCTCCGAAACGCGGTACGTGGGTGTCACCGAGTGCGATGTGCACGATCCGGGACTCGGTGTAGAAGTCGATCGAGTGCTGCCCGCCCTCCCGGCCGAGCCCGCTCGCCTTCACCCCGCCGAACGGGGTACGCAGGTCACGCACGTTGTGCGAGTTTACCCAGGTCATTCCGGACTCGACCGACGCGGCGACGCGGTGCGCGCGGCGCAGGTCCGACGTCCACAGGTACGCGGCGAGCCCGTACTTCGTGCCGTTGGCCAGCGCGACCGCTTCCTCCTCGGTGTCGAACGGCGTCACGCACGCCACCGGCCCGAAGATCTCCTCGGTGAAGATCCGCATCGACCGCGTCACGTCCGCGAACACCGTCGCCGCCAGGTAATTGCCGTGCGACAGCCCGGCCGGCCGGGACCCGCCGGCCACCAGCCGGGCACCCTCCTGCACGCCGGTACCGACGTAGCCGAGCACCCGCTCGTAGTGCTCGGGGTGCACCAGGGCGCCGATCTCGGTCGCCGGGTCGGCGGGGTCGCCCACCTTCACGCGGGCGGCGCGCCCGGCAAGCCGGGCGACGACGGAGTCATACACCGTGCGTTCGGCCAAGATCCGCGAGCCAGCGGTGCACCGCTCGCCGTTCAGCGACATCACCCCGAACAAAGCGGAGTCAACCGCCGCGTCCAGGTCGGCGTCGGCGAAGATGACACACGGCGACTTGCCGCCAAGCTCCATCGACAGGGCCTTGAGGTTGTCGGCCGCCGAGCGCATGATGACCTGCCCGGTGGCGGTCTCCCCGGTGAACGAGATGCGCGGCACGCCCGGGTGCGCCACCAGCGCCGCGCCGGCCTCCTCGCCGATGCCGTGCACGATGTTGAACACCCCGTCGGGCACGCCCGCCTCGGTCATGATCTCCGGCAGCAGCGACGCCGACAGCGGCGTCCACTCGGCCGGCTTGAGCACCACCGTGCAGCCGGAGGCGAGCGCCGGGGCGAGCTTCCACGACTCGAGCATGAACGGCGTGTTCCACGGCGTGATCAGCCCGGCCACCCCGGCCGGCCGGCGCAGCACGTAGCCGAGCTGGCCGGGGGAGGAGAAGGCCTCCTCGTGCTGCGCGACGATCACGTCGGCGAAGTACCTGAAGTTCTCCGCCGCCCGCGCCGCCTGCCCTTTCGCCTGGGTGACCGGCAGCCCGGTGTCGAACGTCTCCACCGCGGCGACCCGCGCGCCGCGCGCCTCGATCCCGTCCGCGATCTTGTTCAGGATCTTCGCCCGCGCCCGCGCCGCCAGCCCCGGCCACGGCCCGCGGCGGAACGCCTCGTCCGCTGCGGTTACCGCACGCTGGATGTCTTCGGCGGTGCCGGCCGCGGCGTGCGCGTACACCCGGTTGGACACCGGGTCGGCCACGCCGAAGGTGCCGCCGGTGACGCTCGGCACGTGCCGCCCGCCGATGAAGTGCTCGATCTTCTCCGGTACGTCGAGGCCGGGGCGGTCACGCCGCTGCGGCTCGGTCACGGGTCACTCTCCAATCGTCTTCTCCGAACGAGGGCGTGGCTACGCGCTCCGCGCTACCGGTTCATCTCCACTGGGGCCACCTTGGCCACCTTGGCCACCGGCCCCTCGAGCACCGCCGCGCCCGCCGCCAGCAGCCGCAGCGCGGTCGCCTGGCCGGCCTCGGTGAGCGGCACGAGCGGCGGCCGGACGAAGCCGGAGCCGATGAGCCCGGCCTGCGCGAGCACCCACTTGGCCGCCGCCGGGTTGGTCTCCGTGAAGATCACGTCGGTTACCGGGTGCAGCCCGAAATGCAGGTCGCGGGCCGCCTCGAACTCGCCGGCCTGCCACAGCTCGTACATCCGGGCGGTGGCGGCGGGCGCCAGGTTGGCGGTGGCGGAGACGAACCCGACCCCGCCGAGCGACAGCAGCGGCAGGCACAGCAGCTCGATGCCGGACCAGATCAGCGTGTCCCGGCCGGCCACGTGCAGCACCCGCGAGAAGTGCTCGAAGTCCCGGGTGGTCTCCTTGACCCCGACGATGTTGTGATGCGCGCGGCGCAGCCGCGCCACCGTTCCCGGCGCGATGTCGACCGCGGTCCGCGACGGCACGTTGTAGGCGATGAGCGGCAGGTCGGGGAACTCGCGGGCCACCGTGTCGTACCAGTGGAACAGCCCCTCCTGGGTGGGCCGCGCGTAGTACGGGGTGATGATCAGCGCCGCGTCCGCGCCCGCCTGCTGCGCGATCGCGGTCAGCTCGAGCGTCTCGTCCAGCTTGGCCGAGCCGGTACCCGGCACGAACGGCACCCGGTCACCGATCTCCTGCGCCGCGGTCCTGATCGCGGCGGCGCGCTCCGCGGTGCTCTGCGCGGACGGCTCGCCGGTGGAGCCGCCGAGCGAGATGCCGTGGCTGCCCGATTCCAGCTGCCAGCGGATCAGGGCGCGCAGGCTATCCAGGTCGGGCGCGCCGTCGGCCGTGAACGGCGAGATGACCGGCGCGATCGACCCCCGGATCTTCGCCGGGTCGCTGCGGAACCGCACGTGCCCGCTCCTTTCCTCAGTGCTGCTCTTGCTCCGTCGGTGCTGCTCATGCTCCCGGAGGGCTGTCTTGCTCCCGGAGGGCTGTCTTGCTCCCGGAGGGCTGTCTTGCTCCCGGAGGGCTGTCTTGCTCCCGGAGGGCTGTCTTGCTCCCGGTCAGCGCTCTGTCTTAACTCCCGCCCCGTCCCGCCCGCCCGGCCGGCCCGCCACGCCTCGTAGGCGGGCCGCCAGCGTTTCCCGAGGGGGTACAGGCCGTCGACGGACTCGCCCTTGGCGACCAGTTCCGTGGCGAACTCCTCCTGGAGTTCCTGCTCGGCGGCGTCCTGCGCCACCTCCATGGCCAGGTGCGCGGGGATCACGATGACCCCGTCGCCGTCGCCCGCGATGATGTCGCCCGGCGTGACGGTGACGCCGGCGCAGGCGATGACGCCGTTCACCTCCCACGGCACGTGCCGCCGGCCGAGTACCGCCGGGTGCGTCGCGCCGTAGTAGACCGGCAGGTCCATCGCGTGCAGCGCCTGGCTGTCCCTGATGGCGCCGTCGGTGACGATGCCGGCCGCGCCGCGCACCTGGGCGCGCAGCGCGAGGATGTCGCCGACCGTGCCCGCGGTCGGGTCGCCGCGCGCCTCGATGACCAGGACCTCGCCGGACCGCACCTGCTCGACCGCGCGCTTCTGCGCGTTCAGGCCGCCGCCGCGCAGCGCCCCGCCGTACTGGGCGAACAGGTCCTCGCGGTACGGCACGTAGCGCAGCGTCCTGGCGAACCCGACCATCTTCGTACCCGGCCTGGTGGCGCGCAGGCCGTCCAGGGTGACCGAGTTGAAGCCGCGCTTGCGCAGCTGGGATGCCAGCGTGGCGGTGCTGACCCGGGCCACGGCGCGCAGCACCTCGGCCGGGGAGCCGGACGGGCCGGTGATGCCGGGCAGGGTGGCACCGCGGGTACCGTAGGCGGCCTCCCGCTGCGCGTCGTCCGCGGCGGGCATCGCGCCGGGCGGCAGCAGGGCGTAGTCCGCCTCCGTGACCGGGCTGCGCAGCCGCCCGGTCGACAGCGGCCACTCCGCGTCCGCGTCCGCGTCCCCGTCCGCCGCCGTACCGCTCTGCCGCGTGCCGGGCGGCTGCCCGTCCACCTGCACCTCGACCAGGTCACCGGGGCGGACCACGGTGGACCCGGTGGGCGTCCCGGTCAGGATCACGTCCCCCGGCTCGAGCGTCGTCAGCCGGGATACGTCCGCCACGATGTCGGCGAAGGAGAACAGCAGGTCGTCGCCGCTGACCGCGTCCTGGACAAGCTCCCCGTTGACCCAGGTGCGCAGCCGGATCCGCTCCGGGTCCACGGACCTGGCGTCGAGCAGCCCCGGGCCGAGCGGGGTGAACCCGTCGATGCCCTTAGACCGGACGTTCGACCCGTTGTCCGCGTAGCGCAGGTCGTAGACGCCGAAGTCGTTGGCGGCGGTGACCCAGCGCACGTGACGCCAGGCGTCGGCGGCGGCGACCCGGCTGGCCCGGGTCCCGATGACCAGGGCGACCTCGCCCTCGAAGGCGAGCAGCTCGCACCACGGCGGCCGCAGCACCGGGTCACCGTCGGCGGCGAGCGTGTTCGGCGGCTTGAGGAAGTAGGACGGCCACTGCGGCAGGCGGCCGCGTTCCATCGCCCGGCTGCGGTAGCTCACGTGCACGGCGATGATCTTCGATGGCGCCTGCCCCGTGAGCGGGTGCCCGGTGCCGTGACTGGTGCCGTGCCCCGTGCCGTGGTCAGCGCTGTGCTCTGTCATCGGAAAGATCGTATATGAAATGACCTCGCGCCGGCAATCCCGGGCCGGCGCGGCGAGGCCACTTCATTCGCTCATCGTAGCGACATGATTACACAAGTGTAGGCAGGGAAATATCCAAGCGGTCATGACCACGGGTGTCATGAGATGAGAGTCCATCAACGGGGGAAGAAAGTGGCTCTGACCGACATTCTCGGCAAGACCGGGCGCCTGCCAGACGGCAGGCGCCACTGCCGTGCCCGCCCCGCAATCGCCGGCCCAGGGCACACCCCAAGCTCACCCATTCCGCACCACCCACCCCCGCGCCCGAGATCCCGCCTCGCCCACCCACTCCCGCGCCGCCACTCCACCCGCACCGCCACCGTC
>DASWAE010000175.1:0-25376 GCA_036391275.1 Trebonia sp.
CGGGCCGCATCGAGGCGGTGAACTCGGCGACCTCCTCGGGCGGCATCCCGGCACCGAGCGGGAACCCGAACAGCGCCGAGCCCGAGCACACCGAGTACACCGACACCTCGGTGCCGCTGTCCTCCAGCGCCTTGGCCACGCCGACTAGCGAGGCGAGGGCACCGCTGCCCCCGGTGGCCACTACCCCGACGCGGCCCTCCAGGGGCGCGGGAGCAGGGTCAGGCACCGGCCCGAAGACCTGTCCCGGCGCCGGCCAGCGGTCCAGCGGCAGCGGCACGAGCCCGCGCCGGACCGTATCAAGGAACCTGGCATCGCTCCGCACGGCCCTGGCTACGTCCCGGGCCCCGACGACGACATTGAAGTACTGCCGCATGCGAAAGACGTCCAGCGCGGCGTCCATCGCACTGCGACTCCGCTGACGATCGGTGGTGACCATAGCAATTCGCCTCTAGCAATCCGCCCTCTGCACTATTCGCGCATCGCACTATTCGCGCATCGGCTCCCTCTTTCAAGGGGCAAAGGTCACTTCGGCCGTCCTGAAGAACGGGTAGCGGTGTTCGTCCGGTCCCGTAGCCGGGCCTGCGCCCTGCGCATGTGCGCCGCGGCCTCGCCGATGGTCAGCGGGCCGGCCAGGGCCAGGTGCTCGGGAACCGCCCTGGACGCGCCGGGCAGCTCGCCCCGCGGCCGGTCACGACGGTGAAACGTCAGGTAGACGGCACGGAAGAGCTCCGCGAACCGCTCGGCCCGCGCCTGTTCCTCGGTCACGGCAACAGCTTCCCGGCCGGGTAATTCATCGTCAATCCCGATGCATTAACACCGGGCGGTACCGGTGAAACACGCCCCGTTCTGGACCACTCCGATCTGGACTGGCCCGGATCACTCGCCACCGCCGCACCGTCCGCGACTACGAACGGCTGCCCGCACGAGACCTACGAGCGGACTCTTCGATCGAGCCCGCGCGGGGGCCTTTCAGGCGTCCTTGAAGACCATGATGGTGCCGGTGTAGCACGCCACCCAGATCTGGCGCCTGTCCGGAACGTAGGTGATGCCGATCGGAGCGGAGTTGGCCCGGACCGTTTGGATGACTGTCATGTCCGAGGTGCGGACCTTGGTCACGGTGCTGGATCCGTAGTTCACCACGTAGAGCGACTGGCCGTCCGGAGCGATCGCCATGCTGCGCGGCTGGCTGCCGGTTGACGCCCGGGCCACCACGTGGCCGGTGCGCGGGTCGATCTTGGCGACGGTCCCCTCGGCGTTGAGGGTGGCGTACAGCCAGCGTCCGTTAGGGCTCATTACGAGGTGGCGCGGGCCGGCGCCGACACCGGGGATCAAGCCCACGGTGAACGTGTGCAGGTTGATCTTGGCGATCTCGGTGCCGCCCATGATCGCCACGTAAGCGGTGCCCGAGCTGGGGTCGACGGCGATTCCGCGCGGGTAGGGTCCGAGCGAGATCCGCCTGATCTCCTTGGCGGTGTGCACGTTCACGACACTGAGCGCGTACGAGCACCAGTCGCTGACCAGGAGATACTTACCGTCCGGGGTGACGGCCACGAACTTCGGCACTGAGCCGACGTGAATGACCTGATCGATGCGCATCGTGGCAACGCTGATGCGGTACACGAAGCTGGAGTCGTAGTCGTCGGCGGGCGAGCAGGCGTCGTGCCCCTGGCGCGTCAGCGCGGGACCGTACATCGAGTAATTCGAGACATACACATAGCCGCGGTCGGGGCTGAACGCCGCCTCCACCGGCCCGCCGAGATACCGACCCGGGTACCGCGGGTAGCCCCAATTGCGCAGCGTGACCGCGTCTGGGATGGTGGCGACCAGGCGGTAATCGCGGTCGTTGTACACGGTCACCGTGTGCGTGTAGATCATGTTCTGCGCGAACACCAGGCCGGTGCCAGACGCGACGACCGACTTCGGCGAGATATGGCCGCCGATGGTAGTGACGTAGCGCAGGCGCAGCCTCGCCGAGGGCGGTGATGCCGGCAGGGTCTTGGCCGGCGCGTTGACCGTGCTGCGCGCCGGCCTCGGGGTGCTCGCAACGGCTCGCGCCCGGGCGGTCGTGGTTGGGACCTTCGGAACACTGCGGGAGCCCTGCGGACCCGCCGTGGTGCAGGCGGCCAGGCCCGCCGTCACCACGAGCACCGCCGTGACCACCAGCCGACGCGTCCGCATCGTCAGCGATCCTTGTGCGCTTAGGCCAAAGCCGCAACTGGGCGGCTCGCGACGGAAGGGCGCTCACATGACCGCATGGCGGACATTTTCCCGGGGTTAACGGCCTTAGCGTGATGCTGGATGAGGCCGTCAGCATCACGAGGTGCAGTCGCAGGCGCATCACGAGCAGGCGTCATAGTCCCATCTTCGCCGAGGGGTGCCCGGAGAACCAGTCCGGACATGCCGATCCCGCTAGCACCGGCAGGCCACGACCGCCCGAACTGGCCGACGGTGCCGATTCGACAGCAGCAGACGGAACACTCTTAGACATGCTCGGCGGCGAGCCTGGCGCCGAAGCCGAGCAGCACCGCGCCGGTGGTGGCGTCGAGGGCGCGGCGGACCCGGTTGCGCATCAGCAGGCGCCGCGCGCCGTGCAGCCCGGTGACGAGCACGAGCAGGTAGGCCAGGCTCAGGACCGCGTGGCTCCAGGCCAGCAGGAGCAGCCAGCCGAGGCCCGCGCCCGGGGCGAGGAACTGCGGCAGCACGGCGAGGTAGAAGACCAGGACCTTCGGGTTGGTGATGTTGGAGATGAAGCCTTGCCGCCATCCGGCCGCGCCCTCCGGCCAGCGTGTTCTTGGCGACCACGGCGAAGTCAGGCCCGGGGATCACGATGAGCACGGCGGCGAAGGCCAGGAACTCCCCGTATTTCGACCAGGACATGATTCATGCCCTACCCGGGGAAGCCTGCTTGACTCTCCGGCGACTGGAGAGTCGATGATCGAACCATGATGATCGGCCAGCTGGCGTCGATGACCGGCCTGTCGGTGCGGACGCTGCGCTTCTACGCCGACGCGGGCGTGCTCCCGGAAAGCGGGCGGGGCCCGGTCGTACCTCTCGCGTGGCGCGTTCCGTTCAGGACAGGAATATCGAGGGCTGTGCCCTTCATGGGAGACGCCAAATTCCGCTGGCAGAGCATTTTCATGAAGGGTTGTGGTGTCGTGAAGCGTCTTAGGCGCGATAACGCGGAAAAGCCTTCACGATCATGGGCCTGGCCCGCAGCGAGGTTACTCATGAGGCCGACGGTGTTAAGGATGTTCGCCGCGAGAAGACCCGGCCCGGCTACCCCGCGAACGGCGACTGGTCACGGGGACCGGAGGACAGCGGTGATCTTGCGGGTGAGCTTCAGGGCATGGTAGCCGATGATCACCGCGATGACCAGGGCGGTGGCCGGGTCGAGCCAGTACAGGCCGCCGGTGCCGAGGATGATCGCGCCGCTGACCGCGACCCCCGCGGCGGCGGCCGCGTCGCCGGCGGTGTCGAGCAGTACCGCCTTGACGTTCAGGTCCTCGGTTCCGTCATCGTCGTCGGCGTCGCCGCCGAGGATCAGCGCCCCGGCCAGCATGACGACGGCGGCGATGGCGCTGACGATCAGCACCGGAAGGCCCTCGACCTGATGGGCGCCCGCGGCCAGGTGCTGGATCGCCGCCACGACGATCACGATATTCAGGATGAGCAGCCAGGCGGCGTTGACCAGGGCGGCGATGGTCGTGACCCGCGGGTGGCCGCCCGGGCGCGCGGCAATCCAGATCGCCAGCAGCGAGACGCCGATGGCGGCGGCGTCCGCGAGGTAGTCCGCCCCGGCCGCGAGGACGGCCAGCGAGTGCGCGGCCAGCCCCACCACCACGAGCCCCGCGACGAGGCCGAGGTTGAGCAGCAGGACGACAGCCAGGCGCTGGGTACGGGACACGCCTCGATCGTATGGCTCGCGGGTTTACTCCTGGCGCAGGCGGGTCTCTCGTGCCAGCCGCGCGGGCTAATCATCTACGGTGCCGGCCAATGGGTTTGATGTCACTCAACCGAGGCTCAACCGGGGGCTCCTACCTTCGTGGCAAATCACTGCCAGGCGTAGGGAGGACGAGAGTATGTGCGGGATCACCGGATGGGTGGACTTCGGGCGCGACCTACGGGGGCAGCGGTCCGCGATCGCGGCGATGACGACGACGATGATCTGCCGCGGGCCGGACGCCGGGGAGGTGTGGGTCTCGGCGCACGCGGCGATCGGGCACCGGCGGCTGTCGGTCATCGACCTCCCGGGCGGCGAGCAGCCGATGCGCGCGCCGGGCGAGGACGACGTCGTGCTGACGTTCAGCGGGGAGATCTACAACTACACCGAGCTGCGCCGCGAGCTCATGGCGCGCGGGCACCTGTTCCGGACCCGCTCGGACACCGAGGTGCTCCTCCACTGCTACCTGGAGTGGGGCGCGGACTGCGTGCGGCGGCTGAACGGCATGTTCGCGTTCGGTGTCTGGGACGGGCGGCGGCAGGAACTGCTGCTCGCCCGGGACCGGCTGGGCGTCAAGCCCCTCTACTACGCGCCGCAGCCGGAAGGGGTGCTGTTCGGGTCCGAGCCCAAGGCCATCCTGGCGCACCCGCAGTTCCGCGCGGAGATCGACTCCGAAGGGCTGGCGGAGCTGTTCAGCCAGGTCGGGACCGCGACGCCGGGGCACGGCATCTACCGGGGGCTCGCCCAGGTAAGGCCGGGCACGCTGGTGCGGGTCGGCCGGAACGGGATACGCGTCTCCACCTACTGGGCGCTTGAGGCCCGGAAGCACACCGACGACCTGACGACCACGGCCGGGACCGTCCGGGACCTGCTCGCCGACGCCGTGGGCCGGCAGACGGTGGCCGACGTGCCGCTGTGCAGCCTGCTGTCGGGCGGCCTGGACTCCAGCGTGGTGTCCGCGCTGGCCGCCGACAGCCTCCGGCGGCGGGACGACGCCAAGCTCGCCACCTTCTCGGTGGACTTCGCGGGCAGCGCCGACGTCTTCACGCCCGACCTGCTGCGGCCAAGCCACGACGAGCCGTTCGCCCTGGCCGCGGCCGGGCACATCGGGTCACGGCACGGCACCATCACCCTGGCGGCGGAAGACCTGGTGACGGCGCAGTGGGCGCCGCTCGCCGCGCACGACCTGCCTACCTTCGGCGACATGTACGTTTCCTTCCTCCTGCTGTGCCGGGAGATCAGCAGGCAGTCGACGGTGGCGCTGTCCGGTGAGGCCGCGGACGAGGTGTTCGGCGGGTACGCCTGGTACCACGTGCCCGCGCTGCTCGCCGCGCCGACGTACCCCTGGGCTGCCCGCGGCTCCTGGGAGCCGCTGCTCCACCCCGACGTGCGGGCGCGGGTCCGGCTTGGCGAGTACGCCGCGGACCGGTACGCGCAGGCGCTCACGGAAGTGCCGCGGCTCGCCGGCGAGAGCCCGTGGGAGCGGCGCATCCGCGAGGTGCTCTACCTCGGGCTGACCCGGTGGCTGCCGTTCCTGCTCGACCGCAAGGACCGGCTGAGCATGGCGTGCGGGCTCGAGGTGCGGGTGCCCTTCACCGACCACCGGCTCGTCGAGTACGTGTGGAACGTCCCGTGGGCGATGAAGGAGGCCGACGGGATCGAGAAGGGGCTGCTGCGCCTCGCCGCGCACGGCCTGCTCCCCGATCACCTGCTGCGCCGGCGCAAGAGCATCTACCCGGGCGCCGCCGACAAGGCCTACGAGCGGGCCGTCGACGCGCAGCTGCGCCAGCTGCTCGCGCAGCCGGGCGCGCCGCTGTTCGACCTGATCAGCCGGGAAGCGCTCACCGCCGCCTACACGGCCGACCCCCGGCTGCCCGGGCTGATGAGCGTCCAGCCGAGCCCGACGTCGACCGCCGCGTTCCTGCTCGACGTCAACCGGTGGATCGGGAGCTCCGGCGTCACCATCCGGTAGCCCTGACCGGGCATTGACGGTCACCGCCGAAAGAGTTAGATTATTGGCACTCCAGTCTCACTTTTGGTACTGGAGGTTCAGACCAAACGCTGACGGGAAATCGGTAGGAGCCGGCATGACCCAAGAATTCGTTGTCTCAGGTGACAGCCACGTGGTGGAGCCGATGGACCTGTTCCCCGAGCGGCTGCCGAAGAACCTGCGGGACAGGGCGCTGACCCAGACCGAGTTCGAGCTGGAGCAGCCGCTGGTGCCGGGCGGGCACACGGTCTTCCGGACCGTGCACGCGCCCGGGTACGAGGGCTGGACGGTGTCCCGGTACCGGCAGAACACCGGCCCGACGCCGGACTGGTACCCGGACGGGATCTTGCGGGACATGGACCGCGACGGGGTGGACGCGACGGTCCTGTTCTCGAACTTCGCGCTGTTCGCGACCTACACCGACGACCACGAGGTGGCCCTCGCCCACGCCCGCGTGTACAACGACTGGGTGGCGGAGACGTACCTGCCGCATTCGGACCGGATGTGCCCGCTGGCCGCGATCCCGACCACCGACATCGGGGACGCGGTCAAGGAGATCGAGCGGTGCGTGCGGCTGGGCCTGCGCGGCCTGTTCCTGCCCGAGCACCCGCAACCGCTCCCCTACCACGCGGATGAGTACGAGCCGCTGTGGGCGTGCGCGGAGGCGAACGGCCTGCCGGTCTTCTTCCACCTCGCGGCCGGCGGGGCATACACCAAGAAGGGCTCCTCGATCACCGGCGACGCGGTCAAGGGCATCCTTACCGCGATGGCGATGGGCAAGAACAAGGAGCTGACCAACGCCACCCTGGCCGCCCGCACCATGGGCGGGGGCAACTCCAGCGGCGCGGTCCCGATGCGGATCATCTCCGAGCTGATCGCCTCCGGCGCCTGCGACCGGCACCCCAGCCTGATCTGGAACATGATCGAGTACAACGCCGGCTGGCTCGCCCACTTCATGTCCATGATGGACAAGGGCTGGCGCACCGGGACCGGGCAGGACCCGGACTGGTGGATGGGATACCTGCAGGAAGGCAAGCCGTGGGAAGAGCAGAACCTGTTCGGCCAGCTGTTCCTGATCAATGAGCGCTGGCCGTACGACCTGAAGCCAAGCGAGTACGTCAAGCGCAACATCCGCGTCCAGTTCGCCGACGACCGGATGGCCGTGCAGGCCCGCCACATCACCGGCGTGGACACCATCTACTGGGGCAACGACTACCCGCACGCCGAGGGCACCTTCCTCGGCAGCCAGGCCGTCATCTCGGAGCAGATGTTCGACGTGCCGGCCGAGGACCGCGCCAAGATGCTCGGCGGCACCCTCGCCAAGATCGTCGGCTTCGACACCTCGAAGAAGTTCGCCCCGGTTGCCCCGGCTGGCCAGCCCGCCGCCGTCTAAGTGACGGATACCGCCATGACTCATGCCCTGCTGCTGCCCCCTTACTTCGCCCACGGCGGAGGGCAGCGCAACCGTGTCATCAGCGCGATGCGCGACCGGCTGCTGTCCACCGCGGTCGTCCCGCACCGGTTCGACTTCTCCTGCGCGCAGGAGTCGGTGGCCGAGGCGGAGACGGTGGCTCAGATCGAGGCGTGCGCCGGTCCGGTGCTGCTGATCGGCTACTCGTTCGGCGCGGCGGTGGCCGCCGCGGTCACCCACCCGGCCGTCACGGGCTGGGCGCTGATCGCGCCGGCGCTGGTAGTCCCGCAGTTCGTCTCGCCGGCGTCGCCGTTCCGTCCGCCGGCGCAGCCGGCCGTCGCGACCGATCCCCGTCCGAAGCTGGTGGTGACCGCCGAGCGAGACGCGTGGTTCGGGGCCGACGTGATCGACCCGCTGGTCGCCGAGTGGACCGCCTGCGAGCAGCAGACCGTGCCGTCCGCCGATCACTTCTTCGCCGCGACCACCAGTGACGTGGCCGACCGGGCGGTCGCCTGGGCCGTCGCCCACGCGGTGAGCAGGGCGGCGGCAGGGCACTGACACGCTGGCGCGGGCCGCCGGCGATGACCGCATCGGTCAGGATCGGAGAAGCGCCGGCGGCGCCGGCGGGCTTAGCCTTTCATTCACTGGCCGGCATCGCGCCGCGCCAGCGGGTCGAAAGGCAGGATGACAATGCCCGCGAAGAGTTCCCAGGCCGGGTCCGGCGGCTTCAGCGCCGCGGAGCGTGCCGCGATGAAGCAGCGCGCCGCAGAACTGCGCGCCGAGGGCAAGAAGGCCGACGAGCTGCAGGCGGTCCTCGACGCGATCGCCAAGATGACGCCGGAGGACCGCGCGGTGGCCGAGGGCGTCCACGCGACGGTGACCGCGGCCGCCCCGGGGCTGTCGCCCAGGACCTGGTACGGGATGCCCGCCTACGCCAACGCGGACGGCAAGGTCGTCGTCACCTTCAAGAACTCGGGCAAGTTCGGCACCCGGTACTCGACGCTGGAGTTCCAGGACGCCGCGAACCTGGACGACGGGGAGCTGTGGCCGGTGTCGTTCGCGATGCATGCGTGGAGCCCGGCGGTCGAGCAGAAGGTCGCCGAACTGATGAAGGCCGCGGTGTCCTGACGGGGAGCCAGGTGGAACACGCTCCCGTTCTGTATTCCTAGAGAACTCGTGATGCGGGGCACAAGCGTGGTTAGGACCCGCGCGTGCGGGTAAGCGGCGCTGGTGACCGTTGCCGCGATGCTCCTTGATGGCCGGTACCTGCTGCATGAAGAAATCGGTGCCGGCGGGTTCTGCGAAGTATGGCGAGCCACCGATACCCTGCTGACGCGACCCGTCGCGGTCAAGCTGCTGCATGCCGCCTACGCCTACCAACCCGACGCCAGGGCCCGGTTCAAGGCGGAGGCGCGGCACGCCGGAGCCCTGGTACATAGGAACATCGCGCGGGTCTACGACTACGGTGAGCCAGAACGTGGCGAGTCTTACCTGGTCATGGAACTGATCGAGGGGCCTTCGCTGGACGTGATGCTGGCGGACGGGCCCCTCGACGCCGCCCGGACCATGGACATCGTCGCCCAGGTCGCGGCGGGCCTGCAGGCGGCGCACAGCGCGGGGCTGATCCACCGTGACATCAAGCCGTCGAACATCATGTTCACGGCGGACGGCATCGTCCGGATCACGGATTTCGGCGTCGCCCACTCGGTCGGCTCCGCTCCCCTGACGGCTACCGGGATGGTGGTGGGATCGCCCGGTTACATCGCACCGGAGCGGGTCACCGGAGGCCAGGGCGGGCCGGCGAGCGACCTGTACGCCCTGGGCATCGTGGCCTACGAGTGCCTGGCGGGGACCCGGCCCTTCCCTGGCTCGCCGCTGGAGGTGGCGATCGCGCACCGGGACCGCCCGCTGCCGCCGCTGCCTGCCTGGGTGCCAGTCGAGGTGGCCGACTTCGTGATGATCCTGACCGCGAAGGACCCGGCCTGGCGGCCCGCCAGCGCCGGCGAGGTCGCCGCCCAGGCGCGCCGGCTGCGCGACGAGCTCGTGTCGGGCGCGATCTGCGCGCGGCGGACGGCCGCTGACGCGCCGGCGATCACCCCTGTGCCGGGAGGGATCGAGGGCCTGCTCGCGATGCCGGCCCCGGCGCGCGCCGCGCGGCTGCGCCGCCCGCGGCCCCTGGGCGCCGCGGCGGTCGCGCTCGCGGCGGTCGCCGGCCTGTCGCTGGTCACCGTCAAGGGGCTGGAATCCGCTGCGCAGCCGGCTGACCGGTCGACGCAGACCGCGCCGGCCGCGACCACGCCCGCGCCAGCGGGTACGCCGGCCAAGGCCCAGCCCGCCAGGCCCCCGAACGGCCACACCCGCGTGCTCGTGGCGGGCGGGCAGGCGCCCGGCACGGGCCCCGCGCTGCAGGCAGGCCCGCCCGGCCACCACAAGCACCACGGCGACGGGCAGGGCACTTCCCCCGGCCACGGGCACGGGCACGGG
This sequence comes from Trebonia sp., assembly GCA_036391275.1. Classification (GTDB taxonomy): domain Bacteria; phylum Actinomycetota; class Actinomycetes; order Streptosporangiales; family Streptosporangiaceae; genus Trebonia. The sequence continues at coordinate 9,826 of DASWAE010000175.1, forward strand.
CATGCCGGCGCTAGCTCCGTCTGAGTCCCCCTGGGACTACCCGTCCATCGGCACTCGCTTGTCACACTGGCCTCAGATGCTTATCCGATTTGGAACTTTTCTCCGCTATCTCCGGTAGTGCCGTGCGGTCTACCATGCGGGGTCTAGCCGGATCCGGGGCGGGGAGCGGCTTGGGGACGGCTGGCGGGGAGGGTACAACTGGTGGCGCGCCTGGCGATCGCTCGGAGCTTTCTGGCTGACTACGCGAGGCTCGACAAGGACGTGCGGAGCGCCGTCGACGCGGCGGTGGTTAAGCTCGCCAGGCATCCCGATCCCGGGCGGTACGTGGAAAAGCCACCGCAAAGCTGGGACGACCGGATCCGGACCTTCGACGTGGACGGGCGCTGGCGCGGCATCGCCCTGGCGCCGATTGTCGGTGACACGTACTGCCTGGTCACCGTCTTGCCGCAGGACAAGGCGGATGCCTACGCGAGCACGCGGCGGTTCAGCGTCAACCCGGCCCCCTGTCAGGTCACCTTCGTGTCCGGTTACGAGGAACTGCGGCTCGTGCTGTCCCGCCCGTTCGCGCAGTGGCGGACGTTCCTGCAGCCGAGCCAGCGCAAGATCGCTTACCGGACGGGCTACGCTGGCCCGGCTCAGGTCACCGGCGGCCCCGGGACCGGCAAGACGGTCACCCTGGTGCACCGGGCGGCCTTCCTCGCCGAGCAGGCGGGCGCCGGGCAGGTACTGGTCACCGCGTACAGCGGCATCCTCGCCGAATCACTCGCCGCGCAGCTCGACCTGCTGATCCCGAACGAGGGCGTGCGCCGCCGGATCGAGGTGCTGAACGTGGACCGGCTCGCCTACGCCGTCGTTCGGGCATCCCGTGGCGCACCCGTGATCGCGGACGAGCGGATGCTGCGCGGGCTGTGGGCGGATGCCGCTGCCCGCGCGCGGCTCGACCTCACCCCGGCCTTCCTGAAGAACGAGTGGGAGCAGGTCATCCTGGCGCAGGCCCTGACCTCCGAGCAGGCGTACCTGACCTGCCTGCGCGCGGGACGGGGGCGGCCGCTCAGCAAGGCACAGCGCGGCCAGGCCTGGCAGGCGGCACAGCGGGTCACCGGCGAGCTCGCCGCTTTGCGGCAGTCGACGCACCTGCAGCTGGCCAGCGAGGCCGCGTACCTGCTCCGCCGGGAGGAAACGGCGCGCTACCGGCACGTCCTGGTGGACGATGCCCAGGACCTGCACCCGGCGCAGTGGCGGCTGCTGCGCGAGGCGGTGGCACCGGGACCGGATGACCTGTTCATCGCGGCCGACCCGCACCAGCGCATCTTCAACAACCGGGTTTCCCTCGCCAGCGTGGGGATCAGCGTGCGCGGGCGGAGCTGCCGGCTGTCGCTGAACTACCGGACCACCCAGGAGATCCTGGCCTGGGCGGTGCCGCTGCTCGGCGCGGAGCCGGTGACCGGCATGGACGACGAGGTGGACTCGCTGGTCGGCTACCGTTCGCCGATGCACGGCCCGGCTCCGCGGCTGCGGGTGGCGGCGACCCGCGCGGAGGAGCTCGGCTGGCTCGCCGGGCAGGTCCGCTCCTGGCTGGCCCGCGGCATCGAGCCGCAGGCCATCGGGGTGACGGCGCGGTCAGCCGAGCTGGTGCGGGAGGCGCGCGATTTCCTCAAGGCGGACGGGATCCTGACGTCGCCGCTGAGCGGCCACGGCAGCGCGCAGGCCGTCCGGGCCGGGACCATGCACGCGATGAAGGGCCTGGAGTTCCAGGCCGTCGCGGTCATCGGGGTCGAGCGGGGGCTGGTTCCCGAGCCGTCCGCGGTCACCCCGGCGGGCGAGGATCCCGTCGGGCACGCGCAGGACATGCAGCGAGAACGCTGCACCCTGTTCGTGGCGTGTACCCGGGCGCGGGACCACCTCGCCGTGTCCGGCACCGGCGAGCCGAGCCCGTTCCTGCCCCCGCCGCCTTCGGCCGCCGTTACGGACTAGACGATTAACCCCGGTGACCGACGGTCCGGGTCAAAGGGGACGATCGCCACTGGCCGCGCGGCGGGCTGGCGCTGACGCTGAACGCATGGAACTGATTCAGCCGCGGGAGAGCCAGGACGTGCTGCCTGAGCGGCCTCCGCTCGCCGCCGGGGCGGCCATGCGGGCGCTGGTTTGCTGCTTTTACGTGACCACCCGGCTGCTGTGGGAGCGCCGGCTTCACCTGCCGTCGGAGCGGGTGGGGATGCGGTTGCTCTTTGCCGACGGCACCTCGGCGGACGTGTACCGGGAGACGGCGGCGGACCGGGGCGTGACCGCCGATCCCTGCGTGCTCGTGGTGGAGTTCCGGCTGCGCGCCGTCCGCGGCCGCGGCCACGCGGCCTTCCGCTGGGAGAGCATGCTGAACACCCCGCTCTTCGCCGGGTTTCCCGGCTTCGTGTCGAAGCTCTGGCTGGCCGACGACGAGCACGGCCGCTACCGGGGCCTGTACGAGTGGGACGGGCCGGCGCGCGCGGACAGTTACGCCCGCGCGCTGTGGCGCGTGCTCGCGCTGGTGTCGGTTCCCGGGTCAATCCACTACGTCGTCCTGCCCGGGCTCCGTCGCGACGTGCTCCTCGGCAGCCCGCAGCTGCTAGCGGGCAATGCCGCGGACACGGCCGCCTGGTGGTGCCTCACCGGAACCGGGTGAGGGCGACGGCGGGCATCCTGGTGGCCGGCGCGGGTCCCGCGGGACTGGCCCTCGCCCTGCAAGCACACGACCACGGTGCCGCCGTCCGGATAGTCGAACGGCGGCTTGCGGCTGCCCGCCCCTCCCGCGCTCTGCTCATGCACGCCCGCACACTCGAGGTGCTGCGCCCGCTCGGGGTGACGGACGCCCTGCTCGCCTGTGCGGATACCGCGCCGACGGCGGACCTGCAGCTCGGCTCCCGTGTCATCCGGGTCACGATCGCCGGGTTCGCCCTGCCGGATACCGCCTTCCCGCACCTCACGCTGATCAGGCAGGCGGACGTGGAACGGATCCTCGCGCACGCCCTGTCCGAGCGCGGGATCGGCGTTGAGCGAGGCACCGAGCTGGTCAGCGTGCGGGACGGCCCCGACGGCGTCGGGGCCGTCCTGCGCTCGGCGGGAAGAACGGAGCACGCGGTATTCGATTTCGTGGCCGGGTGCGACGGCGCGGGCAGCACCGTCCGGGCGCAGGCGGGTATCGGGTGGCCGGGGCAGCCGTATCCCGTCGAGGTGCTGCTCGCCGACGCCGAGCTAGACGGCGACCTCGCCGCCGGCGCCGCCCGCGTGGTGGCCGGCCGGCGGGGACTGGTGTTCGCGTTCCCGCTCGGCGAGCAGGCCACGTGGCGGCTGCTCGCAACCCGGACCGCGGGCGCGGGGCAGTCGCCGCCCGGTCAGCTCGGGCCGCCCGTCCCGGCGGCTGAGATCCAGGAACTCATCGACGAGGCGGGCATGGGCGTGCGGATCACCGAGCTCGCCTGGTCCTCGCGGGTCAGGGTGCAGCGCCGCGTGGCCACCCGGTTCAGCAGCGGGCGGCTCTACCTCGCCGGGGATGCCGCCCATGCCTACTCCCCCGCCGCCGGCCAGGGCATGAACGCCGGCCTCCAGGATGCGGTCAACCTCGGCTGGAAGCTCGCGTTCGGCGCCGCCCAGTCAGGCGACGGCAGGCTGCTGCGGTCTTACGACCTGGAGCGCCGCGCAGTGGCGCGGCTGACGCTCGCGATGACGCACGCCGTGTTCTGGGCCGAGGCGGCGACGGGACCCGTGCCCTCGGCGCTGCGCGGCCGGCTGGCACCGCTCGCCGCCCCGGTCCTGCCCGCGGTTCTTCCCGCGGTAGCCGGGAGCCGGCTGGGCGCCGGCGGCTTCCGGGTGCTCGCCCAGCTCCGGTTCGGCTACCGGCGCAGCCCGCTCTCGTTCGAGGGCGAGCCGCGTCGCCGCCACGGCCCGCGGGCCGGCGACCGGCTGCCCGACCAGCTGGTCACCTCGGGCGGGCAGGCCGTCAGGCTGCACGCCTTGCTCGCCCGGCCCGGCGTGCACGTCCTGCTCGACCGCGATGCCGGCCCGCTGAGCGCCCTGCCGCCGCACCCGCTCCTGCACGTCCACCGGATCAGCAGCTCCCCGGGGCACGGCCTGATCGCCGTCCGGCCCGACGGCTACATCGGGTTCCGCGGGCAGACCGTGGAGCCTGCTCAGCTCACGGCCTGGCTCGGCTGGCTGGGGCTCACCTGCCTCAGGTCTCCGAGATGATCTGCCGTCGCTTCTCGGCGTACTCGTCGTCGGTGATCGCCTCGTTCGCATGGAGCCGCCGGCTCCATGAGCCGGCTCCTGCCCATGGAACCGGAAGGGAACAGCGGGGCCGGCGAGGGCGACGGGTCTCATGTTCGTTACGCCTTACCTGGAAGCATGATTTTTTCGGAAGTGTTTTTGTGTTATGAAGGGTTTATAGGGTGATAACACGCAAAAAGCTTCATGATCATGGTCCTGGGCTGCGGCGCTGGTTCCTGTGAGGTCGGCGGTGCCAGGGAGGTTCTCCGCCTGGCGTTTCCGGGTGCCCTTGGTCCGTAACTCTGGCGGGGTGAGCGGACGGAGGTGGTCGGCCGTGGCCTGGTGGCCGAAGTGCTCGGCCCAGCCGAGGGGCGTGGCGCGGAACCGGGCGTCGCGGATGCCGGGGTCGGCGCCGAGGCCGATGAGCATGCGGGCGGCCTCGAGTTCGCCGTTTCCGGCCGCCGCGTGCAGGGCGGTTTCCCATTCCTGCTCGACCGGGACGTCGGCCCGGGCGCGCGCGTTGACGTCCCAGCCGAGTTCGGCCAGCAGCGGGATGGCGGGCCAGGCGCGACGGCTGGCGGCCCACACGATCAGCCCGGGCCGCTGGGCGCGAGCCGCTTCGGCGTGCCCGGCGAGCCGCGCAACCGTACGCCGGTCGCCTGCCAGCGCGGCGGCGATGAGCCCGTCCGCGCCCGCGGCCGCGGGCCGCGGCACGCCGCCCTGCTCAACCAGCCAGTCAACCACCGCCCAGCAGCCGCAGATCGCCGCTACCTCGGCCGGCGTCCGGCCGTCGCACGCGTTCACGCACCTGACGAGCGTGTCCTCGGCGGACTTGAACGGGGTCCGCAGGTCGGCGCCGTGCTGGGCGAGCAGCCGCACCCGGTCGCGCATGTCATGCGTGACCGCCCACCGGAGCTGGTCCCGGATCAGCTCGGCCGGGGAGCCGGTCCTCGTCCCGAGGCGCGCCCGCCACGGCCCGCCGTCGCCGCGGCCGAGCCCGTGGCTGAGCAGCAGCTCGAGGTGGCTGTCGTCGCGGCCGAACTGCCGGTTGTAGAGCGCCTGCCCGTCATTGGGGTCCGCCCCGGCCGCCAGCAGCGTCCTGGCCAGCGCGAGGCCGTGCGGATGGCGCGGCTGGTCGCCCTCCCGCTGCCCAGCGCGCCGGTCAGCGCGGTGAACGGGGAGGTCAGCCCGTGCCACAGGTAGCCGGCGTCGGGGTCGGCGCCATGGTCGAGCAGCAGCCGGGCGGAACCGACGGTCGCCTCCTCGCTGACCGACGGGTCGTGCCGCGCGTAGGCGAGGTAGAGGATCGGCTCCCACCGGTAGGGGCCGCCTTCCGCGCTGGCCAGCGCCGGGTCCTGGCGAAGCAAGGCATCAAGTGCTTCGGTGTCGGCCGCCGCCGCGGCCGCGTGCACCGACGTGCGGGTGATCTCCGGGTGCCCGGCGAGCAGCCGGGCGGCGCGCTGCCAGCGCGACGGCGAGTCGTCGTCGCCGTAGCGCAGGCAGGCGAGCATGAGGAACTCGTCGGCGGGCCGGGCGGCGCCGTCCACTTCGTCCGGGGCCCGGCGGTAGCGCTCGATGGTCGTGACGTGCCGCTTGAGCGCCGCCCACGAGGAGAAGCCGTAGTGCCGGGCCACGACCAGCTGCGCGCCCGCGAGGGACACCGCGTGCGGGCCGCCGGGATGATGCGCGCCCACCAGGTCGAGGGCGCCCCGCAGGCCGGCCTGGCTCAGGTCACGAAGATCCTTCGCCTGCTTGCGCAACTGCTCGAAGCTGGGATCGTCAGGAAGACGTGCGGTCGCCACCGCGACCTCCTCTCGTCGCCCGCGGTCCGCTACGTCAGGCCGAAAGGAGGCTCGATGGCCAGCAATTCAAGGTCAGCTCCGGGTGGGCTCAGCCCTGTCCGCGGACCGGAGGCGTCCCGCACGCCTGCGGCCATCGTACCTTTCCGCCCCGCCGGCGCAAAGGGCATCAGCGCTTGCGGCCCACCCCGCACCACAGGGTCGACCTGGGCTTTTCCCCTCCGTCCGGGTCGGGGCGCCACTGCTCCACGCGGACGAGCCCGGGGTCTACCAGGTCCGTGCCCGCGAAGAACCGTTCCATCTCCGCGCGGCTGCGGCCGATGTACTGCTGCTGCGCCTGGCGGCGGATGACGTCTTGGAAGCCCTCCCGCTTCTCGCGGTCGAGGAGTTCCGCCCCCAGGTGGGACACGGCGAGGTAACTGCCCGTCGGCAGGGCGTTCATCAGCCTGGCCACCAGCGCGTACGGGTCGTCGGAGTCCGGTATCACGTGCAGGATCATCAGCATCGTCACCGCGACGGGCTGGGTGAAGTCCAGCAGCTGGCTGGCCTGGTCGAGGATTGTGCCGGTGTCGCGCAGGTCGGCGTCGATGTACTGCGTGGCGCCCGCCTTGTCGCTCTTCAGCAGCGCACGCGCGTGCGCCAGCACGACCGGGTCGTAGTCCACGTACACCACCCGGGCTTCCGGCGCGACGTCCTGGGCGACCTGGTGGGTGTTGCCCGCCGTGGGGATGCCGGTGCCGATGTCGAGGAACTGCCGTACCCCGGCCTCCGCGGCGAGGTAGCGGACGGCCCGGCCGAGGAAGGCGCGGTTCTCCCGGGCGGTGAAGCCCATCTCCGGGGCGATCTTGAGCACCGCGTCGACGGCTGCCCGGTCGGCCTCGTAGTTGTCCTTGCCGCCGAGCAGGTAGTCGTAGATCCTCGCCTGGTTCGCCACGCTGGTGTCGAACGGCGGCCGCTTACTCTGGCCGGCCACGCCCTCACCTGCGGCGGGGGCCTCGTCCGAAGTCATCTGAGCACCTTTCTCGGGGGATCTGGTCAGGTCTCGCGGGCCAGCTGGGCGAAGAACTGCGTCGTCTCGTCCGGCGTCAGGGCCTGGCTGCTGATCTGGTCGATGACCTCCAGGTAGCGCTCGACGTCTGAGCGCTGCTCCAGGTAGACGGCGTTAGTGAGCTGCTCAAGGTAAACCACGTCCGGCAGGTCCCGTTCCTCGAACCGCAGCACGGTGAACGATCCGCTCTCGCCCGCGTGAGCGCCCCTGGCGAACGGGATGACCTGGAGAGACACGTTCGGCAGGTCGGCTACCTCGAGGAGGTGCCGGAACTGGGCGCGCATCACCCCGGGACCGCCGACCGGCCGGCGCAGCACCGCCTCGTCCATGACCGACCAGACGTTGGGCGGGTCCTGCCTGCGGAGCAGTTCCTGGCGCCTCAGGCGGAGGCTGACCCAGCGCTCGATCTCGTTTTCTGGCGCGACCTTCCGTCCGAGGCGGGTGACGGCCCGCGCGTAATCCGCCGTCTGGAACAGCCCGTGCACGAACTGGACCTCGAAGCTGCGGATGGTCGCCGCGGCGGCCTCAAGCCCGAGGTAGTTCTCGAACCAGCCGGGCAGGATGTCGCTGTAGCCGCCCCACCAGTCCGGACCGTTGGACTGAATGACCAGCGCGAGAAACTTCGACCGCACGGCCTCGTCGGTCACGCCGTACAAGGTAAGCAGGTCCGTGACATCGCGATTCTTGAGCTTGACCCTGCCGTTTTCGAGTCGGCTGATCTTGGATCGAGATGCGCGAATTTCGAAGCCGGCATCTTCAGGCGTGATGCCTGCGGCCTCGCGAAGCCGACGGAGCTTGGTGCCAAGCCGGATGCGCAGCACGGCCGCGTCGCCTGCGGAGTCTTCCAGGCCAGACAATAGCTGTCCGCTATCCGGCCCCGCACCATTCATCAACAGCTCCCACGCCGACGACCGGCTCGCGTCACCGCGTCGGCGGCCCCGGCGACGACAGTATTCTTCCACACGAGTTTGCCGGCCCTGGCCGCCCGGCGCCATTGTCCCGGCGCAAACGCGTGATTATTCTCCCTTTACGGCGGTGGTTGCTCACCTGCCGTAAAGGGGAGGGGATATGCCGGCGCCCGCTGATGCGCCCGAAGTGGTCTGTGCTTTGCGGCTCGGCTGGTATATCGCTGAGGTCCGGGGCCGGTACCGGCCCGCAGGGCGGCAGCCCCCCGGGAACGACCTTCCCCGCTGCGGCGGCTACTCCCTGCCGCTGCGCATCGAGCGTACCGTCGCCGAGCAGCGGGCCGAAGCCCAGGCCGTCTTGCGCAAGCTATGCGGCGACCTGCAGATCGATACGGTCACCGTCGATAGCCAGCAGCAGAGCAGGACCGTTGTCATCGAGCAGCAGGCGCGTGCCCTTGCGGCGGCGGAACCGGGGTCCGCCGCGGCCGCGGCGGCGTGGAATGACCTGTCCGCCAGCATCTACGAGCTGGATTCGTGCGCCCAGGACACGTTGGCGGCCCAGTCCGATATGCGTGCCGCCGCCTACCAGCTCGGGCGCGGGCTCGCCGAGGCGTACTGGGCCTTGGACCCGGACGCCGCCTGCGCTCCGCTGATGCCCTGGTGCTGGACATTCCTGCTCGGTGAGCACCGGTGCGAAGAACTCGCGCGGCTGGTCGGCCGCCTCAGCGGGTACTTCAACCCGTACTGCGCTCCCGCCGTGGCCGGCACGCTCCACCTGTGGCAGTCGGTGGCCAGCGACCAGAAATGGCGAACGGGCGCCCAGGACCATCTCTACCGGCAGCTGCGCCGCTGGTATGAGCTGCTGGTCCTCGGACAGGATCCGTCAACGCTCATCCCGCCCTACGCGTTGCTCAAGGACTGGCGGGCGGCTATTCACGCGGTGCGAGCCCTGTGGGCTCAGCTCGTCACCGCGGCGGTCAGCATCGGCCTGGTGATCGCGCTGATCACCTTGATCCTCAGCGGCTCGGCTAACGCGTCCCTCAAGGCGGTCTTCGGTGTCGTGGGGGTAGTCGGCCTGTCAGCCGCCAGTATCGCGGCCGGGCTGAAGACCACCGCGCAGGGGCTGTTGAGCAGGCTCCGCCAGGATGCCTACACCGACCTGGTCGCCGCCGCCATCGCCGAGGCACCCGGCAAGCCCGGAGCCCGCAATGCCCGCAAGGCTATCGTCGCGGAAGTCAGGAAGCGCACCCTGACCACTGTCGGCGACGCCTCGGTGCCGTGACCGCAGCCGGGGTGCGGTCAGGCCTGTTCCGGTGGCTCGGCTTTCGGTGGCTCGGCTTTCGGTGGCTCGGCCGGACTGGGCCCGCTGGACGCCGCAGGGGGCGGGGCGATCTTGTTCAGCCAGCACAGCGGGCACAGCACGTGCGGCTGTCCGTGCCGGCCCTGCTGGTGTTCCCACGCGAAGTACGCGGCGCCGGCGGCTAGCAGCAACCCGGGGCCTCCGCCGAAGGGAAGACCTGGAGCTCTCGGGATTCGGGGGGGCATCGCGGTTCACCTGTCTATCGATAAGGGCGCGATCGAGGGGCGGTCGCAGAGAGCCGGCCCCCTCTAGTGTGACACCATCTGGGTCAATTTGACTGCGGTCTGGCGGCGCTCAGCCGAAGCTGGCGAGCAGGAGCAGCGCGGCGGAGCCGCCGAGCAGCACCGGGCAGATCTTGAACCAGGTGACCGGCGGGCGCGCCCGGTCAGGCTGGCGAGGACCGCCAGGATGATCAGGCCTCCCGCGGTGACGCGGGCGCGGACCGGCAGGGGCGAAGGGGCCGACGGCCGGTGACCTTCGGGCGCAGGGCGGGCCGAGGCAGCTTCGGGCTGTCCGTGCGCTGTCAGATCGGCCAGGTCTGTTGCTGGTACCCCATGTCCCAGAACATCCATTCGTAGCGGCTGGTTATCCGGAAGTGCCGGTGCACGCGCGCGCGTTCGGGCGGCGCCAGTCCCGGGCCCATCGCATCGGCCACCGCCAGCACCGCGCGGACAGACTCGCCGAACTCCTCCCCGCCGTACAGGTCGATCCACCGCTGGTACCGCGGGTCGGGTGAGCCACGGCGCAGCAGTTCCTTGCCGACCTCCCAGTAGATCCAGTAGCACGGCAGGACCGCGCCGATCCCCTCGGCGTAGGACCCGCCGTGGACGGCCGCTAGCAGGTAACTGGTGTAGGCCAGGGTCGTGGGCGCAGGCTCGGCCGCGGCGACGCGGGCGGGGTCGATACCGAGGTCGGCCAGCAGCGAGCCGTGCAGCGCCCGCTCGACCGCGATCGCGTCCGCGGCGTGGCGCGCGAACATCTCGGTCCCGGCGTTGTCTGGCGCGCGGCTGGCTACCGCCGCCAGTGCCTGCGCGTACTGCCCCAGGTAAAGCGCGTCCTGCACGACATAGAACGCGAAGGTGCCGTGCGGCAGGCTGCCGTCGGTCAGCCCGGTGAGGAAAGGATGGACCAGGATGGCGCTGTAGATGTCGCCGATGCCCTTCCACAACTCGCTGGTGAAGCGGCTACTCATGGCATGCTCCTTGTGCCCGGCCGATGACGGCTCCCAGTCACTATGCACGCCGCCTAATGGCCCGTTACCCGGGTTATGCGGGTGCCAGTGCCCGCACTCTGCGGAAGTTATACCGACTTTTGGTTCCACAAAAGGGTTTAAACCAGGACATAATTTAGCCGGAAAGCAGTATAAGTTCTCTGGGCGGGAGTCACCGGGCGGCGCCCGGCGCTGAGCGGCGTCCCGGAATCCGCCTGCTCGCGGAGAAGGGCACCGGGCTGGGGGACCGCCTGCCCGTCAGCGGCAGGGACCTCGCGGCGGCCGGGGGATCGCGCCGGTGAGCAGGTCGCGCAGCTGACGGTACGCACCGCGGTTCTGCCAGCGGAACAAGATCACGTGCGGGTGGCATGTCGCCGATCCGCGCATGTTGGAGATGGTGCTCAGCCGCTGCGGGTCACCGGGAGTGGCGAAGTGAACGTAGCGTCGAGTTGCTGGGCGAGCCCGGGCCGGCCTGGCAGCACTTCCGCGGGCCCGATGGCAACGTATACGAGCTCGTCGCCGATTGAGCTACGATTCGGAGTGTGTCAAAATATCCGGCGAATGATGTGAAATTCCAGCTCGTAAGAGACCTCAAACTCCCTTTGGGGCAATACGCCATCACTTCGAGCGGCCCGCTCGGCGTGCGCGAGATACGAGAAATTGGCGACATCGATCTTATCGTTGATGATGACCTGTGGAATAAAATGCGCTCTGCGTACCCCGTTACTCAGGAGCACGGTGTCACCAAGATCCGCATATCACAAGACATAGAGGTCCTGTGCGAGGACTCATTTCCCGAGGCGAGAGAGACAGGTCAGCCGTCCGTCGCCCAGCAGATCGCGCAGGCGGATATCATAGACGGTTTGCCATTTGTCAGCTTGAGTCATGTGCTTTACTTCAAGCGGGCAATGATGCGCGAGAAGGACAAGCGGGACATTGTGATACTGGAATGTCTTCTCCGGCAGCGCTGACCTGGCGCTGGTACCGGTACCGTAACCGCCACACCAGCAGCAACTTCCCCGAGGAGTCCCCCGGATGAAGGTCAAGCGGCTGGCTGGACTCTTCCGGCGCGCACATCCCGGCGGGCAAGTCCGAGTCGTACATGACCGCGCGCCGGGGCCGGCGGGGCCGGCGGGGCCTGGAACTAAGCCAGCCTGGAACTAAAACCCGTTGCCCGCCGGCCAGCCGGTGCCGCACTCTTGCTGTCGTGTTCCGGTTCGCCGTCTCCGCTCCCCGCGCGCTCGGCCGCGCGGCGGTGACGGCTGCCCTGGCGCTGCTGTCCTGGTCGCCGCCCCTGTCGTCGCGGGCACTGTCGTCGCGGGCACTGTCGTCGTCGGCCGTCCCGGCCCTCGACGGCGCACGACGCTGACCCTTCCCCGTTCGCTTCCCTTGACCCGGCGGGGAAGGGTGGCGCATCGCGCGGTCGTACCGGCGCGCGGGTCAGCCAGTGCAGCGCAGGAGGAACCAGGAGCAACCAGTCATGACCAAGCAGGTGTACATCCGCGACAAGCCGCACCTCAACATCGGCACGATGGGGCACGTGGACCACGGCAAGACCACGCTCACCGCCGCGATCACGAAGGTCCTCGCGGACCGCGGCATGGGCAGCTACGTGCCGTTCGGGCAGATCGACCGCGCGCCCGAGGAGACCGCGCGCGGCATCACCATCAACATCGCGCACATCGAGTACGAGACCGCGGCCAGGCATTACGCGCACGTCGACATGCCGGGCCACGCCGACTACGTGAAGAACATGATCACCGGCGCGGCGCAGGTCGACGGCGCGGTCCTGGTGGTCTCCGCCCTCGAGGGCGTGATGCCGCAGACCCGCGAGCACGTCGTGCTCGCCCGCCAGGTGGGCGTGTCGCACCTGGTCGTCGCGCTCAACAAGGCCGATGCGGCCGACGAGGAGATCGCGGAGCTCGTGGAGCTGGAGGTCCGCGAGCTGCTGTCCGCCTACGGGTACCCGGGCGAGGAGGTCCCGGTCGTGCGGGTCTCCGGGCTTGCCGCGCTCGCCGGAGAGGAACGGTGGGTGGCATCTGTGCTCACCCTCCTCGACGCCATCGACGGTTACGTGCCGGTGCCCGATCGGTATGTAGACGCTCCGTTCCTCATGGCGGTGGAGAACTCGCTGAGCATCACCGGCCGCGGCACCGTCGTGACCGGGGCGATCGAGCGCGGCCAGGTGCGGGCGGGCGACCCGGTCGAGCTCGTCGGGCTCGGCGCGGCGGTGCGGTCCGTCGTCACCAGCGTCGAGACGTTCGGCAAGACGATGGACAGCGCCCAGGCCGGGGACAACGCGGCGCTGCTGCTGCGCGGCGTCGGCCGTCACCAGGTGCGGCGCGGCCAGGTGCTCGCCGCTCCGGGGAGCGTGACCGCGCACCAGCGCTTCGCCGCCGAACTGCACCTGCTCTCGGCGGCGGAGGGCGGCCGGCGGACGCCGGCGCGCTCGGGGTACAGCCCGCAGTTCTACGTCCGCACCACGGACGTGTCCGGCGTGCTTGACCTGGGCGGCACCGACGCCGTCGGCACGACTGCAGACGCGGTCACGCCAGGCGAGACGGTGGCGGTCACGGTCGCGCTCGGCAAGCCGGTCGCGCTGGACGCCGGCCAGACCTTCGCGGTCCGCGAGGGCGGCCGCACCGTCGGCGCGGGCACGGTCACCGCGCTGCTCGACTGAGGCCGGCTGGCGGGTGGGGGCTCCCGGTCCCCACCCGCTGGTCTCTGCCTCTTAGCGGGCGCGCCCCAGCGTGCTAGACATAACCCCATGGTTGAGACGAAAGACGTGGTCATAGCGGTATTCGGGGCAACGGTGGCGGCCAGCGCCCTCGTCCTGGTCTTCGTTGGCATAATCGCGCAGACCTTGTGGACTGGCGGTCTGTCCAATGAAGATAGGCCTGCGTTCAAGGCGCCTTCTTATGTGTCAGCGGCTGCGTTCCTGATGGGACTTGTTTGCACAGGCTTGGGCATTTGGTGGCTTACGCTTCAACAGCCCGGCAGGGTCTACCTGGCGCTCATAGCGGCCTTCCTCGCCCAGACCCTCCTGATCGGGATCGCCGGCGCACTGGTCCTCTACCAGACGATCACGAAGCGCTTCGTCTGACCGCGGCTCACCTGACGCAGCCCTTACATGACTGCCAGCCGGACGGTATCATGCTCCAACAAGTCCGGGGAAACTAAATCGAGGGACGAGTAAAGACCTCGAACCTACCTTAAGGCAGTTTCATGAGCAGTCCAGATTTGGATGAATATTGGAGAAAGGTCGAAAGAACTTGGTCCGATTCGGTAGCCGCTGCTAACGGGGGGATCGCTGACCGGTCTTTCACTACCCAGCGGGTGCGGAGACCGTGGGGTCGCTCCATCGGCCCGGTCGTTGTTACCGGCATGAGCGGGGCAGGGAAAACGGTCGTCTCCGGGATGCTCCAAGGACTCATCGACTCGCGGTACAAGAAAACCGATCAAAGTGAAGATACAGAACGCCGGAAAGTAAAGATAGCAAGCGGCGGCAACTCGGTTCGGGCGCGGGTATACGTCTTGCCGGGCGACCCGTATTCCCGGGAGCGCCAACGGTGGGTGGGACGGCTGTTCAAGCGCGGCATCTACCCGGCCGGAGTGGTACACGTTGTCGACTGGGGAATGGCCGAGATGTGGGACCCCGGCGGACGCCAAGAGGTACTCAACACCCTGCACGGGCAAGACCGGCAGACTAATCTCACCAGCGTACGCGACGAAATCCGGGCCAATTTGGAGCTGGCCGATTTTAGACGCACCACTAACTTGCTCAGAAGCGCCTGGGCCGACAAAGGCGATGAAGTCTGGCTTATTATAGCAGTGACTAAATGCGACCTGTACTGGCCGCAAATCTCGGACGTCGGCAAATATTACGTTCCCGGAGCCGATCCAGCCGCCGACACCGATTTCACCCAGCTGACGCGTGCGCTGCTTGAGCAGGTCCAATACCCGAAGTTCGCGGTCCACCCCATTAGCTGCGCTTCCGATCCTTTCGGCTTTAGCGAGGGGGTCTATGCCGCCTCGGGAAGTTTCAATGATAATTGGCGCGCCGCGTTGATTAGCAGAATGCTGAAGACCATAGGAGAATTCAATGGCTTTCAATGAAAGCGAATCAAGGGCTTCCGACAAAACCTCCGCCTGGTCAGCTGCCACCACACGCCCTCAGTTCGAGGAGGCTTTGCAAGCGGCCGAGGACCTGCTCGGGCAAGCCGACGGTGCGCGGCAGAAGGCTGACCGGGCACTAGCAGCGGAGGTCGGCATCATAGCTGGAGCCCTGACAACGGCCATTATCGTCCTTGTTTTCTTGTCAGGCTTTGGGGACCGCCTTCTGGTGCTCCTGGTCGGCGGTCTCACCGGCCTGGCAACGGCTGCGGTCATGCATATCACAGTCCGTGCACGCCTCGTTAGCCAGGCGAAACGTGATGAGCAGGCGGCTGTAAACATCGTCAGCCTGCTGCGCAATGTCATTGAGCTCATGACTAGCACGGAAAAGTTGAGTGAGACCCAACTGCGGCTTGCCCATGCACGGCTGTCCCGCTTCCCGATCGGGAGGACAAGTTCCCTCGAGAATTAGCATGAGGATCAGCGCCCGCCCCGGCAGCGCCACGGCTTGACCTCAACTTCACTTGAAGTTTTAGGCTCCAGGCATGACCCTAACCAGCGCAGAGCAGCGTTTCCTGGCCCGTCAGCCGCGCGGGCACCTGGCGACTGTCGGCCCCGACGGCAGCCCCCAGGTCAAGCCGCTCGGGTTCACTTACAACGCGGCCCTCGGCACGATCGACATCGCCGGGATGAACATGGCGGGCAGTGCCAAGTACCGCAATGTCCGCGCCAACCCGCACGTGGCCTTCGTGGTGGACGAGGTGACCGCGCCGAACGTGGAAGGGGCGCACTTCCTGGAGATCCGGGGCGACGCGGAGCACGCCATCGGCCCGCGCGATCCGGCCGGCCACCTCGCGCCGGAGATCATCCGGATCCA
>DASWAE010000176.1:0-16274 GCA_036391275.1 Trebonia sp.
GACCAAGGGCGCCGCAGGGCGCCGCACGAACGTGCCGCCGGTCCGGCCGCGCCGGGTTTCCACCAGGCCCCGCTGGCGCAGCGACGCCAGCGCCTCCCGTAGCGTCATGGCGGACACGCCGAGCTGCGCGGCGAAGTCGGTCTCGGGCGGCAGCTGCTCCCCGTCGACGAAGAGGCCGAGCTGGATCGCCTGGCTCACCCGCTGCACTACCTCGTCCGCCCGCCCGGCCGCGGCGAGGGGCGAGATCAGCGACACGGAGTGCCGGCCGTCCGTCATGAGCTAATGCTATGAGATTGTGGTTTTAACCGGGGGAGGCGCGGCCGGCGAATTGCCTGGATCGTGCTCTCCGTCGTGATTAGCGTGCTCAGGCCGCCGGCCGTCGGCCGCCGGGCCCGCGGGTCGCGGCAGGTTGCTCCCGGTGGACAGGAAGAGCTGCAGCACGAAGATCCAGAGGACCACCGATGAGGAGACGTGCACCCAGACCAGGCCGGCGGGCAGGTGGTTGAAGTACTGCACGTAGCCGATCACGCCCTGCACCCCCAGCCCGGCCAGCACGATCCAGCCGAGCCGCACGGTCCGCGGCGACCCGCCGGCGAACCGCAGCCCGATCACCGCGGCCACCGCGAGGGCCGCGATGAACCAGCCGATGTCGGCGTGCAGCTGGGTGACAGACTGCAGCGTGAAGTGGAACCTCGGCACGGTGGTCCGGTGGCCGTGGGAGTCGATCGTGGTCCCTGCGAGCGGTCCCGTCCCGGTCACCACGGTGCCCGCGGCGAGCATGACGGCGGTGACCGCGGTCAGCAGCCCGGCGAGTACCCGCAGGTCCCTGCGGGCCGGCCGCGGCGCGGGCGCCTCGTTGCGCACCGCCGCGTCAAGCGCGGCCGCGCGCGCGTGCAACACCACTCCGCTGCTCAGGATGATCCCCGTGGACAGCAGGAAGTGCGCCGCCACCATCGCCGGGTTCAGCTTGGTCAGCACGACGATCCCGCCGACCACGGCCTGCGCGACGACCCCGAGCGGCAGCACCGCCGACAGCCACACCAGGTCCTTGCGGTCCCGTCCGCTGCCCCGGTAGTAGCGCAGGAAGGCGATGAACGTCAGCCCGGCGATCGCCGCGAGCGGGAAGTTCAGCAGCCGGTTGCCGAACTCGATCCAGGTGTTCAGCGTCGTCTGGCCGACCGAGCGCGCCGCGACGGCACTGGTCTTGGTGCACGTCGGCCAGTCGGGACAGCCGAGCCCGGACGACGAGAGGCGCACCGCGGCGCCGGTCGAGATGATCACCGCGTTAGAGATCACCGACGCCAGCGCCCAGCCGCGCAGCGCCCGCGTCGTCGGCTGCCACACCGCGCGGACCAGCTGCCCCGCCAGGCGGATAAGTGTCGAAAGCACGCCCCATGCTAACGCTCCCGGCCCATACCCCGGCCAGGCGTCGCCACCTCCCGCGTGCCCGCCGCCCCGGTCATGCTCACCCGCTGCCCCACTGGCTTCGCCAATCTCATCCGTGGACCTCATAGCACCGCCTCGCCATGACTTGCCTGAAGGGTTTTGGTGTCATGAAGGGTTGTCAGCGTGGTAGCACTGACAACCCTTCATGATCATGGTCGAGCAGGGTCGGTGATGACGCGAAAGCGGTTTACCTGTCAGGCGAAGGCCACCTCGGCCCTGGTCACATCCGGCGCCAGGCGCGTCCCCCGGCGGACTCCGGTTCTATGACCTCCACCCACACAAGTGTGCTACACCCGCCCGCAGCCCTAATGCGACGACGTCGTTGATGACGGTCAGCGGTCCCTCCGCCGCCGTGGGGACCTCGAAGTGGTCGAAGTAGAACGCCGCGAGTTCCGTGCTGAGCTCAAAGTCGTCACCGTCCCGCGCGGCGCGGCTGCTGACGCGCTCAAGCACGGTGGCGCGGTCGGTCGCCAGGTACACCGTTTCCGGCACGACGCCAAGCGGCCGCAGCAGTTCGCGGTAGTCCTCGCGCATGCCACGCGACCAGAACGAGAAGTCGAGGACCACGTCCGCTCCCGCGCGCACGAGGTCCACCAGGCGGGCGCGCAGCGCCTCTGCGATATCGCGGTGCACCTCCGGCGGCAGGGGCATCGTGGTGATGCCGCGCGACCACGCTTCCTGGTCGAAGGACAGCCGCGTCATTCCCTGCTGCTCGTACCGTCGTGCCACGGTGGACTTCCCCGACCCCGCGGGCCCGCACATGAAGACGACCCGTCCCATGGTCGACTCAATTGCTGGGAGCCTGGAGCGGCTGGCCGCCGGTGTCCGCCTGCCCGTTGGCGGTGAGCCAGGACAGGGCCTCGTGCAGCGCGTCGAGCGCGCTGTACCGCGGCGCGTAGCCGAGCAACTCGCGGGCGCGGGCGATGCTCGCGGTGATGCTGCGGGTGATGTGCTCGCGGGTCACCTCGGCGTGCTCGGGGCCGGCCAGGCGGGTGAACTCCTCCCAGCCGACGAAGTCGAGCACCGGCTCGCGGCCGAACCACGCGGCCGCGCCCGCCGCCAGGCCGCGCTGCGTCATCGCCTGCTCGGCGGTCACGTGGAAGCTGCCGCCGACCGCCGCCGGGCGGGACAGCGCGAGCTCGAACGCCTGCGCCACGTCGTCGGCGTGCACGTGGTGCAGCACGCCCAGCCCGTTGTCGGGCAGGGGGAGCGGCCGGCCCGTCGCCAGGGCGGTCCACGTGGCGGGGTCGAGGTTTCCGGCCGGGGTGATCACCGGCCAGCCCGGCCCGCTGATGTGCCCCGGGTGCAGCACCACCGACGGGACCCCGCCCGCCCGGGTCTCGGCATGCAGCAGTGCCTCGATCTCCGCCTTGCCCGTGCCGTACGCGCCGTAGGCGGTGCGGGGCTCGTCCTCCGTCACCGGCACCCGCAGCGCGGGGCCGTGCACCCAGATGGTCCCGCAGTGCACGAGCAGCGGCCGCGACGGGCGCAGCGCATCGACGAGCTGCCGCGCCGACGCCGCGGTGAAGCAGATGAGGTCGATGACCGCATCCGGGCGCAGCGCCGCGATCCGGTCGCCGAAGGTCCCCGCGGCGTCTTCCGCCTCCCGGTCCGCGGTGACCGTCGTCACCGCGTCCCACTGCGGGGTCTCGCGGTACGGCCCCCGGCTGCCGCGGCTGATCGCGATCACCTCATCACCCCGGTCCACCAGCCGCGGCACGAGGTACGTGCCGATATGGCCGGTCGCCCCGATGACAACCACGCGACTCATCCTCAGCGCCCCTTTCAGTACCGACTCTTACCGCATACGAGACGGCCGGGACAACTAGGCGCATAAGTCAGGACTTTGGATCCTGGTCTAAGCCTGACCGGTTGAGACAGCATATTGACAGCCGGGCGTGTAAGCCGGCTACTTGCTGCGCCGCTCACCAGAGGGGGGCGGAAAGATGACTGCTACACGATCAGAATCACATGTCTCGGACGGCGCTCTCGCGCATACCCGCGGTGACGACCGCGGGTGGACAGTGTGTTGCTCAGGCGGCGGGATACGGTCCGCCGCGTACTGCCTCGGCGGACTGCAGGCCCTGCGCGAGCGCGGCTTCTGGCGCCATGAGCGGGGTCATGACGACAGAGACCTGGTCGTCGGCGTCTCCGGCGGTTCGTACATCGCCGCGGCGATCGCGCTAGCCGACCATCTGGCAGGTGATAACCGCCAGGCATTTGCCCCGGGCTCAGCCGAGGAGCAGCGGCTCCGCAACAATACGCACTACCTCGCCCCGGACGGGAGGACGATCACCGCCGGACTCTTTTCCCTGCTCTCCGGCGCTTTCGTCATTTCCCTCATCCTCATCGCCCCGGTATTCGTCCTCGCTCACGCCCTCGGCTGGCTGCTGGGTTACATACATGTGCTGCGGTGGCCGCAGGGCCAGGAGGTGCCGCTAGTCAGCGTGACCAGCTGGTGGTGGTGGCTATGGCCGGCTGCCGCGGCGGCGGTGTGCGCGGCGGTTTTCGTCATCTGGCACCGGCGCGGCGAGCGGGGCGAGCGCACCATGCTCACTCAGCTGCTTGGCTGGGCGACGACGGCACTTGTCGTGCTCACCGTCGCGACCATGGTCGTTCCGTTCGCCGTGCGCTGGCTGACTGAAGTGAGTACCTGGAACGGCCCCGGTGCCTCCGGCTCGGCCCTGACACTCTCCTTGTTCGCGCTGGTCAGCACCCTCGCCGGGCTGGCGAGGTCTGGCTTCGGCCAGGTGCAGCGGTGGGGCAAGCAGCTCAAGGACATGCCGCAGGGCGCGACGAGCCTGCTCGGGAAGGTCGGTGCCTGGGCGCAACGAACCCTGCTGCCATGGGTCGCGGTTGCCCTCGTCGTGACCGTGACGGTCATCCTCGGGCTGATCTGGGTGAGCGACGGTTCACGCTACGGCGCGACTCTCGCCATGGCCATATCAGTGGCGCTGGCCGCTGTGGTCGGGCTGGCCGGCCGGCTTGTGGACGTGAACCGGCTGTCCATGCATGACTTCTACCGGTGGCGCCTGGCCGCCGGTTACGGGCAGGGGAGTGCGACGAGGCTGTCCGAGCTCGGGCAGGGCGGCAAGGCCCGGTTGGTGATCGCCACCACCGCGAACATCAACGCTCCCGGCGAGACCGCCGGGCAAGGCGCCGCCTGCCTCACGTTCACCCCGGACAAGGTGACGCTGTGGGGAGGACCGCAGAGCCCGTCCGCGGCGGCCACCAGTGACATGGAACTGATGGCTGACCCAGCGCGCATGACCGTCTTCGGCATCGTGGCCCTGAGCGGGGCGGCTCTCTCACCGCTGATGGGCCGGGCGACGCGCGCCGCCTTCCGGCTGCCGCTGACCGTCGCGAATGTCCGGCTCGGGCAGTGGCTCCCGTCACCGCGCGTCGTGGCGGGCGCACGGACCAGTCTCGGCGATCCGGCAGAAACGGCGCTGAAGCCCCCGGGCAATCCGTGGTGGCTGCCGTTCTGGTACTGCGCGCCGCACCCCCGCTGGGCCAAGGCGCAGCGTGACCATGAAACAGACAGGGAAGCTAAGGGCAAGGAGCATGAGGCGTCCCTCTGGGCGTCGCTGCTGTACCTGCGTTCGGAGGCCGCGAGGCTCGACGCCGAAATCGCGGCCGCTGGCGCCGAGGACCCCGCGAAGCGGCGGGAGTTGCGGCGGCGAAGGTTGCAGGCACGTCTGCTGTACCGCTGGCTGCAGCCGAGCCTGGGGCTGCTGTGGGCCGAGACGCTCGGGCACTGCAGCTACCGCCAGACGTGGATGTACGTCACCGACGGCGGCCACTACGACAACCTCGGGCTGGTCGCCGCGCTGTACGACGACGCGGAGCGCAACGACCGGATCCTCGCGCTCGACGCCTCGGGCGACCCCACCGATCACTGGTCAACGATAGGGGGCGCCATCGCCCTGGCCCGTGTCGATGCGGGGTTCACCGTTGACCTCGACCCCAGCGAGATGCGGCCGGCCGCAGGCCAGGATTCGAAAGAGCCTGCCCTGTCCGCCGGCGAGGTGCGCCAGCCGTGGGTCAGGGGAACCTTCGACGGCCCTGGGGTACCCCATGGCCAGCTCTGGGTGGCCAAGCTCGGCTGGTGGCACGACGCGTCGTGGGACATCCGCGCGTACGCGGCGGCGCACCCTCGCTACCCCTGTGACAGCACCGCGCAGCAGCTCTACGACGCCGACGAGTTCGAGGCGTACCGGAGCCTGGGCTACCAGGCCGTGGAGGCAGCCATCGAACACGGGGACCTGCGACTTGAGCCCCGCGGTTCGGGGTCACCAGCGGCCCGGTACCTCCGGATGGCCGGCCACTGAATGGCGGCTGACCAGGCCGGACCGCCGCAGCCCCGCGATCACCCGGATCCCGCCGGTGCGACACCACCGTCTTCCGGCGCGCGGGCGGCGCTCGCCGCGCCCGCCGACGCCGCGACGACGCAGGCGATGCCGGACCACTCCGCGAGCGACAGGCGCTGCCCGAGGACCGCGAGGCCGATGAGGGCCGCGACGGCGGGCTGTACCGACATCCAGACGCCGAACAGGCTGGTCGGGATGCGGCGCAGCGCCTCAAGCTCCAGCCAGTAGGGGATGACCGAGGACAACAGGCCGATGCCGGTGCCCGCGGCCAGGAACGACGGGCGGAACATCGCGGGGGCGCCGGCCGCCAGGCCCGGTGCGGTGACCGCCAGTGCGGCCACGCACATGGCGATGACCAGGCCGGACGCGCCCGGAAGGCGCTGGCCGGCGGCCTTGGAGCCGAGGATGTACGCCGCCCACGCGGATCCCGCGGCGGCCGCCCAGGCGACGCCGGCCCAGTTCAGCCGGGTCCCGCCGACCGTACCCGCGAGCAGCACCACGCCCGCGGTGGCGAGCGCCGCGTAGCCGAGCCCGGCCGCCCGCCGGTGCCCGTGACCGGAGGTGCGGCCGCCGCGCAGCGTGCCGGCGACCGTGACGGACAACGGCCCGAGGAACTCGATGGTGACCGCGATGCCGAGCGGTATGCGCGCGAACGCCTGGTAGATGGCGAAGTTCATGAAGCCAAGCGCAATACCGAACGCGAGCGTGGTGACACTGTCCGTCCACGCTCGCCGGGTGACGAGGCCGGCGACCGCGCGGGCGGCGGGCCGGCCGGCGACGAGGAGCATGATCAGCGCCGCGGACCAGAGCCGCAGCGTGGTGACCGCGGCGGGCGGCAGCTGGCTGAACAGCCGGGCGGCGATGCCCGCGCCGGACTGCACGGACACCGCGCCGGCCAGCACCAGGCCGGCGGGCAGGGCGGACGGCGCCAGTCCCGCCCGTCGGCGGGCGGCCGGCCCCGGTGCGGCGCCCGGGCGGGAACCGTCGACCCGCGTGCTCCCTACTCCCACCGGAAGAAGCGGGCGGCGAGCGCGATCCCGGCGACGGCCCACACCACGAGGGTGATCACGTCCCTGGCGGGGAAGGCGGCCGCGTTCGCCAGCACGTCGCGCAGGCCGGTGGACAGCGCCCCGGTGGGCAGCAGCTCGAGCAGCGGGCGGGCGGCACCGGGGAACTTGGTGAGCGGGAAGACCACGCCGCCGATGCCGAGCAGCACGACGTAGATGAGGTTGGCCGCGGCGAGGGTCGCCTCGGCGCGCAGCGTGCCCGCCAGCAGCAGGGCGAACCCGCTGAACGCGGCGGTGCCCAGCAGCACGAGCAACGGGACGGTGACGACGGCGGCCGGGCTGGCGTTCGGCGCCCAGCCGAGCGCGGTGGCGACGAGCAGGATGACGGCCGCCTGGAGCAGTTCGACGGCGATGACGGTGGCGGTCTTCGCGGTGATCAGGCCCGTGCGGGACAGCGGCGTCGCGCCGAGCCGCTTGAGCACGCCGTACCGGCGCTCGAACCCGGTGGCGATCGCCTGGCTGGTGAACGCGGTGGACATGACCGCGAGCGCGACCACGCCGGGGGTCAGGAAGTCGATCCGGGTGTACCCGCCGCCGAAGTCGATCAGCGGTTCAAGGCTGAACGCGGCGAGCAGCAGCAGCGGGATGATCAGCATGAGCATGAGCTGCTCGCCGTTGCGCAGCAGCTGCCTGGTCTCCAGGGCGGCCTGCGCGGCGATCATCCGGCGCAGCGGGGCAGCGCCGGGTTCGGGGACCCAGGTCCCGGATCCCGGCTCCCCCGCCATCACCTGAGACGTCAAGCTCTGAGGTCCTTTCCCGTCAGCTCAAGGAAGACGTCCTCGAGCGTGCGTGACTCGATCTGCAGGCTGCTCGGCAGCACGGCCCGGTCCGCGCACCAGGCGGTGACCGCCGCGAGCAGGGCCGGGTGCACGGTGCCGCCGGGCACCTCGATCAGGTAGTGGCCGGCCGGCGATTCCTTGGCCGCGCTGCCTGGCGGCAGGGCCGCGAGCAGGCTGTCGGTGTCGAGGCCCGCCTCCGCGCGGAACCTCAGCTGCCCGGCGGTGCCGGTGAGCTGGGCAGGGGCACCGTCGGCGACGACCCGGCCGTGGTCGATGATGACCACGTGGTCGGCGAGCCGCTCGGCCTCCTCCATGAAGTGCGTGGTGAGGATCACGCCGACCCCGTCGGCGCGCAGGGCCGTGATCAGGTCCCAGGTCGCGTGCCTGGCCTGCGGGTCCATGCCGGCGGTCGGCTCGTCGAGGAAGACCAGATCAGGGCGGCCGAGGACGGCGGCGGCCAGCGACAGCCGCTGCTGCTGCCCGCCGGACAGCCGCTTGTACTGAGTCTTCGCGTGACTCGTAAGGCCCACGATGTCAAGCAGCCACGCCGTGTCGTGTGGTTTCACATGGAACCGGCTCAGCGTCCTGAGGTACTCCCCGGCGGGGACGGCGGGCGGGATGCCGCCCGACTGGAGCATGACCCCGACCCGCGGCTTGAGCCGGGCGGCGTCCCGGAGCGGGTCGAGCCCGAGTACCCGCACCGTGCCGGCGTCGGCGCTGCGGTAACCCTCGCAGACCTCGATCGTGGTGGTCTTGCCCGCGCCGTTCGGCCCGAGGATCGCGGTGACCTCGCCGCTGCCCGCGGTGAGGCTCAGCCCGTCGACGGCGGTCGCCGGCCCGTACCGCTTCACCAAGCCGGAGATCTCGACGGCGGGGGGGTTGCTCACGCACGCAGTCTATGGGCACTGGCCACCTGAGGGTATTTCCGGGTCCGACATTCTGTAGTAGATGCTGCCACGGTGTCCAGTGCCGGGGTAACAGCAAGAAACGCTGGCGCTGGCGCAGGCGCGGGCAGGCTGCCCCCGGCGCTAGCAGCTCGCCTGGTCGGCGCCGGACTGGCCGGCCTGCCTGTGATTCCCGTGCCTGAGGTGCGGGTACTTCAGGTGCGCGCGCTTGAGGTGCCGGTGCTTGAGGTGCCTGCCGTCCTCGGGCCAGTACGGGCCCTCGGGCCAGCTGGCGACCACCTTGGGCGCCGTGGCGTGCGGGTTGCGCGACCGGACGAGGAACCGTTCGAACCGGGTGGCGCCCGGCAGCTCGACCCGCGCCGACTTGAGGGTCGCGTGCCAGGTCAGGTTGGCCCACGCCCGTTGTGCGGCCTCGTCGTCGCCCTGCTGCTTGGCGGCGGGCGGCGGCGTGGCGGTGACCTCCAGCCAGGAGAGCTGCTGGGTCCGCAGGTAGACGGGCGGCATGCCGTACACCGTGTCGATCGCCTCGA
The DNA here is from genome assembly GCA_036391275.1 of Trebonia sp. GTDB lineage: Bacteria > Actinomycetota > Actinomycetes > Streptosporangiales > Streptosporangiaceae > Trebonia. Next base: position 9,098 of record DASWAE010000176.1, read on the forward strand.
CGACGGAGGTGCACGAGCCCGTGTTGCCGTAGAAGCCGTCGCCGTGCGCGCGCAGTTCCGGGTGGTGGGTGTGCCCGGACAGGTACCCGGTGTAGCCCTGGGCGATGAGCTCGTCGGCGCGTTCCCGGGCCGCTGAGTTCTGGCCGTAGCCGCGCTGCGACAGCGCCAGGGCGCTGATCGAGGTCCAGGCGCGGCGCAGCAGGACCGCGATGACCAGGGTGAGCAGCACGATGTCGACCGCCGCGCCGTAGCCGAGGATCTCGCCGTCGCGCAGCCACCGGCCGGTGTCCGGGAACCGGGACCCGACGCGCCCGAGCTCTGGGAGGACCAGGGCGACCAGCACGATCGGCGCGAGGATCACCCACCACAGGTGGCGCCCCAGCTTGCGGTAGACGAGCCGGGAGGCGAGGAACGACGGGAAGTCCGCCGGGTCAGCCATCTCGTGCGCGCCGGTCAGCCAGTCCCGGCCGAGCCACTCGATCTTGGGGATGACCTCGCGGACGATGTGGTGCCCGAGCGGCGTGTCGAGCGGGTTGCGCGCGTCCTGGAAGCAGTTGTACGGGTCGATCTGGTGGCCGTGCTCCACCCGGATCCGCTCGCCGTCCGGCAGCACCAGGTCGGCGGCGAGGCACAGCCGCGCGCCGGTCGCCTCGCGGACCGCGGTCGCGGCCTTGAGGTCCCAGGCGAGGTCACCGTCGTGGTTGCCGACGGTGTAGATGACCTGGCCGCCCCGCTCGGTCACGTCCGCCAGGGCCCGGCACAGGTCGTCGTGCGCGCCGAGCACGTCGGCGGCGGTGCGGCCGGGAAAGGACAGCATCTCCACGATGTCGCCGGCCAGCACCACGGTGAGCGGGCCGGTCTCGGCGGCGAGCCTGCGGGCGATGACCTCGCAACTGCGCCCGGAGACCGTCGTCCGTTCCGGCGGGAGGTGCAGGTCGCTGATCGCGACCACCTTGCCGCCGGGCGCGACGGTTACATCCAGCCGATCGGAGACATCAGCCCGCGGCGAAGCCATGACGATCCAGTTCCTTCCCCCGCAGTGGTTCCATGATGCACCAGGGGCGCCGACTCCAGGGAGGCGAGGCCCACACACAGTAGCGCTCTTGCCTCAGCGAAACGTATCGGTTCACCGAAAGGTTCGCCGGCGCCGCGAACCTCGCCCCCACAGCTACCGGGAAAGCGGCGGTAGTAACGTGACCCCGGTGAGCCGCATCTACCACATCGCCGTCCGCGCCGACTGGGAGCGGGCGCTCGCCGACGGCAGCTACGCCAGGTCCTCGGTCGGCAAGACCCTGGCGGAGGAGGGGTTCATCCATGCCTCCCAAGCGTCGCAGGTCGCCCGCACGGCGAACAAGTACTACCGCGACGTGCCCGGCGACCTGGTGCTGCTCGTCGTCGACCCCGGCCGTCTCGGCGCCGAGGTGCGCTATGAGGACGTGCCCGGCGCGGAGCTGCCGTTCCCGCACATCTACGGGCCGCTGAACGTCGATGCCGTGCTCGCCGCGGTCCCGCTGGCGCCGGGCCCCGACGGGATGTTCGGCTTCCCGGCTGAGGCTGCCGCGCAGGCGTGACCGCCCGGTCCCGCCTCACCCCGCGCGGACGAGGCGGGCGCCGCGAGCCGCCGGTCAGGATGGTGCCAGCCATCAGGAGGCTGGTCGGCGCCCTCCGCCGTGATTTACGTCACGTCGGCGTGGCGTAAAACTTGCCACGCACGTCCCATTTACGGCACACTGGTGTTGTGAAAAGCTCGGGAATGCCGTCTGGGAAGGCTCAGGCGGGGATGATACAGGCGGGGGAGTCGGCCGGCACGCGCGGCCAGGTCGCCCGGCTGATCCTCGAGCTCGGCCCGTGCACCGCGGCGACGATCGGCGGGCGGCTCGGGCTGACGCCGGCCGCCATCCGGCGGCACCTGGACAACCTTATCGCCGACGGCATGATCGAGACGCGCACCGCCCGCACCTACGGCAACCGGGGGCGGGGCCGCCCGGCCAAGGTCTTCGTCATCACCGACGCGGGCCGCAGCGCCTTCGAGCACGCCTACGACGACCTGGCGACCAGCGCCCTGCGCTTCCTCGAGCGGACCTACGGCCCGCAGGCGGTCGCCGAGTTCGCCCGGCAGCAGGTCGCGGAGACCGAGCGCCGGTACGCCCCGGTGGTCGCCCAGGCGGGCGACCTGCGGACCCGGGTCCAGGCGCTCGCCGACGCGCTGTCGGCCGACGGCTACGCGGCCGCCGCGAACCCGGCGCCCGGCATAGCGGGCAGGGTTGGAATTGTTAGCAATGGAGAGCAGATCTGCCAGCACCACTGCCCGGTCGCGCACGTCGCCGCCGAGTTCCCTCAGCTGTGCGAGGCGGAGACGGAGGCGTTCGGGCGGCTGCTCGGCACCCCGGTCCAGCGCCTGGCGACGATCGCGCACGGCGACGGCATCTGCACCACCCACGTGACCTGCACGGGCGACCGTGACAAGCGCAACACGAACGAGTCCGGAGGGCTCTGACATATGACGACCACCACCGCAAGCGACCAGCTCGAAGGTCTTGGCACGTACAAGTTCGGCTGGGCCGACCCTGACGTGGCCGGCGCGTCCGCCAAGCGCGGGCTCTCCGAGGCAGTGGTCCGCGACATCTCCGCCCGCAAGAACGAGCCGGAGTGGATGCTCGAGAACCGGCTCAAGGGGCTGAAGTACTTCGGCCGCAAGCCGATGCCCAACTGGGGCTCGGACCTGTCCGGCATCGACTTCGACAACATCAAGTACTTCGTCCGCTCCACGGAGAAGCAGGCGGAGTCGTGGGACGACCTCCCGGCCGACATCAAGAACACCTACGACAAGCTCGGCATCCCCGAGGCGGAGAAGCAGCGCCTCATCGCCGGCGTCGCCGCGCAGTACGAGTCCGAGGTCGTCTACCACAAGATCCGCGAGGACCTCGAGGAGAAGGGCGTCATCTTCCTCGACACCGACACCGCCCTCAAGGAGCACCCGGACCTGTTCAGGGAGTACTACGGCACGGTGATCCCGGCCGGCGACAACAAGTTCGCCGCGCTGAACACCGCCGTGTGGTCCGGCGGCAGCTTCATCTACGTGCCGAAGGGCGTGCACGTGGAGATCCCGCTGCAGGCCTACTTCCGGATCAACACCGAGAACATGGGCCAGTTCGAGCGCACGCTGATCATCGTCGACGAGGGCGCCTACGTGCACTACGTCGAGGGCTGCACCGCGCCGATCTACAAGAGCGACAGCCTGCACTCCGCCGTCGTCGAGATCATCGTCAAGAAGGACGCCCGCTGTCGTTACACGACCATCCAGAACTGGTCGAACAACGTGTACAACCTGGTCACCAAGCGGGCCGTCGCCTACCAGGGCGCCACCATGGAGTGGATCGACGGCAACATCGGCTCCAAGGTCACCATGAAGTACCCGGCGGTCTACCTGATGGGCGAGCACGCCAAGGGCGAGACGCTGTCGGTCGCGTTCGCGGGCGCGGGCCAGCACCAGGACGCCGGCGCCAAGATGGTGCACTGCGCGCCCAACACGTCCTCCACGATCGTGTCCAAGTCGGTCGCCCGGGCCGGCGGCCGGACCAGCTACCGCGGCCTGATCAACGTGCAGGAAGGCGCCACGCACAGCAAGTCCACGGTCAGGTGCGACGCGCTGCTCGTGGACACGATCAGCCGCTCGGACACCTACCCGTACAACGACATCCGCGAGGACGACGTGGAGATGGGTCACGAGGCCACCGTCTCGAAGATCTCCGCGGACCAGCTGTTCTACCTGATGTCCCGCGGCCTCACCGAGGACGAGGCGATGGCGATGATCGTCCGCGGCTTCGTCGAGCCGATCGCCCGCGAGCTCCCCATGGAGTACGCGCTGGAGCTCAACCGGCTGATCGAGCTGCAGATGGAAGGGGCGGTCGGCTAAGCATGTCCAATCTAGCCAGCGCGGTGGAGACCGCGCCTGTCTCCAGCCTGCACTCTTTCGGGTCGGCCGACCCCGACGACTTCGCGGTGCCGACGGGCCGCGAGGAGGAGTGGCGGTTCACCCCGCTGAACCGGCTGCGGTCGCTGCACAAGGACGCGCCGCTGGCCGGCGCGGTGGGGGTCGCGGTCGAGGCCGCGCCCGAGCTGGTGGTGGAGACCGAGGACCTCATCGAACGGAAGCGGCTTGCCCCGGCCGGCGGATTCCTCCCCACCGACCGGGTAAGCGCCCGGGCGTACGCCGCCGCGGCGGAAGCGACCGTGCTCACCGTGCCGAAGGACACCACGGCGTCCGCGCCGAGCTACGTCCGCGTCACCGGCACGGGCACGGACGTTGCCGCGGCCGGGCACCTCATCATCGACGTGCAGCCCTACGGCCGGGCGACCGTGGTCATCGACCAGACCGGGTCGGCGACCTACGCGAATAACGTGGAGATCCGCGTCGCCGACGGCGGCGACCTCACCGTCGTCGCGCTGGCCGACTGGGCGGACGACGCGGTGCAGGTCGCGCACCACCAGGTCACCCTGGGCAAGGACGCGCACGTGGCGCACTTCGCGGTCACCCTCGGCGGGTCCCTGGTCCGCCTCTCGCCGGCCGTCAGGTACGCCGGGCCCGGCGGCGACGCCGAGCTGCACGGCATCGCGTTCGCCGACGCCGGGCAGCACCTGGAGCACCGGCTGTTCGTCGACCACGACACGCCGAAGTGCCGCAGCCGCGTCGGCTACAAGGGCGCGCTGTCCGGCAAGGGCGCGCGCACCGTGTGGATCGGCGACGTGCTGATCCGCCCGGAGGCGACCGGCACTGACAGCTACGAGTTCAACCGGAACCTGATTCTCACCGACGAGGCGCACGCCGACTCGGTGCCGAACCTGGAGATCCTCACCGGCGAGATCGCGGGCGCCGGGCACGCCTCGGCGAACGGCAGGCTCGACGACGAGCAGACGTTCTACCTGCAGGCCCGCGGCATCCCGTACGAGGAGGCGCGGCGCCTGGTGATCCGCGGCTTCTTCGGCGAGCTGATCGGCAAGATCGGCGTGCCGGAGCTCGAGGAGCGCGTCACCGCCGCCATCGAGGAGGAGCTGTCGTGAGTGAGCCGGCCGCCTTCGTTCGGGCGTGCGCTGTCTCCGATGTACCGGAGGGCGGCGTGATCAGCGTCGTGCTGAACGGCGACGAGATCGCGATCGTGCGGACCGAGGGCGAGTTCTTCGCGATCCGCGACTGGTGCTCGCACGCCGCCGTTCCGCTGTCAGAGGGGGACGTCGACGGCTACACGATCGAGTGCTGGCTGCACGGGTCCTGCTTCGACCTGCGCAGCGGCAAGCCGACCGCGATGCCCGCCACCGTCCCGGTGCCCGTTTACCCCGTCAAGGTCGAGGGCGACGACGTCCTCGTGTCGATCTAGGAGTCAAGCCAAGTGTCCACCCTTGAGATCCGCGACCTGCACGCTTCCATCACGGAAGCCGACGGCTCGCTGCGCGAGATCCTGCGCGGCGTCAACCTGACGGTGGCCGACGGCGAGACGCACGCCATCATGGGACCGAACGGCTCCGGCAAGTCCACCCTCGCCTATGCGCTCGCTGGCCACCCCAAGTACACCGTCACCGCCGGGAGCGTCACGCTCGACGGCGAGGACGTGCTGGCGATGTCGGTGGACGCCCGCGCGCGGGCCGGGCTGTTCCTCGCCATGCAGTACCCGGTCGAGGTGCCCGGCGTGTCGGTGTCCAACTTCCTGCGCACCGCGGTGACCGCGACCCGCGGCGAGGCGCCCAAGCTGCGCGACTTCATGAAGGAGATGCGCGGCGCGATGGGCGGCCTGGCCATCGACCCCAAGTTCGCCGAGCGCTCGCTCAACGAGGGGTTCTCCGGCGGCGAGAAGAAGCGGCACGAGATCCTGCAGCTTGAGCTGCTCGACCCGAAGATCGCCGTGCTCGACGAGACCGACTCCGGCCTCGACGTGGACGCGCTGAAGATCGTGTCGGAGGGCATCAACCGGTTCCGCGCCAAGCCGGGCCGCGGCGTGCTGCTGATCACCCACTACAACCGGATCCTGCAGTACGTGCAGCCGGACTACGTGCATGTCTTCGTGGCGGGCCGGATCGTCGAAGAGGGCGGCCCCGAGCTGGCGAAGCTGCTGGAGAACGAGGGCTACGAGCGGTTCACGGGAGCGGGCGCATCGGCATGAGCAACCCCTCTCCGCTTGACGTCGACCTGATCCGGAAGGACTTCCCGATCCTGGCCCGGACGGTCAGGAACGGCAAGCCGCTGGTCTACCTGGACTCGGGAGCCACGTCACAGCACCCGACCGTGGTGCTCGACGCCGAGCGCGAGTACTACGAGCGGCACAACGCCGCCGCGCACCGCGGCACCCACCTGCTGGGCCAGGAGGCCACCGAGATCTACGAGGGCACCCGGGCGAAGGTGGCGTCGTTCCTCGGTGCCGCCCGGCCCGAGGAGGTCGTCTTCACCAAGTCGGCGACCGAGAGCATCAACCTGGTCGCGTTCGGGCTCGCCTGGTCGCTGCGGCCGGGGGATGAGATCCTCATTACCGAGATCGAGCACCACGCCAACCTGGTGCCATGGCAGCAGCTCGCGCTGCGCACCGGCGCGACGCTCAAGTGGTTCAGGGAACTGCCGGACGGCCGCGTCGACGTGGACGCGTCGCTGGTCACCGAGCGGACGAAGGTCGTCGCGGTGACCGGGCAGTCGAACGTCACCGGCGTCATCCCGCCGCTGCGCGAGATCGGCGAGCTCGCCCACTCCGTCGGCGCGCTGTACCTGGTGGACGGCGCCCAGCTCGTGCCGCACCACCCGGTCTCCGTATCCGACATCGGGGCCGACTTCCTCGCCTTCTCCGGGCACAAGATGCTCGGCCCCCTCGGACTGGGCGTGCTGTACGGCACGTACGCGGCGCTTGACGCGCTGCCGCCGTTCCTCACCGGGGGGTCGATGATCGAGGTCGTCCGGATGGAGGAGACCACCTTCCTGCCGCCGCCCGCCAAGTTCGAGCCGGGCGTCCCGGCGGTCTCCCTCGCCGCGGGCCTCGGCGCGGCGGTGGACTACCTCACCACCCTCGGCATGGACAACGTGGCCGCGCACGAGGAACTGCTCACCTCCCGTGCCCTCGAGGTCATCGGCGCCATTCCCGGTGTGCGCATCCTCGGCCCGCTGACCACGGAGAACCGCGGCGGGACGGTCGCGTTCGAG
>DASWAE010000177.1:0-36174 GCA_036391275.1 Trebonia sp.
GGGAAGCGGTTCTGAGTGGGTGGAGGCGGGGAGGGTGCGCAAGTGGACGGGCGGGGGGCGTTAGAAGTAGGCGTGAGCGGCGGCTAGGTTCAGGGCCTTCGTCAGGTGGTGCGTGGCCTCGGCTGGCTTGTCGTTGTCCCAGGACTCGCATGCGTTGGCGAGGGCGGCCGTCAGGTCGTCGGGTAGTGCCATTTGCGACGGGTCGATGACCGTACGGGCGGCGGTCACCGCCGCGCCGGTCTCGCCGGCCTGGAGGCGGGCGGCGAGCAGCGGGAACAGGTACACCCAGCGGTACATGGCGCCGGAGCCGAGGGTGGTCAGCTCGAGGTCCCCGATCTCGGCGGCCAGCCTGGTCACCTCGTCCGGCCTGCCGTCCTGCCAGGCGAGCCAGGCCGCGCACGCCATGCCGCCGGCGACGCGGCTGCCGAACAGTTCGCCGGTCTCCCGCAGTGCCGCGTGCGCCCGTGGCACCAGCGCGCGGACCGCCTCGGTGTCGTGCCGGCGCAGCGCGGTCAGGCTCAGGCTGAGCAGGGTCACGCCGCGCAGGAATGCCTCGCCGGTGCGCTCGGCCAGCCGCAGTGCGTTGGCCAGCTCCGCTTCGGCCTCGGGGAGCGCGCCGCGCAGCCACAGCGCCCAGCCGAGGAACTGGGTGGCGTAGCCCAGGTCTTTGTCCTCGCCGGTGTGCTCGGCCGCGGTGACGGCCGCCCGCAGGTCAGCGATGTCCTCGCTGGAGACGCGCAGCCGGTTGCGCAGCAGCCGCTGCAGTGTTTGCAGCCGGTAGGAGATCGTCTTCCGCGCCGGGGTGCCGCGCGCCTCAAGCAACGGCCTGACCTGCTCGAGGATCGCCAGCACGAGGTCGGGCTCGAAGCGCATCACGTGCATGTCGGCCCGGCCGTCCAGCATGAGCTCCAGCCAGTGGTCGGCGGTGGCGTCGTCCTGCTGGCCGGCGTCTCCGCCGAGCAGGACCTCCGCGGCGTCGAAGTCGGCGGTGGCCTCCCGGTAATGCAGCCTGGTCAGCTCAAGGCGGCCGAGCCTGATGTGCAGGTGCGCCCGGAGCACCGGGTCAAGGGGGCGTGCGCTCGCGTCGGCCAGGGCCAGCGCCGACTGGAACGCGGCCCTCGCCTCGTCCAGCCGCGCGGTGCGCCACAGCACGTTGGCCAGCTTGGCGTACAGCCGGATGGCGGCGGCAACCAAGTCTTCGCCGGAGCCGCCGTCGGCCGGCCGCCGTGCGTCGCCGGCGCCCGCCTGCCCGGTCACCGTCAGTGCCTCGCGAAAGGACGCCACCGCCTCGTCGTTCGCGAACGCGTCGGTGGCGTGATCACCGCCGAGCTCGAGGTAGCGCAGCGCCCGGCCGGCGTCCTCGGCGATGGCGTAGTGGCGGCCGAGGACTGTGGCGACCTCGGGGAGCTGGCCCGCGCAGGCGCCCTCAAGCGCGCTGGCGGCGCGCGCGTGCAGGTCGCGGCGGTCGGCGCGCAGCAGCCCCAGGTAGGTGGCCTCCTGGATCAGCGCGTGCCGGAACCGGAAGGCCGGCTTGGCGCTCTCTGGCGGCTCATGATGCACCAGGTCGCTCGCGCACAGTTCGTCGAGCACCGGGGTGAGCGCGGACGGCGGGGTGCCGAGCGTGGCCGCGAGAATGCCGGCGGTGAACTCGGTGCCGAGCACCGAGGCGGCGCGGATCGCCTCGGCGGCGGCCGGGCTGAGCCGGTCCACGCGGGAGCGGACCAGGCGCTCAAGTACCTGCGGCAGCACCACCGCGGAAGCGGACGGCCGGGCCGCCTCGCGCAGCCGCCAGGCGCCCTGCTGGCGGACGAGGACCCCGGCCTCAAGCATCTCCGCGAGGCGCTCCTCAAGGAACAGCGGGTTGCCTTCGGCGTCGGCCAGGGTGGCGGCGAGTACCTCCGGGCCGCTCACCTGGCCGATGAGTGACGTGGCGAGTGCGCCGGCCGCGGCCTCGCCAAGCGGCCGCAGCCGGATCTCGTGCGCCGATGAGAGCCCGCGGACAGGGAGCTCGCCCGGCCTGGTCGTCGCGAGCAGCAGCAGCGGCCGGCTCGCGGCCAGCCCGGCAAGCTCGGCGGTGAGCCGCAGCGAGGTGGGGTCGGCCCAGTGCAGGTCCTCAAGGACGAGGACGGCCGGCGCCACCGCCGTGAACCGGGTGACCAGGGCGCGAATGGCCGCGAATGCCTGCCGCTGCTGTTCCTCCGGGCCGGTCTTGCGGCGGGCCTGGCCCTCGTCCTGACCTGGCGTGGCCCGCTGCGGCAGGCCCATGACGTGAGCGAGCGGCCCCAGCAGGTTCGTGTTGCCCATGAGGTGGGTGAGGGCGCCTGCCAGCGCAGCACGCACCCGTTCTGCTGGCTGGTCGGCGGCCACCTCGATCCAGCTCGCGATCAGCTGGCGGTAGAGGCCGTAGGGGGTGGCGGAGGCGTAGGAGGCGCCGCGGCCCTCCAGCCACAGCGGGCGCTTGCCGCTGCCCGCGCCGAGCCAGGCGATGAACCGCTTGCGTGACTCCTGCACCAGCCGGGTCTTGCCGATGCCGGGCTCGCCGGTTAGCACGATGGCCTGCCCGTGGCCGGCGACAGCCGCGCGCAGCGCGGTGTCCAGCGCGCGAAGCTCGGCCTGGCGGCCGACGAGCGGGGCGCGGCCACCGAGGCGCGGGCGCCGCTCAGCCGCCGTCGCGCGTGGTGCGTCCAGGTAGCCGGCGGCCAGCGGCGCGGCATCCGGGGAGAAGGTCACCGGTTCATCCGGTCCCCAGGTGAAGAGGTGGGCGGTGGCGGCGCGGGTCGCCGGGCCCACGAGCACCGAGCCAGGACGCGCGGCGGACTGCAGCGCCGCGGCCATGCTCACCACGTCGCCAAGCGCCGCGTACTCGATCTTGGCGCCGCCGCCGATCGGGCCGACCAGGGCCGGGGCCCGACTCGATGCCGATCCGCAGTCCTGGCCGGGCGCTCACCGCCTGGCCGGCCGCGGCAGCACCCGCGGGGGCGGGACCTGACGCGACGGGGCCGGGCGGGACCGGGCCGGACACGACCGGGCCCGCTGGGACCGGGTACGCGCTGGCCGCGGCCAGGGCCCGGTAGGCCGCGCGCAGCGCGCGCTCCGGATCGTCCTCGTGCGCCTCCGGTGCGCCGAACATGGCCTGCAGGCCCCGGCCGGACACGGAGCTGACGGTTCCGCCAAGCGCCTCGACCTCGGCGATGACCGACGCGAGCGAACCGCCCACGAGGTCGCGCAACTCCTCGAGACCGAGCGTGCCCGCCAGGCCCGCGGGGGCGGCCACCTCGGCGAACAGCACCGTCACCGGGCGGCGCTCCTCGCGGGGCCTGCTGACCGGCTGTACGGTCCCGGCGGCTGGCGGCGCGGCGGGCGCGGCGGGCGTGGTGACGCCGGCCGCGACCGCCGAGGCGTAGACGCGCTCAAGCGACGGGGAGATCCGCAAGCCGAGTTCTTCCAGCGCCGCGCGGCAGCGCTCGAAGACGCGGGCGGCCTGCTCGGGGCGGCCCGCGGCGAGGAAGCCGCGGATCAGCGCGCCCGCCGCTTCCTCGCAGGCGGGGTCGTGATCCAGGCAGGCGAGCCAGGCCGCCGTCACGTCGGCGGGGCCCGATCGCCCGGCCCTCTTCGCGCGGTCGCGTGCGAGGGCGAGCCGCGCCTCCTGGCGGAGCGAGTTCAGCTGGTCCCTGGCGCGATCGGCCCAGTCGGCGTAGGGCTCGTCCGGCAGTAGCTCGGCGTCGTCCGCGAGCGCGCCGCTCAGCGTCTCGTCCCTGGCCTCGCCCGGCGCCATCGCCAGCCCGGCGCGCAGTGCTCTCTCCTGGTCGTCGGTGTCAACCACGACGCGCGGCGACAGCCAGATGTGCGTCAGGTCGGCGCTGAGCAGCGCAGCGCCGCCGTCGCCGAGCTCGGCCAGCGCGGCGCGCGCCATGGACAGCGCCTTGGATAGCGAGCGCGCCGCGGCGCGCGGCTCAAGCCGCGGGAACAGCTCCGCGCACGCCAGGTCGCGGCTCACCCGCCGCCCCGGGCTGACGAGGAGCAACGCGCACAGCCGGCGGGCGCTCGGCCGCGGCCACGAGACGCCCGGGCGGGCGAGCTCGCCGCGGCCATCGCCGGGCTGGGCCGGGCCGGGCGGCGTAGGGTCACCCGGCACCGGGGAACGGGGCATCAGGGGACGGGGCGCCGAGGGACCGGGCGATCGGGCCGGCACGCCACGCGGCGGGCTGCCTGCCGGAAAATAAGTAGCACCCCTCGGGCAGACTAATGGCGTGCTCCTGACCATTTCCACCACCCACGATCCGGCGACCGATCTGGGTTATCTCCTGCACAAGCATCCCGACCGGGTACAGGAGTTCACGCAGTCCTTCGGCGTGGCGACGGTGTTCTACCCCGAGGCGACCAGCGAGCGCTGCACCGTCGCGCTGCTGCTCGACGTCGACCCGGTCCGGCTCGCGCGGGGCCGGGCGCGGAACTCGCCGGACTTCAGCCTGGCGCAGTACGTCAACGACCGCCCCTATGCCGCGTCGTCGCTGCTCGGGGTCGCGCTGGCCGACGTGTTCAGCACCGCCCGCGCGGGTCGCTGCGCCTCTCATCAGGAACTCGCCGACTCCGCGATACCGCTGGAGGTCACCATCCCCGTGCTGCCGTGCCGTGGCGGGGCAGACATCGTGCGCCGCGTGTTCGAGCCGCTGGGCTGGGCAGTCGAGGCGGAGCCGATCGCGCTCGACGAGGCCTTCCCTGAATGGGGCAACTCCCGGTATGTCCGCCTGTGCCTGCGCGGCGTGGTGCGGCTGGCCGATGCGCTCAACCAGCTGTACGCGCTGCTGCCGGTGCTCGATGAGTCCAAGCACTACTGGCAGGGACCAGACGAGGTCGACAAGCTGCTGCGGTCGGGTGGCGGCTGGCTCGCCAACCACCCCGACAGGGACCTCATCGCCCGCCGCTACCTCGGCCACCGGAGCGGCCTCACCCGCGTCGCCCTGGCCCGGCTCGCGGAGCTCGGCGACGAGGTTGAGGACACGGTCGAGCCCGCCGAGGACGAGGAGGTCCTGCAGCCGGCCGACAAGCGCGTTCCGCTCAACACCGAACGGCACGAGGCCGTCCGCCAGGCGCTGCTTGACCTCGGGGCCAAGTCGGTGATCGACCTTGGCTGCGGCCCCGGTCAGTTCCTTGCCCGGCTGGTGAAGACGCCGGCCTTCACCCGCGTCGCCGGCTGCGACGTGTCGACCCGCTCGCTGCAGCACGCCGCGCGGCGGCTCCGCCTGGACCGGATGAGCGAGCGGCAGTCTGCCCGGGTCGAGTTGTTCCAGGGAGCCCTGACCTACGAGGACCCGCGCTTCGGCGGCTTCGACGCCGCCGTGCTGATGGAGGTCATCGAGCACATCGACCCGCCGCGACTGCGTGCGCTTGAGCACGTGGTGTTCGGGGCCGCGAAGCCCGGGGCCGTCATCGTGACCACCCCCAACAGCGAGTACAACGTGCTCTACGCGGGGCTCACCGGCATGCGTCACCCCGACCACCGCTTCGAATGGGACCGGGCCCGGTTCGCGCAGTGGTCAGACCGGGTCGCCGCCGCGTCCGGGTACTCGGTCGCGCGCGCCGGCATCGGCGCGGTGGACGAGGCGTTCGGCACCCCGACTCAGATGGCGGTCTTCACCCGGGAGGGGGCCAGCCGTGACTGACATTTCAGCGAACCCACAGGTCCCCTCGAATCCTCAGGTCACTGTCCCGTCGATGGGACTGGTGGTACTGGTGGGCGTGTCCGGGAGCGGGAAGTCGACGTTCGCCCGCACCCGCTTCAAGCCCACCGAAGTGGTATCAAGCGACTTCTGCCGCGGCCTGGTCGCCGACGACGAGAACGACCAGGCCGCGACCCCGGACGCATTCGACGTGCTCCACTACATCGTGGGCACCCGGCTGCGCCGCGGGCTGCTGACCGTCGTGGACGCGACCAACGTCCAGCAGGGGGCCCGCGCGTCCCTGCTGAGGCTCGCCCGCGAGCACGACGTGCTGGCCGACGCCATCGTCCTTGACGTGCCTGAGTCGGTCGCGGCCGAGCGGAACAGGCAGCGTCCCGATCGCGACTTCGGCCCGCACGTCGTGGCACGGCAGGCCCGGGACCTCAAGCGGTCACTGCCCCGGCTGAAGAAGGAGGGCTTCCGCCGTGTCCACGTGCTGCGCGGCGCCGACGCGATCGAGTCGGCCGTGGTCAGCCGGGAGCGGCCATGGAACGACCGAAAGGATAACCACGGTCCGTTCGACATCATCGGCGACGTGCACGGCTGCTACGGAGAGCTCCGCACGCTGCTGACCCGGCTCGGCTGGCAGCTGGAGTACGGCGACGGCGGTGCTGACGGTAACAGTGCGGACGGTGGGCGGGCCGTCAGCGCCGTGCACCCCGCGGGCAGGCAGGCGGTCTTCGTCGGTGACCTCGTCGACCGCGGCCCGGACACCCCCGGCGTGCTGCGGCTGGTCATGGGCATGGTCAAGGCGGGCAGCGCGCTGTGCGTATCCGGCAACCACGAGGCCAAGCTGGTGCGCGCCCTCAAGGGCGCCAACGTCACGGTGTCCCACGGCCTGGCCGAGTCACTAGCGCAGCTCGCGGCTGCGCCCGCCGGCTTCGCCGCGGCCGCGGAGGCGTTCATGGACGGCCTGATCAGCCATTACGTGCTCGACGAGGGGAGGCTCGTGGTCGCGCACGCCGGGCTCAAGGAGTCCTACCACGGCAGGTCGTCCGGGCGGGTCCGGTCCTTCGCCCTCTACGGCGACACCACCGGCGAGACCGACGAGTACGGCCTGCCCGTCCGCTACCCGTGGGCGCGGGAATACCGCGGCCCCGCGCTGGTCGCCTACGGTCACACCCCGGTCCCCAGGGCCGAGTGGGTCAACAACACCATCTGCCTGGACACGGGCGCGGTCTTCGGCGGTTCGCTGACGGCGCTGCGCTACCCCGAGCGCGAGATCGTCGCGGTCCCCGCCGAGCGCCAGTGGTACGAGCCGGCCCGCCCGCTCACGCCCCCGCCAGGAGACCTGTCGGCGGACCGCGAGCCCTCCGTGCTGCGGGCCGCCGACGTCGCCGGCACCCGGTGGCTGGAGACCACCTACGCGGGCAAGGTGAAGATCCCCGAAGAGAACGCCGCGGCCGCCCTGGAGATCATGAGCCGGTTCGCGGTCGACCCGCGCTGGCTGATCTACCTGCCGCCCACCATGTCACCAGCCGCGGCGGCACCGTCTTCGGCAGGCAAGCGCGACGGGTTCCTCGAGCACCCCGAGCAGGCCTTCGCGGAGTACGCCGCGTGGGGGGTCACCCGCGTGGTCTGCGAGGAGAAGCACATGGGCTCGCGTGCGATCGCCGTGATCGCCAGGGACGAGGCCGCCGCGATGCGGCGGTTCGGCGTCGCGGACGGCACTACGGGTGTCATCTACACGCGCACCGGCCGGCCGTTCTTCGCCGACACCACCGGGCTCGTCGGCCGGCTCCGCGCCGCCGCGGCCCCGCTGTTCGAATCGCTTGAGACGGACTGGCTGGCCCTGGACTGCGAGCTGCTGCCCTGGTCGGCGAAGGCCATCGACTTGATCAAGGCGCAGTACGCTTCCGTCGGCGCCGCGGCCCGGCATGCCCTCCCCGAGGCGCTCGCAGCCCTGGACAAGGCCTCGGCCCGCGGCCTCGACGTCACTGCCCTGTCCGGCCGCATCCGGCAGCGGCTCGCCGACGCCGCCGCCTTCCGCGATGCGTACGCCGCCTACTGCCGTCCGGCCGGCGGACCCGGCGGCCTTGGCGGCTTTGGCGGCGCCGGCGGACCCGGCGGACCCGGCGGCCTTGGCGGGCCGGACGGGCTGGACGGGATCACGCTCGCGCCGTTCCAGGTCCTCGCCTGCGAAGGGCGCGCGCTCGCGCTCACCGAGGCGCACGCGTGGCACCTCGCCGAGCTGGCCAAGCTCGGCGGCGACCTCATCACCCCGACCCGGCACTGTTTCGTGGACCTTTCCTCGGGGCGGGAGCGCGCGGCGGCCGCCGACTGGTGGCTGGAGCTGACGGCTGCCGGAGGCGAGGGAGCCGTGGTCAAGCCGGCCCACCTGGCCGACGGCCGGGTCCAGCCAGGCCTGAAGGTCCGCGGCCGCGAGTACCTGCGCATCATCTACGGCCCCGACTACACCGGGTCGCTCGACGTGCTGCGCGATCGTCACCTGGGCAAGAAGCGCCAGCTCGCCCAGCGCGAGCACGGCCTCGGCATGGAATCGCTCACCGCGTTCGTCGAGCATGCGCCGCTGTGGAAGGTGCACCAGTCGGTCTTCGCCGTCCTCGCCCTGGAATCCGAGCCCGTCGACCCTCGCCTTTAACGGTGCGTCACGCCAGTCCCGGCAACGTGCCCGGGGGACGGCGCTCCATTTTGACGCGGCGGACAGGCCAGCGGGCCCCGCCGGGCCACATTTGGTAACTCTCACGCATTACCGCATGACTCAGCGTAGTCTTCGCTGAGACGGCATCGGTGAACGTTCTTCTTCGTCCGGGTGATCGGGGGCGGGTCAGCTCGGCCGAAGGCGGGCAACAGGGTGCACCGGGGCCGCGGGTTGCGATGCTCAGGGGGCTACGTGTGCCGGTGAACGGTGACCGGGTTGATGTGCGGCGTGAGCCGCTGGTGGTGCGGGACGGATGCGCACCGGACCGCATTCCCGCGGGCCGCTGGCCATCGGACGATCCGCTCGTCCGCAGCGAGCAGTTCGCGGTCAACGAGGCCATCGCGTGCCTCACCCCGGGTGCCCGCCGCGGCGCCCGCGACGGCGGCGGCACTGCGCCGGCTCAAGGGCAAGGCGGTCGACTGGCCGGCCGCGGTCGCCTGGTTCAGGTCCACGCTGGCCAAGGCCGAATCCCTTGCCACCGAACGGACGCGGGTAGCCGCGGCACTCACGAATCTGTCCAGACTTGAGCTGGCCTGCGAGGAGGCGTCCTGCTCAGCCGAGGAGGCGCAGGCACGGCTCGCGGAGCTGACGGAGCGCGAGCCCGCGGCCCGCGACGCGGTGACGGCGGCCGGGGAGGAGTACCGGGCGGCGCTCGCAGCGCTCGGGGCGAACCAGCTCGCCCGGCCGGCGGTGAACACGGTGACCCCCGCGGGCCTCGCGGCGTTGCACACCCGCGGCGCGCTGTCCGTCGCGCTGGCCGGCGGCGTCCGCCGCGGCCGGAACCTGCGCGACTGGGCGGTCGCCCGCCGCGAGCTGCGCGCCGCCTGCGCGCTGGCGGAACAGCGCTTGGACACGGCCTGCGCGACGCGGAGGCGCTGCGTGCCGGCCGCCGCGACGGGGTGTTCGTCGCCGCCGACGAGTTCACCGTCGGCGACGTGCCCGGCCTGACGCGCTGCTTCGACCGCGCCGTCTTCGCCGGGGGCAGCGTGCAGGCCGAGGACTCCCGCTACGGGACCTGGCTGCCGGCCGGGGCGCCGAAGGACACCGAGCCCCGCTGGATCGGGATGCCGTTGCGCGTGGTCCGCGGCCAGGACCGCGGCACCGTCGACCGGCGCAACGACCTCGCCTACGACGGCCTGCTCATCGCCGGCCTGGACTAGGAGCCCGGCGAATGGCGCCGGTTCAGCCCGGCACCGGAGCCTGCCTGATGGCCGCGTAAACCGGTTGCGGCGGCGGGGAGGCGAGGGTGAGGCTGCTGTGGTGGATCTCGGTCACGCCGCGAAGCAGTGGCAGACGCACGGGTTCGTGATTCTCCCCGGGTTCATCCCCGCCGCGGAACTGGCACCCGCGCTCGGCGAACTGCCGGCCATGTACCCCACCGCCGAGGGGTTCCATGCCGGCACTGACAAGCGACGGGACCGGTTCACCGTGGACGAGTGGGCGGGGATCGACAGCTTCCCGTTCCTGAGCACGGAGCTGAGCCTGCTCGCGGTCAGCGACCGCGTGACTCACCTCGCGGAAGCCCTGCTCGCGGACGGCGACCTGCGGATCTACTCGGCCGAGGCGTGGGCGAAGTACACCGGCGCCGCCAGCTACGGCCAGCCGCTGCACCGGGACTACCTGAACCACACGCTGGTGGTCCCCGCCGACGACCCGCGGTTCCGTCAGCTGGAGATGTTCGTTTACCTCGTCGACGTGCCCGCGGAGCTGGGGCCGCCGAGCATGCTTTCCCGCACCCGGACGGCGGGGCTGCCGGCCAAACCGAACTGGTACCCGCGCGCGGACGGTGCCGACGCCGAGGGAGGCTGGGTAGCGACGACCGGGCGCCCGGACCTCTATGACGACGAGGTGCGCGCCGCAGGGCCGGCCGGCACGGTCGTCGCCTGGGAGCCAGGGACCTTCCACCGCGGCACCGCACTGACCCTGCCGCGCGGCGCCCGCTACACCGTTCACCTCGGCTACCGGCCGGCCGGTACCGAGTGGGGCCAGCGGATGCCCTGGGTCAACCGCAGCCACGAGATCGAGTGGTACCAGTTCGTGCACCGGGCGACGCCGCGGCAGCTCGCGCTCTTCGGCTTCCCGCCGCCCGGTCACCCGTACTGGACCGAGGCCACCGTCGCCGGCACAGCACAGCGCTACCCGGGCCTCGACATGAGCCCGTGGCGCCAGGCGCTGCCCGCCCGGGCATAACCTGGCGCGGCCGGCCGGAGCCGACATTCCGCCGAAGGATCCGGCCCGTGGCCCCGGTTCTCAGACCCAGGCGCTGACCGACTCGGCCTCCCCCGCGGTGACCGCGGCCTGGCTCGCCGCGATCAGGTCGGCGTCAACAGTGGCGGACAGACGAGCCTTAACAGTCATACTGAGAGCGGACACCTATACCACTCCAATGGCATTGTCGTACGCGGGCCGGACGGCGCGCGCCGCGAGGGTTTCACCGGCCCCCGTTCCGGGTTGACGTCATGACGATATTCGCGGGCGGTGACATTTGACGGGGAATCAGGGCACAGCTCAGCTATCTTCTAAATGGCAAGGACTTGCCAATTCAACTTCACTTTGATGCCGTCTGGTCCGCCGCGGCGTTACGGATCGCGGGATCAGCATCCCGGTGGTATCGTTCCGCCGAAAACCCCAGTCGCCCCTGTGCTCAACGGGTACGCGCCGTCGGGGTCCTGCATTCTGATCGCGGCGAAGCACGGCTCAGCGCTCGGGCGTGCTCCAGGCCGGAGAAACTGACGTGTTCCCGATTTGAGCAGATCGCGAGCCGACGCCCTCAGCCTCAGGTGGTTAGCCCGAGGAGGCTCTGAGAGCGATAAGGGCAGCGAGCCTCTCGGGGTTCGCCTGCCCCGCTGAGAGGGCAATGATCGTGAATGGTTTTGGGGTTGGAAAGGGTTTTCGGCGTTATCACGCGGAAAAACCTTCATGATCATGAAATGGGCGGGCTGAAATGCGCGCCCAGGGGCTGAAATGCGCGCCGAAGGGGCTGATGGACCCACGGGACGGCTCGGGGCGCTTTTATTAGGGGAGGCCGAGGATTTCGACTGAGCGCTCGCGCATTTCTACCTTGCGGACCTTGCCGGTGACGGTCATCGGGAACTCGTCGGTGATGTGCACGTAGCGCGGGATCTTGTAGTGGGCCAGCTTGCCGGTGCAGAACTCACGCAGGGACTGCGGGGTGATGGGGGCGGCGCCGGGGCGGAGCCTGACCCAGGCCATCAGCTCCTCGCCGTACTTCTCGTCCGGGACGCCGATTACCTGGGCGTCCAGGATGTCGGGGTGGGTGTAGAGGAACTCTTCCACCTCGCGGGGGTAGACGTTCTCCCCGCCGCGGATGACCATGTCCTTGATCCGCCCCGTGATGGACAGGTAGCCGTCGTCGTCCATCACGGCGAGGTCGCCGGTGTGCATCCAGCGCGCGGCGTCGATGACCTCGCTGGTCTTGTCGGGCTGGCGCCAGTAGCCGAGCATCACGCTGTAGCCTCTGGTGCACAGCTCGCCCGGGGTGTTCCTCGGCACCGTCAGGCCGGTCGCGGGGTCGATGACCTTGACCTCGACGTGCGGGCCGACCCGGCCGACGGTGGCCACCCGGCGCTCGATGGAGTCGTCCGAGCGGGTCTGCGTCGACACCGGCGACGTCTCCGTCATGCCGTAGGCGATGCCTACCTCGGCCATGTGCATCCGGTCGATGACCTGCTTCATCACCTCGACGGGGCAGGGCGAGCCCGCCATGATGCCGGTCCGCAGGCTAGACAGGTCGTAGCGGTCGATGTCGGGGACGGCCAGCTCGGCGATGAACATGGTGGGCACGCCGTACAGCGAGGTGCAGCGCTCGGCCTGCACCGCTTCCAGGGTCTTGACCGGGTCGAAGGACGGGGCGGGTATCACCATGGCGGCGCCGTGGCTGGTGGCCGCCAGGTTGCCCATCACCATGCCGAAGCAGTGGTAGAAGGGCACCGGGATGCAGATCCTGTCCTCTTCGGTGTAATGGCACAGCTCGCCGACGAAGAAGCCGTTGTTCAGGATGTTGTGGTGCGACAGGGTCGCGCCCTTGGGGAAGCCGGTCGTGCCCGACGTGTACTGGATGTTGATCGGGTCATCGGCGGACAGCCCGATCGCGTCGAGTGCCGTGTTCCTGACCGAGACGTCGGCGTACTTCCCGGTGTCCATCAGCTCGCGCCACGCGTCGGAGTCGAGCAGGACGACCTGCTCCAGGTCCGGGCACATCGGCCGCACCTCGGCGACCATCGCGGCGTAGTCGGAGGTCTTGAGCCGCTGGGCGGCGACCAGCAGCCTGCAGCCCGACTGGTTCAGCACGAACTCAAGCTCGCTGGTGCGGTAGGCCGGGTTGATGTTGACGAGGATGGCGCCGAGCTTGGCGGTGGCGTACTGGGTGACGGTCCACTCGGCCCGGTTCGGCGACCAGATGCCCACTCGGTCGCCCTTGGCGATGCCGATGCCGAGCAGCGCGTAGGCGAGCGCGTCGACCTCGTCCTTGAGCTCCGCATAGGTGTACCGGACGCCGGCGGGGACGTCGACCAGGGCCAGGCGGCCGGGGAAGGCCGCGACCGTGCGGTCGAAGTTGGCGCCGATCGTGTCGCCGAGCAGCGGCGTGTCGCTGGTCGCCGACGTGTAGCTGAGCTCCGCGCGCCTGGCGCCGGCTGGCTGCTCCCCCATGTTCATCTCCTGTTCCTCGCCGCTGAGGCTCACCGCACCCAGCATGGCCGGCCGCGGCGGGATTGAACAAGGCGGCCGGGCGAGCGCAGCCCGGCGGGCGCCCGCTACGCGCGGCCCGGCGGGCGCCCGCTAAGCGCGGCCCGGCGGGTCCCGCTAAGCGCGGCCCGGCGGGCCCCGTGGTCTCAGTCCGGTGGTCCAGTCAGGGCGACGGTTCCTGGCCCGGCCGGCCGGCCCGGGCACGGAGGGCGCCCGCGGCGGCGGTGCCCCAGATGAGGACGGCGACCCCGTACAAGCCAAGCGGGGCGGCGGCCGCCGGGCCGAACGCGGCGGCGGCGATGGCGGCGGCGATCGCGAAGTCGCGCATCGAGGTGGTGAGCAGCAGCGCCGCGGCAGCTGGGCGCGGGGACCGGGCGCCGAGGACCCGGCCCGCCACGGCCGTGGCGGCGAGGAACAGCAGCAGCGCAACGGCGACGGCCCCGTACGCGGCGGACAGCCGGACCTCGGCGGCGATGAGGGCGACCAGCGCCGCGACGGCCGCGACGGCGGTGCGGCCGGCGGCCCGCTGCGCACCGCCGGCCGCCAGCAGCCGGGCGGTGGCCGGGACCCAGCACCGCAGTGCGATGCCCGCGGCTAGCGGCAGGGCGACGACCACGGCCAGGTTGGCGATGACGCCGGCGGGTGAGAAGCTCGCGTGGCCGGCCTCCAGGGTGAGCACCGGGGCGGCGAGCAGGACCGTGGCGAGGGTCGAGCCGATCAGCACGCCGGCCGCGACGGCGGCCTCGCCGCCCGCCATCGCGGTCGTGGCGACCGAGGCGATCTCGCACGGGGCCAGGCCGGTCACCAGGACGCCGTCGCGGAGCGGGCCGGGCGGCACCAGGTGGGCGACCGCCCAGGACAGCGCCGGGAGCACGGTGATGCCAGTGACGATCGCGGCGGCGACCCTCCGCCAGGCCAGCGCGAGGCGGCGCAGCGCGTCCGGATCGATGGTGACGGCGGTGGCGAGCACGAGGACGACGAGCAGCGCGTTGATGCCCTGGTGGGCCGTCAGCCAGCCGAGCGGCCGCCGCGCGCACAAGCCCGCGACCGCCGCGGCGAGGACGGCGGCGAGCTCCGGGTATGCGGCGAGCAGGCGGCCCGCGCGGCGTGGGAGCGACGGCACGCGGGCACCCTACTTGCCGCCTGGCCGGCCGCGCATAACGGGGGTCCCGCCGGTGCGGGCCGGATGGTTGTGGCAACGGACCGGCTATAGGCGGCTCGTTGCCACAACCATCGCCTCGGAGCCCGTGGAATTGCCCGGTTAGCTGAGGACCAGCGTGGCGAACAGGCGGTCCAGGTCCACCGCCGGGTTGTCGGTGACGCCGGCGTGGACCGGGCCCGGCTGGACGATGGCGGAACGGGGCGCGGTCAGCCAGCGGAAGCGCTCGCCGAGGGTCTGCTCGGCGAGCGGGCCGTCGGTGCAGGCGCGCTCGAAGGCGGTGAGCGCGCTGTGGACGGCGGGGATGTCGGCGCGGGGGTCGACCGCCCGCAGGCGGGCCTCATCCAGGCCGATCCGCGCCTGCAGGAAGCGGAACGACTTGGAGTAGACGATCACGCCCGCGTTGATCGACTCGCCGCGCTCGATCCTGGGGACCACGCGGATCAGTGCGTACTCGAAGATCTCGCTCATACGGATTCCTCGCTGGCGCTCGGAGTCCGCATTCGCGGGCGCACGGTGCTTACTGGTTCGCTCGCAGGCTCGCTCATGCGGACTCCCCGCTGGCGCTCGGAGTCCGCATTCGCGGGCGCACGGTGCTTACTGGTTCGCTCGCAAGCTCGCTCACTGGCGGATAACCTCCGGAACCAGGGGGGCGCGTTCGAGGAGCTGGCTGACGTACGCGTCCGCGCCGCGCTCGCCGAGCCACTCCTCGGGGACGTCCCGGGTGACCTGCTCGAGGACACTCGCGGTGACCCGCGGCGCGAGGCGCTCGTGGGCCTGGGCGAGCCGGGTGGCCCGGTCCCTGACGACGTGCTGCCGCGCGTCGAAGGGCTTGGCCGGGTTGGCGCGGGACCAGTCGTGGTGGAAGTACAGCGCGGCGCCGTGGTCGATGAGCCAGGTGCTGCCGTGCCAGACGAGCAGGTTCGGGTTGCGCCAGGTGCGGTCCACGTTCTGGATCAGGGCGTCGAACCAGAGCAGGTCGCTGGCGAAGTCCTCGTCCGCGGTCCAGCCGAGCGGGTCGAAGCCGGCGGAGCCCGGCAGGTAGTCGACCGCCAGGTTGAGCCCGGCGCTGGCCGCGAGCAGGTCCTGGATCTCCTCGTCGGGCTCGCTTTTCGCGATCCGCGGGTCAAGGTCGGCGAGCGCGAGCTCGGGGGTCAGGAAGCCGAGGTGCCGCGCCAGCTCGCCGGCGATGACCTCCGCGACCAGGGCGAGCGGTCCCTGGCCGGCGCCGCGGAACTTGAGCACGTAGGTGCCGAGGTTGTCGGCCTCCACCAGCCCCGGCAGGCTGCCGCCCTCCCGCAGCGGGGCCAGGTAGCTGGTCACCTTGACACGTTCGAGCACGCGGGCCAGGCTATCTGGTCCTGATGCGGAAGAATGGGCGGGTGGCCGAGCCTGCCTACCCCGCGTCCGCTGAGTACCCCGTGCGGCTGGCGGGGCGCGTGATCGCGGTTGACCCGGCGCGCCGGGTGCTGCTGTTCTTCTACGATGACCTGCCGCCCAAGGGCAGGCACTGGAGCACGCCGGGCGGCGGGGTCGAGCCCGGTGAGGACCTGCACGCCGCCGCGCGCCGGGAGCTGCTCGAGGAGACCGGCTGGGCGGACGTGCCCGTGCCGCCGGATGAGGTGCTCGTCAACTCCAACGTGCAATGGGCCAACCTGTACGGGCAGCCGACGTTGTGCCTGCAGCACGACCATTACTTCGTCGGGCGGGTCCCGGAGGAGGAGCGGCCGCTCGGCCAGGTGGCCGCGATGCACGCCTCCGACGGGATCGTCAGCCACCGCTGGTGGACGCTTGAGCAGCTGGACGCGACCACCGAGGACATCTACCCGCCGGGCCTCGCCGACCTGGTCCGGCGGTACGCGTGAGCCGTCAGCCGCTGAGCGGCACCGGGTACCAGCCGTCGGCGCTGCCCGGGTGCGGCTGAAAGTCGTAGCGGACCGCGTCATCGGCCAGGGCGACCAGCGTCACCGAGGTGCTGCCGTGGACCCGGCCGTCGGGCAGCCGGTGCCGGACGATGATGCCCGCGGGGTCGGCGGGGTCGAGGCCGTCGCCGGCCGCCAGGGTCAGCCAGTCCCCCCACGCCTGCGACACGGGAAGCGCCGGGCTGGCGGGCGGACGGGCGGCGCCGAACTTGTCGGCGAAGTGGGCGGCCTTGGGCTCGCCAGCGGGGTCACCGGGCTCCGCCGGGTAGGCGTGGCCGGCGTTGGTGATCAGGTGCGTGCCCGGACCGAGCTCGCGGACGACGACGACGGGGGCCCGACCGGGGTCGTCCGCGTGGACGGGCCTGATACGATCGCGGTCTTTGCGATCAGGCCCGGCCGCGCGGACATCGGGGGGTACGGGGGGTCGTCCCCCCGGGGGATAACTGACCATGGTCACCGCGTCCGGGGTGCCGCAGATCAGGTGGAACGGGTCGTAGGCGGCGAGCGCGTCCGGGTCGCCGGCGAGACGGCGCAGGAAGTCGTGCCCTTCGGCGGCGGCGCGCAGCGAGAGGTCTCCCCGGCTGCGGCGGCGGGCGGGGTCCGCGAGGGGACCACGGCCGTTCAGCAGGCAGGCCACGCGCGGGATCCCGGGATGGACGGCCAGCCAGGTGCCGCCCGCCTGCTCGTCGATGCCGCCAATGAGCGGTGAGCCTGGCCAGTGCCTGGCGGGCGGGCGCCACGGGCGGCCGGTGAACTCATCCCTGATGCCGAGCAGGCGCAGCGGTACCCGCTCGCCCGGTTCGAGGCTGACGACGACGGTGCACACCCCTCCATCATGGACCCTTTCCCCATCCGCGGGCGCCGCTGGCCGCTGGGTGTCCTGGCGCAGCGGCGGGACGAACAAGCGGCGGCCGCGTGGCAGCATGGAAGGGTGACGCATGCTGAACTGGCGGAGCCTGGGGGTATCGGGAGCGGCACGCCCGCGTTCTGGCTGCTCGCCGAGCTCGTCAGCCGGGGCAACGTGACGGTGCTCAGCGGCGCGGGGCTGTCCACGGAATCCGGCATTCCCGATTACCGCGGGCCGAGCGGGCAGGCGCGGCGGACGGGACAGCCGATGACCTACCAGGAGTTCACCGGCTCGGCGGGGGCGCGGCAGCGGTACTGGGCCCGGTCGCACCTCGGGTGGCGGCACGTCACCGGGGCCTCCCCCAACGCCGGGCACCTCGCCGTGGCCGCGCTCGAGCGGGCCGGGCTGGTGCGCGGTGTCATCACGCAGAACGTGGACGGGCTGCACCAGGCGGCGGGCGCCGTCTCGGTGACCGAGCTGCACGGGTCGCTGCACCGGGTGACGTGCCTGTCGTGCTGGTCGCGCAGCGCGCGGGCGGAGCTTGACGCGCGGCTGCGGGCGGCGAACCCGGCGTGGAGCGCCGCCGTCCTGGGGATTGAGCCGGCGGTGAACCCGGACGGGGACGTGGCGCTCGACGACACCGGCGGGTTCACCGTGGTCGACTGCCTCGCGTGCGGCGGGCTGCTCAAGCCGGACGTGGTGTTCTTCGGGGAGAACGTGCCCAAGCCGCGCGTCGAGGAGTGCTACGCGCTCGTGTCCGCGTCGTCGGCGCTCGTCGTCCTCGGTTCCTCGCTCACCGTCATGTCCGGGCTCCGGTACGTCCGGCGCGCCGCGTCGCTCGGTATCCCCGTGGTGATCGTGAACCAGGGCGCGACGCGGGGTGACGACCTGGCGGTCGCCCGGCTCGACGAGCCGCTCGGCAGCACGCTGACCGCGTTGACGCGGGAACTAGCGCTGGGACTTCAGGCGGCGGGGCCGGGTGGAACACGCTCTCGTTCGGGATGATGCTGGAGTTAGTCGCTGAGGAACTCGCGCAGGGCGGCGGTGGTCTGCTCCGGGCATTCCTCGGCGAGGAAGTGACCGCAGGGCAGGGAGCGGCCCCGCACGTCGTCCGCGTA
Source organism: Trebonia sp. (assembly GCA_036391275.1). GTDB lineage: Bacteria > Actinomycetota > Actinomycetes > Streptosporangiales > Streptosporangiaceae > Trebonia. The sequence goes on from DASWAE010000177.1 coordinate 18,136, forward strand.
CTCGCGCCAGATCGCGGCGACGTCGCCGTAGTGCCGTCCCACGAAGCCGTGCTCGCCCCACAGGGCGAGCAGCGGGGCGGTGACCCGCTGGCCGCGGGCCATCGCGGCGTCATCGTCGTCCAGGTCGGTGCCGACCGACGCGCGGTAGTCCTCGCAGGAGGCGTGAATCGCGGCCGGGTTCTTGAAACAGCGCACGTACTCCTGCATGGCGCGCGGGTCGATCGGCTGGCCGCCGCGGCGCCATCCGCCGACCCGGCCGTGCACCCAGCCGACCGGGTCGGCGCCGATGTGGTGCTCGGGGAGCGGTTCCGGCTGGGCGAGGAAGAACCAGTGCCAGTAGCCCAGGCCGAAGGCCATGTCGGCGGTGCGCAGGGCATGCCTGGTGGGGACGATGTCCAGGACGGCTAGCTTCGCCACCGCGTGCGGGTAGTCAAGGGCGAGGCGGTGGCCGACGCGCGCGCCCCGGTCGTGCCCGACGACGGCGAAGCGCTCGAACCCGAGCTCGCGCATCACCAGAACCTGGTCGTAGGCCATGGTGCGCTTCGCGTACGCTTCGTGGGTCGGGCCGCCGGACGGCTTGCCGCTGTCACCGTAGCCGCGCAGGTCGGTGAGGACCACCGGGCGGTCTTCTGCCAGCAGGGGGGCGACGTGGTGCCACATGACGTGGGTCTGCGGGTAGCCGTGCAGCAACAGGACCGGGGTGCCCCTGTCGCCGCCGCCGACAAGGGTGTTGATCCTTATCCCTCCCGGGGCAAGAGTGACTCTCTTGAACAGGTCGGGCAAGGGGATAGTCATATGGGTGTACCTCCCCTTTTATGCCGTCTTGTAATCGCGCGCCAGCCGCAACCGCAGCCGGCCGGACGGCGTCTCAAGGATGTGAGCGGCTGCACGGGGTAGCCGTGCACCTAGCCCGCGCATGGCCGGGTGCTCAGAAGGGGTGATTGGTGATGACGGGTTCTGTCTCGTTGTTGCTGAGGCTGGCCGGGGTCGCGGCCGCCGGTGCCGTGGTCGCGGGGTGTGCCGCGAGCAGTTCGTCCTCGGCACCGCCGCCGGTGTCTTCCGCGACCACGTCTGTGTCCGCGCCCTCGTCTTCAGCTTCTGCCGCTTCTTCCGCTTCTTCCGCGCCGGCTTCTTCCGCGCCGGCCGCGTCCCCGTCGTTGTCGCCGCACGTCGTCAAGCCGCCGACCACGTCCGCGGTGCCCGGCTGCGCGACGCGGGACCTGCAGGTCAGGGCGGGGGTATCCCAGGGGGCGGCCGGGTCGGTTTACCAGGTCATCGTCTTCACGAACATCGGCAACAAGGCGTGCACCCTCTACGGGTACCCGGGGGTGTCCCTCGCGGGCGGGACGCCGGTCACCCAGGTGGGGCAGGCGGCCGCACGGTCGCCGGTCGCCGGGCCGACGCTGGTGACCCTCCAGCCGGGGCAAGCGGGGAACGCGCTGCTGCGCATCACGCAGGCGCTTAACTACCCGGCCGCGACGTGCTCGCCGAAGGCGACGACGTACCTGCAGATTTACCCGCCGAACCAGACGACCCCGATGTACCTGGCCTACACGGCGACCGGGTGCGCGTCGACCTCGGTGAAGCTGCTGACCATCGGCGTGGTGCAGGCGGGCGCCGGCAGCGCCAGCGGCTGACGTCTGGCGGCGGTGCTCGGCGGGCGTCGCTGGCGGGCGTCACTGGCGGGCGTCTTGGTCGTCAGGCGGGCGTCTTGGTCGTCAGGCGGCTGCCAGGCTCGGGGCTAGTGCCTCGACGAGGGCCCTGGACCAGTCGCGGTAGCCGTCCTGGCTCGGGTGGAAGCTGTCGACGGCCAGCTTGCCCGCCCACGGGGCGGTGAAGTAGGCGCTGACCCGGGCGACCGGCAGGCTCCGCTTCTCGGCGACCTCGTTGATCACGCGGTTGATGCGGGCGACGTAGGGCACGCTCATGTTGCCGACGATCCCCCAGAAGCCGGACGGCTTGGGCAGGTCGAGCAGCACGGTCTTGTCGGGCACGGCGGCGAGGAGGTTGCGCAGGTCGCTGAACAGCGTGCCGGGACCGGAGAACAGGATGTCGTTCGTCCCCGCCCCGCACGTGACCAGGTCCGGCTGGTGCTCGCCGAGCCGCGGCAGCTGGTCGGCGATGACGTCGCGCATCAGCGAGCCGGAGACCGACAGGTTGACCACCCGCCAGTGCCGGCCGGTCTGGCGGCGCAGCTGCCGCAGCGTCTGTCCTACATAGCCGCCCTGCGGGCCAGGGGCGCCCAAGCCCTGCGCCGTCGAGTCGCCGAGCACGACCCACAGCGGGTCGACGGGCTCCCCGTCGCGGTGTGCGGCGTTGCGAGCGCCGAGCACGCGGTCGTTGTGCGCGGCCCAGTAGGCGGCGAACGTCACGCGGTCGGAACGCATCGCGGCCACCCCGTCGGTCCAGCGCCCGAGCCGCCCGCTGCTCAGGCCGGTGACCTCGGCGTAAGGACTCCGGGTGAAGACCGAGGCGGCGTTCGCGACCAGCTCGACCGGCGACCTCCTGTCCTGACCGCCGGTCCCGGTCAGCGCGTTCACGGCATGCACCCAGCCAGGACGGGACACACCCGTTCGGGACATTCCCGTTCGGGACATTCCCGTTCGCGACGTTCCCGTTCGCGACGTTCCCGTTCGGGACGTTCCCCGTCGGGGCATTGAGGATGGTGGGCGCATCGGGCACGCTCCCGGACAGCACGTAGACACAGGGTAAACGAGGGTAAGCGATTGCGTGGACGGCCGTCAACGGGGAGGTGTCCGGTGGTATCGCACCGTGACGACGCCTGAGGCGCGGTGGAGCGGTGGAGCGGTGGAGCGGTGGTGCTTTCGGGGGCGCGGGTTGGCGCGGGCGGCGCGGCGCGAACGTCGGGAACGTCAAACAGAAGGCAATCTGACACCGCTGACCACAGAGGTACCATCGCCGCAGCATGCAGCCATGATCCAGAAGGGTTGTACGTGTTATCGCGCTAAAAACGCTTCACAACACCAAAAGCCTTCCAAAAAACTGCTCTTCTAGGGCAGATATGCGAATAACAGGCATATCACAGCTCTCGTTGGCCTCGATGTCCCTGCGGGTATGGGCGTGGCTGGCCGCCTGCACTCACCTTGTAATCAGGAATCGGTTTGCTCATGGCATGACAGGGGATGGAGGTCTAATGGTGGCCAGGAACGCACATCCTCCCCTTGATGGTGGCACCGTCCTGGTCACCGGTGCCTCGGCGGGCATCGGCCGTGAGCTTGCGATGCAGCTCGCGCCGCGGGCCAGGATGCTTATTCTGCTCGCTCGCCGGGCCGGGCGGCTGGAAGAGCTGCGCGCCAGCCTGCTGGCCAGGCACCGCCAGCTGCAGGTGCTGACCCTGCCCGTCGATCTGTCCGACGAGGACGACGTGGACCGGGCCCTGGCCAAGACTGGTGAGCAGGCCGGGGCCGTGGACGTCCTGGTGAACAACGCTGGCGTCGGCGATCAGGTCCTGGCTGACCAGGCGGACTGGACACGGGTCCGGACCGTGCTGCGCACGAACGTGCTGGCGGTCGCGCAGCTGACCACGGCCCTGGTGCCCGCGATGGTGAAACGCGGGCGAGGGGGAGTACTGAACATGGGCTCGGGGGCCGGGCTGACGGTCATGCCCGCGTCGGCGGCGTATTCAGCCAGCAAGCACTTCATGGACGGCTTCAGCGAGGCGCTGCGCGCCGACCTGACCGGCACCGGCGTGGTTGTCACCCAGGTCTGCCCCGGTCCGGTAGACAGCGAGTTCGATCAGCTGGCCGGGTCGGCGGGCGGGATGACCGGCGGGCCGCCGCAGTTCCTGCGGATCAGCGCGGCGCAGTGCGCGCGGGAGGCACTGGCGGGCTTTGACCGCGGCGTGCCGCTGGTGTTCCCCGGCCGGGCCTACCGGATCACGATGCGGGCGCTCCCGCTGCTTCCCCGCGAGCTGTCACGCCGCCAGGCAGCCCGATCCGCCACACGACTCCGCACCACAGCCGGTACGCCGGACCGGCGGGAGGACAAGTGAAAGCATGCGAATCAGCCGCCTGATCCTCAGCGGCGCCGCGATCGGTACGATCATCGGCACCGGGCGGGCCGATCTCAACTCCACCCACGTGTTCAACCCGGCCTGGCCACCGCACGCCCGGTTCCATAACGCCACCGGGTGGGGAACGGTGACCGGGTCCCAGCTCCTTGCCCTATGGCTGCTGTGGCGGCCCGGCCAGCAAGCACGCGACCACGACATGGCCGTGACCACCGCCGCGCTGCTGTCCGCGGCCGCCTGGGTGCCGTTCTTCCCGGCGCTGGCCATCTCCGGCGCCGGCGTCGAAGATGAGCCGGGCCACCTCCCCCGCGTCGCGGGGGTGCCCCTCAACCTGGTGCCCGCCGCGCTCATCCCCGCCAGCTGCGCACTGGGCTACCTGTTGCACCGCCACGGACGGTAGCGCTGTTCCTGAGCCCTCATCCTCCGGTCTCGCGGACCTGAAGAAGGTGAATCGCCTTGGCCAGCGGTCCGGCTCGCCAGGGGCAGCAGCGCAGCTTGCGGAGGATGCGCCAGGACTTGAGCTGGGCGTTCGCGCGCTCGCCGGGCGAGCGGAGCTGCGCGTGGGCGCGGTTGGCCCCTTTCTGGGATGCAGGCTTGTTCTTCCCTTTGTACGGGATCTTCGCATAGCTGCTTCCCTGGTAGCCCTAATGGCCAGGGTGACCAGGCCCGCGGCCTCTAGCTCGGCCAGGCCCCCCAGATCCACTCGGCCCTCTTGTCGGTCCGCGGCGACCCGGTCGACAGGGATCAGCGTGCCGTCCAGGACGACGTAGGCGTACCCGGCCCTCTTCGCGTCCCGGACCGCCTGGCGGAGCTTCGGCGCGCGGGCCGCGAGCAGCGCGACGACCTCCTCCACGTACCGCCAGGCCGTCGTGGTTCCCACTCCGAACCCGGCCGCCAGCTCGGCGAACGTCTCGCCCTTCCGCAGGTAAGCCAGGACGAGCAGGGCCTGCTGCCCCGGATTCAGCTTCCGCCAGCACGACCCGATCGCCTTTCGGTGACGGCGGATGATCCCGGATGCGTAGGTAAGGGTCCTGGACGACAACGGCAGCGCGGCACGGTAAAAGCGTGGAAGCCCCTGGTGACGGTGAAGCGGATCTTGGCCGATCACCTCACTTACCAGGGCTTCTCGTGTCTCAGCAGCGACACGCCGCGTAGCGATCAAACTGCGACAAATAGGTCATGCCAGGATGGAAAACGCTCCGTGTGACTGTGCCTGGTGTTATGCACAACGGGAGGTGCTAGGCCCGGCCCGTTTGTGATTTCTGCTGGCTCAGCGAGTTCTGCTGGCCCAGTGACTCTTCCCGGCTCAGCGGGCCCTCGCGGCCAGGATCTCGGCGAGGCGGTCCCACGGCAGAGCAGGCGAGCGGTGGCCGTCGCGGCCGGTCATGTCCTCGTTGGCGATGAGGGCGTTCGCCACGGCCTCCTCCGTGGCCTGCACCACGGCCTCGAAGAACGGGTCGATCTTGCCCCACGGGATAAAGGTCAGCGTGTCGTACCTGGAGTCGTCGCCCCCTCCGCCGGGACCGTCGTCGCTGAACCCGCCGGGATTGCCGGTGGAAACCGCCAGGAAGATGTCGCCAGAGGAATGCGTGCCGATGGTGCCGGTGCGGGCCAGCCCCTTGGTGACCCTCCTGGCGAGCGCCTTGCACTGGTTCGGCAGCAGCGGGGCATCGGTGGCCACCACGGCGATCACCGAGCCGGCGCCCTGCGGGGCCGCAGAGAAGTCGCTCATCGGATTGTCGTCCGCGAGTTCCTCGCCGAGGTAGACGCCGTTCAGCGTCAGCTCGTGGCGGCGGCCGAAGTTGGCCTGCAGGAACACGCCCACGGTGTAGCTGGTGCCTGCGTAGCTAACCACTCGCGAGGCGGTGCCGTTGCCGCCCTTGAACTGGTAGCAGTTCATCCCGGTCCCGCCGCCCACGCTCCCCTCGTCCGGCTGGTCGGCGGTGGCGTCCTGCAGCGCCCGGACGACGTGCTCCTCGTTGACGTGGTGCCCGTTGATGTCGTTGAGATAGCCGTCCCACGTCTCCGCGGCGACCGGAAGCAGCCAGACGTCGGTCAGCTCGGCGTGGTAGGCGTTCATCCAGGCGATGATCCCGGCGTGCGCGACGCCGACCGCGTGCGTGTTGGTGATGGCGATCGGCCCCTGACAGGTACCCGACTCCTCGACCCATGAGACGCCGGTCATCTCGCCGTTGCCGTTCTGGCTGTGATAGCCGGCCGCCACCGGGTCGCCCGGGTTGCGCTTGCCGCGCGGGTGGATGGCCGTGACGCCGGTCCGCACGTCGTCGCCCTCGATCAGCGTCTGGTAGCCGACCTCGACGCCCGGCACGTCGGTGATGGCGTTGTGCGGGCCGGGAACGCCACGGAACTTTAGGCCGACCGCCCGGGCACGAAGCTTGCCGGATGGCGTGGCGAGATGCGGGTCATGGTGGCTGCTCACCTTGGTCAGCGTAACTTGAGGCGCTTCCGTGGCTGACGGTGACCGCCGGCCTGCCGCCGCTTGTGTCGTGATGATCAAGTACGACACAAGCGCGCGGACCCTGTATGCTAACTCCGTTCCACCTCGCGGGGCGGCCGGCAACGGGCGTCTCGTGTGCGGAGTGCGGGGCTATGGCGCAGCTGGTAGCGCGTCTGCATGGCATGCAGAAGGTCAGGGGTTCGAATCCCCTTAGCTCCACCGATTTTTGGACTTCTGTTCGAGGGTCAAGACCCTAACTGGTCTCGGCTTCTCCCTTGCCCTCGTCCGTGTCTTCCTCGTCGTCGTAGAAGACCCCGTCCATCACGGTCGCTCCCCGCGGATCGCAGGCACAATCACGTGACGGTAAACGGTCTCGGTGACATGGGTGGACTTGTGGCCGACGGTGTCGCTGATGTCCTGAATCGGCACGCCGTTACTGCTCATGATCGACACGGCCGTGTGCCGGCCCTCGTGGGCGTGCCAACGGCCAATGCCCGCGCGGCGGGTCATCTTGCCGAATCGCCAGTTGAGCTGGTCGGACGTGTACGGGTCGCCGTTCTCGTGGCAGAAGACCAGGTTGTTGTCGTGCCAGGCTGGGCCGACTGCCTGGCGTTCCTTGGCTTGCCGTTGCTTATGGGCCGTGAGTGCGGCGAGCGTGACGCGAGCCAGGGAAGTACGCATCACTGGAATCCGCAACCCTACCAGTACTCCGCCGCGGCTTCCTGCAAACGCTGCCGGGTTGCCGGCAGGTGAACACCTGGAGGGACACGCAACACGGTTCGCGGCAATTGCCGTGTATTCCGGCGTCTGCGGGGTGGGTGAGTCAGGGTGCCGTCCGCCTCCGCATCAGGCGCCGGATCGGTCCCTGTGAGCATCGCCGCCTTGGCTCTGCTCGAGCCCTTTGGCGCGCGCTGGTAGGCCCTTCGTCTCTTGCGGTCGAGGCCGCGCCGAACGAACGATGGAAAACGGTAGGACCGCGAGCCAGACCCCACGCACCTGCGCTGAACTAGCCCGGGGGAGCCATGAACGAGCACGACACCAGCGACGACGAGGACACGAACCCCAAAAAGCAGGAAACCAAGCCAGCACGGGTCGCCCGAGATCCTTTCCACCCGACCAAGACCACCAAGGCGTTGTACGGTGCGGCCGGCGGCGTCGCCGCGTTCGGCGGCGGGGCGATCGCCCATGAGCTCATGCAATCGCCGCCCGCACAGCCGGGCATTGAGTACGCGCAAGATCTGAGCCAGTCACCGATACACGCACCTGACACGATTTCCGTTGAAGACATGAAGGTCGACATGCGGGTGGCCTATGAACACACTATGTCTGACCCAGTCGCCCGCCAACGGTACGAAGATGCACGCAAACGCAATGAAGTCTCCCTTAGAACTGCGGTCCAGAAGGCAGCCCGGGAATACCTTGAGTCCGAACGCCCGGATGCCGAACCTCAGGCGGCCGAACTTCGGGTGTTCACTGTTGACGCCGCCCGTACCCACATCGCTGACGAGGTGAGGCAGCCATCTCTAGCGCTCAATCTGTCCGTGGAAGCGGCATCAGCGTTCGCAGCGGGCCTGCTGCTCGACATCATCAAGGAAGTCAGAAATCGGTTCATCGGGAAAATCGTCGACGCAATCTTTAAGGGACGCCTCGGCGGCAAGGAAGCCAGAAAGCGGTTTGCCGGGAAAATCGTCGGCGTAATCTCCAAGGGGCAGCGCGGCGTCCAGCAACCGGACACGGCGACCCAAACAGCCCCCGCTGACGCCGCCGCAGGCGTCTCGGCGAAAGACGCCGAAATTCAGCACATCGTTGACGAGCTAGCCCGGTGCCTACACCGCCTGCGGGAGCAGGAGTTCCGGGAAACTGTGAATACCGCGATGCCGAAGTACCTCGGAGCGAGTACGGACCCGGAGCAAGCCGAAAGCGACTACCGCGTGGCGTGTCGCATTCTCGGGGAGGTATTCGACGGCGAGCAGCGAGCCATGGCCGACCGACTGTGCGAGGGCGAACCGAAGTTCGGCCTGCCGCCAGTCAAGCGCCGCGACGCTGAACGGATAGCTGCCATCACAAGGATCCTAGCCGCCAATCTCATCACCAGCGCTGAGATGTATGGGACGAGTGCGAAGCCCGGCCGGCAGCCGCCGGAGGCTCAGATCTGAGGTTGCCCCGGCGGTCGGCTAGGTAGGCCAGGTACTGATTCACCAGGCTGAACGCCTCGCTGCCGGGACCCGACAGCGACCAGCAGCCCTCACGGTCCTCAAGGCGGCAGCGGCCCCTCGCGGTGCATTACCGAGCGGAGGTCGCCGCCCGCGACGAAGCGCATCGCGATATCGCGATATACAGCACGCCGTCGGCCTCCCCGGCGGCATAGACCGGCCAGCATCCAGCCTGCCTGCCTCGCTGATTCTTCGGCCACTGCACCTCCCGCCCCGGCGACCGAAACATCTCTATATTGGCAGTTACGTTCGTACCGCGCCTGTAGTACTTCCGAAACCGGGAAGGTGACCCAGGAACTGGGCGGTGTTGCAGGACTCGGCCGCCCCGGCCGCCAGGGTGTTGCGGGCGGACTGCGAAGGGGTGATCCCGATTACCGGGCCTCGTCCCGATGCGGCCCAGACCCGTGCGGCTTCGGTGAGCACCCGCGTCTTCCCGGACCCAGCTGGCGCGTTGAGGACGGAGACGCGCCTTCCGTCGGTCAGCACCGATAGCAAAGCGGCGGACTGATCCACAGTCAGCCGGGTTCGTTCGGGATGACTGTTTTGAAATTCTCCGGCTCGACCGGCCAGCGCCTCCCCAAGCCGCGCCAGGTCAGTGCCGAGGGCTCGCGCGGTGTCGGCGCGCGTCAGGCGCGGCGCGGCCGCTGCCTCAGCCTGCGCGACGAGGCGCTCTTCCATGGCCAGCTGCGCGCGAGTGGCATACCGGACGCCGCCGTGCCGCTGGTAGATGCTGCGCCCGTCGGCGCGCAGCAAGCCGCGCGGAACCTCGACCGCCTCCGGCGCCTCCAGGCAGATCACCGGCTCGAACTCCGAACGCAGCGCGCGATCGGCCAGGTCCTCGATCACGGACGCGGCCGCGGCCGACTCCATGCCCGTCCTCGGCAGCACGCGGCCCAGGTACTTGATCAGGTCGGCGCGGGTCCAGGTGCTCTTTTCCTGCTGGGCGAGGGCGACAGCCTGCTGCGCGGCGCGGGCCAGCTCCAGCGGGCCGGGTCCTTGCGCGCTCGCGCGCCCGCGTCCTTCGGCGTCATGCCAGACTGACGGCGCGACCGACGCCAGCGGGACGCCGAGGGTGCGCGCGAGCTTGTCCGCCCATCCGTTGTGCAGTTGCGCGAAGTCCAGCGCGCCGTCCTTGGCTGTGCGCGTTTGGAAGTTCGACGCTTGCGCGAGATGCGCCAGTTCGCGCTGCGACGGGGCGCGGCCGTACCGCTGCGCGAACTTTTCCGCGCGGGTGCGGAGGTCGGCGGTGATGGACTCGCGGCGCGAGGAGAACAGGCGCATCATTTCGCCGGAGATGCCCTTGATCTCGAAGCCGTGGCCGTCGTCGCGCGCCAGCGTGTCCCCTGATAGTTTCGACGTGGTGAGATATTGGCGATGAGCGGCTTGGGAGAAGCGAAGCGGCAAGATATTGTGCTGCGCCCTGGGATCGTTCTTCCTGCCCTGGGATATCTGGCGTCGCTGGGGTTCGGTACCGCGGTAGTGGTTGTGATTGTGAGTCCGGGGGCGCCTAACCACAGCCTTGGTGCCCGATTGACGGTCGGGCAGATCATGGCGGTAACCGTCTGGGCCTTCTACAAGCTGGGGTCTCAGCGGATAATTCTCACCCCAGACGTGATGCGCGTAGTCAGCTTCGTCCAAATCTGGAACGTGCGCCGCGGAGGAGTCCAAGAGGTGTCGTCCGCGGCCCAGTATGCGGTGGTCATCGTCCTAACGGACGGATCGCTGATCGAGCCGTTCATGTTCATGACGCAAGGAAGCCTCGCGGGACTCTCCAGAAATGCCATGTCGAGGATGACGATCACTGACCGGATCATGGAGTGGAACGATGGTGCGCTTCCGGATCCCGCGAGTGATGCAGGGCCGTTGGCGTGGCGGCAACTCAGGCTGAATTTTCCGCTTGTGCTAGTCCTTAGCGCTGTGGTGGCTGCTGAGTCGATAGCCCTGACGCTGGCGAACGTCTGGTAGCTAAGTCTGGCTCGCTTGCTCAGGCCGCGTCGTCGGCTTCGCGACTTGCTCGACTGTGTATGCCTGCAAGTGGACACCACCTCCTTGGGTCGTTGGGGTTGGCCTTGGCGGCTCCTTTCGCGGTTACCTTGGGTAGTTGTCTAGTCTTTGTCTACCGGCTGGGTTTGCGCCTATAACGTGCAGACACACGCGCGATAGACGTAGACGTAGACAATCACTCGGCGGCGTCGGTTACAGCTCGCCAGAGTCCGCGGCTGACCTGGATCACGTGGCCCGCGTCGGCGAGGTCGCGGAGGTGTTGGTAGATCCATGGGCGGCTCATGCCGGTTGCGACCATCAGGTCGGGGACCGTGGCGCCTTCGGGCGGAGCGGTGACGAGTGCCGCCCAGAGCATGACGTCCGGGCCGTCTTGCACGTCCTCGGGAGTCATGGTGTCGGTGTCGGGTGGAATCACCACCCGTTCGGACTGATCCTCTCCTGCTGCTCGCGGGGAGATCGGATCGAGCGGTGGGCGGTGGTCGGCGTAGTACGTGGCTGCTGCTTCCACGACCTAGTCGGTGAGCAGGTAGGCGCGGGCACGTTTGGGGGTGTCGTGCTCGGCGGCGGCGATGAGGAACTTGCCGGGGGCGTTGAGGGTGTGGGCGTGCCAGCCGGCGGCGAGCATGCCCTGTCCGAGGATGAGGTCGACGTCCTTGGGTTCGCGGACGCGGAACGAGATGCGGACGTCCATCTGTGAGCGCACGGCGCCTTGGCCCATGGCCTTCTTGGTGGGGCGTTGGGTCGCGGCGACCAGGTTGACGGCGACAGCGCGACCGCGGCGGGCGATCGAGTCTTGCCGGCGCCGGCCGCGCCACCGAACAGGACGTGGCGACGCAGGAACAGGACGCGGCAGGGTGAGGCGTCTTCGAACGGGCCGAGGTCGATCGGTTCCGTGATCGTGTTGGTTGACGGGCCGGACCACGGGATGGCGTCGGCGTGGGGTCGATGTCGAGGACTCTTAGTTCGCATCGGTTGGCGAGGGGATGCCGCATGCGACGGTGAGGGCTACGGCGATGGCGGGCATGGGTGGGGTTGCTGGACCGATGGCGGTTGCGGTCGTTAGCCAACCGCCCATCGCTGTCGCTGTCGCGGCGGCGTAGGCGCGTTCGGCGGGACGTTCGAGCATGGCCCATGCCTTTTCGCGCCCATGCGGGATGGCGGAACCGTGAGAGCGGTGACGGTGGCCAGGGTAGTGAGCGCCAGCCAGGGCCACGCGGCGTGGTGAGCACGGTGAAGGGTGTCGCGGCGATGAACGTTGCGACGGCGATGGCGATCGGGGCGAGTTCAGAGCGGTAACGCCAGATGGCGCGAACTATCGCCGTGGCGGCTGTATCGGGAAGGTCGGTTCCGGAGTTAATGAGCATCACCACGGTGGACCTGGCGGCCACGCTCGGCCCGGTGGCCGGCTGCCCGCTGCACCGCCTTACCCGGGACGGCGTGAACCAGGCCATCGCCGCTGCGGCCCGGCCGGGGGAGGGCACCTTCATCAGCGAACTGCGCCGGGCACTGCGCCGCCGCGGCCTGGACGTGGCTCGCCGCTTCCTGCAGTCCCGTGGTCAGCCCAGGCGGTCATGGGCCGCCCCCGGCCAGCGCCCAGGGCCCGCTCCCCGGCCGACGTCCGCGCGACCCGGACCGCCTGCGGCGCCCGCCGCTGGGAAATGCCCTTCGGCAAGCCCTGTCCTCCCAGTTCAGAGGCGATTTTTCATGCTATCGAACGGTCGATGCCTACCCGAGACGAAAGCCCGAGGCTAACGGGTTCGAGGTGTTTTTGGTCTGGGGGCCGGGCGGCGGGCCGCAGCGGGATGTTGCCGATCTGTCGTTGGAAGCGATGGTCTGCGATCTGGAGGCAGTCACCCCTCCGTCCCGACCCGCCCGGCCAGCAACGACATGTGGGCATTGCCGCGTCCCCTATCACCGGCCTAATCTCACATGGCGATTTTCTTCGGCCGCCGACCGAGCATGCTTACCTTGAACGGGTGAGGCACCATGCCAGCGACGAGAGAAGGAGCCAGGGATGCGGACACATGACGTCGTTATCTGCGAGCCCGTGCGGACCGCCATCGGCGGCTACGGCGGAGTGCTCAAGTCCCTGACCGCTGCCGAGCTCGGCGTGAGCGCCCTGACCGGGCTGCTCGGCCGGACCGGGATCGACCCGTCCGCCATCGATGACGTGATCCTCGGCCACTGCTACCCGACAACCGACGCGCCGGCCATCGGCCGGGTCGTCGCCCTGGACTCGGGCCTGCCCGTCACCACGGGCGGGCAGCAGGTCGACCGCCGCTGCGGCTCCGGCCTGCAGGCGGTCATCAACGCGGTCATGCAGGTCGGCTCGGGCGCCAGCGACGTCGTGGCGGCGGGCGGCACCGAGTCGATGAGCAACGTGGCGTTCTTCTCCACCGACATGCGCTGGGGCGGCGCCCGGACCGGTGTCCGCATCCACGACGGGCTCACCCGCGGCCGGGAAACCGCCGGCGGCAAGAACTTCCCCGTGCCCGGCGGGATGATCGAGACGGCCGAGAACCTGCGGCGCGAGTACCGCATCCCGCGGGAGGAGCAGGACCAGCTCGCGCTGGAGTCGCACCGCCGCGCCGTCGCCGCGGCGCAGGCGGGCATCTTCGCGCAGGAGATCGTCCCTGTCACCGTCAAGAGCCGCAAGGGCGAGGAAGTCGTCACCACCGATGAGCACCCGCGCCCGGACGCGACCATCGAAGCGCTGGCGCGGCTGAAGCCGGTCATGCTCGCTTCGGACCCGGAGGCCACCGTGACGGCGGGCAACGCCAGCGGCCAGAACGACGCCGCGGCGGTCTGCCTGGTGACCACCCGGGATAAGGCCGCCGAACTCGGGCTCACGCCGCTGGTCACCCTGGTGTCATGGGGACTGGGCGGGGTGGCGCCCAAGGTCATGGGAATCGGCCCGGTGCCGGCCACGGCCAGCGCGCTTGAGCGGGCCGGCCTGTCGCTGGCGGACATGGACCTGATCGAGCTGAACGAGGCCTTCGCCGCCCAGGCACTCGCGGTGATGCGCGAGTGGAAGTTCACGCCCGCCGACCGGGAACGGACCAACGTCCACGGCTCGGGCATCTCCCTGGGCCACCCGGTCGGCGCCACCGGCGGGCGGATGCTCGCCACCCTCGCCCGCGAACTGCACCGCCGGGACGCCCGGTACGGGCTGCTCACCATGTGCATCGGCGGCGGCCAGGGACTCGCCGCCGTGTTCGAGCGGACGGCGGCGTAACGGCACGCATGAGGATCCGGGACCTGCGCGAATGCGGGGTAGTCGGCTCCGCCCTGGCGTAACCAGGTCCTGGCTCAATTGTTAGTTCAGATTGCTGATTTCGTCTTGGCGTGCTTGAGGTAGCCGGGCATCGGTGTCGTGCTGCCTGAACACGGCCCTTCGTGTCACTCATTGGCGTACTCCGCGGGCCGCTTCTCCAGGAAGGCACTGATTTGCTCGCGGTGGTCCCGGGTGAACGTCGTCATGATCTGGGTGCGGTTCTCCAGGTCGATCCCTGCCTGGAGGCTGCCGATCTCAAGCTGGCTCCAGGCCACCTCCTTGGTCATCCAGACGCCCATCGGGCTGTTCGCCGTGATCTGCGCTGCCGTGGCCAGCGCGGCGGCCAGCACCTCGCCGTCGGGGACCACCCGGTTGACCAGGCCGATCCGGTCGGCCTCAGCCGCGTCCACCAGCCGGCCGGTCAGCAGCAGTTCGTGTGAGCGGCCCGCTCCGATCAGCCGCGGCAGCAGCCAGCTGACCCCGATGTCGCAGCCGGACAGGCCGATGCGGACGAACGCCGCGTTGAACGTCGCCGAGGCCGCCGCGATCCGGATGTCCGAGGCCAGCGCAAGCGCGAACCCGCCACCGGAGGCCGGGCCGTTGACCGCCGCGATCACCGGCTGCCGCAGGTTGCGCAGCTTCGGCACCAGGGACGCGATTACCTGCTGTATGTTCATCCGCGACTGAGGGCTGGCGTCGGCCGCGCCGCGCCGGCTTGAGGGGCGTTCCTTGAGGTCAAGCCCGGCGCAAAAGCCGCGGCCAGCCCCGGTGACCACCACCACCCGGCAGCCCTCGTCGAGGGCTACGTCGTCGATGGCCCGGTGCAGGTCGATGATCAGCTCTGCCGACATCGCGTTCAGCCGGTGAGGCCGGTTCAGCGTCAGCACCCGCACGCCGGGCGCCGGCTCGTCGACCCGCACCGTGTTGCCCGAGGCTTCGACACCGGGCAGGTACGCTTCGGCACGCAGGTGCATGGTGGTGACTCCTTCGGTCAGGACAACACGAAGCCGCCGTCGACGACGATCTCTTCCCCGGTCATGTACCGGGAGGCGTCACTGGCGAGGAAGACGGCGATGCCTGCGCTTGGCTCCCTGGTGCGCCGGCACGGTTACGCCGCCCTCTCGAGGACGTGGATGCCGCAGGCCGAGCCGAGGCCGATGACGTGCGCCAGGCCCACCTTGGCGTTCTCGATCTGACGGGGCCCGGCCTCGCCCCTCAGGTGCGTGGCGACCTCCCAGACGTTGGCGATGCCAGTCGCGGCGATCGGGTGCCCCTTGGACTGCAGGCCACCAGACACGTTCACCGGCAAGCGCCCGTCACGCCAGGGGGCGCCGGACATGAAGAAGTCCACCGCGCCGCCGGGCTCGCACAACCCAAGGTTGTCGTAGTGCACCAGTTCGGCGGTCGCGAAGCAGTCATGCAGCTCCACCAGGTCAAGGTCCTGCGGTCCGACGCCGGCCTGCTCGTAGGCAGTCTTCGCCGCGTCCCGGGTGAGGGTGTTCACGTCGGGGAGGATCTGGCAGGCCTCCTGCCAGGGGTCGGTCGTCAGGACCGAGGCACTGATCTTGACCGCCCGGCGCTGCTGCTCCAGGGACAGCGTGCGCAGCTTGCTCTCGCTGACCACGACCGCGGCGGCAGCCCCGTCGCAGTTGGCCGAGCACATCGGCCGGGTGTTCGGGTAGGCGATCATCACGTCGTTCATGATCTGCTCAAGCGACATGGCCTTCTGGTACGCGGCCTTCGGGTTCAGCGTCGAGTGCGCGTGGTTCTTCTCGGAGATCCGCGCGAACAGCTCGAAGTCGGCGCCGCCGTAGCGGTACCCGTACTCCATGCCGATCTGGGCGAAGACGCCCGGCATGGTCTCGGTGCCAATACGGCCGTCGAGGCCGGCGACGGCACCGTAGCGGCCCTCGCGCTGCCACTGGGCCTTGTTGCCCTTGCGCACGTTGCCAGTGAGCAGCCCCGCGCCGGAGAGCTTCTCCACGCCGACCGCGAGCCCCATGTCGACCTCGCCGGCCTTCACCGCCATGATCGCCACGCGCAGCGCCGTCGCGCCGGTCGCGCAGGCGTTGGCGACGTTGTACACGGGGATGCCGGTCTGCCCGACCTGCTTCTGCAGCTGCTGGCCGATGTTGGGGGCGCCGAACAGGTTGCCGGCGCCGATCACCCCGATGTCCTTCATGGTGACGGCCCCGTCCTGCAGGGCGCCGAACACCGCCTCGGCGCCAAGGTCAAGGATGTCCTTGTCCTTGTGCTTGCCGAAGTTGGTCATGTGGATGCCGAGGATCCAGACGTTCTCTGCCATGGCGCTCTCCTTCAGGCGGCCGGCTCGAAGCCGTAGCCCACGGCCTCGACGCCAGACTCGTCGGTGCCGACGGGGACGGTGGTGAGGCGGACCTTCATGCCCAGGGTCACGTGCTCGGGGTCCGGTTCCACGTTGACGATGTTGGCGCGCACGCTCGTGCCGTCGCAGTCGACGACGCCCGCGACGAACGGGACCTTGATGCCCTCGGCCGCGAAGGACACGATGGTGAACGTCCGCAGCGTCCCGGTCCTTGGCAGCTCCACCTGGCGGAACTCCTGCCGGCTGCAGCCCGCGCACGCGATGCGGCGATCGAAGTACCGGGCGCCGCACCCGGTGCACTCCTGCGCCACCAGGTACGGGTCGTCCGCGAGGACGAGGTAGTCAACCAGTGGTATGCGCTCCACGTCGCTCCCTCATAAGTCGGTATTGAAGTTAATTAAGGCAACTTTGTTATGGAACATAACGCCCGCGGCGGGCCCTGTCATCGTCCAGTACGTCCCGGTGGCACGGTGATGGTCTACCGTCCCGGCAGGCAGCCGTCCGTCGACCTCGATCTCACCAGCGGCGCCTGGGACGCGGTCCGCCCGTGCGGGGCTGACCGGTACGAGGTCTCCACCGTTGTCCGGTCGCGCGACGCGGTACAGGAGCACTGGCGGGTCCAGGGGCCGGACAAGGACTACACCGCGGTCACTACGCTGCGCCCACCAGGACTCCCCCGCCATCGGCCGCGGCGTGCATCGCGCGTGCAATCTGAGTTCAAGGCGGAGATGGTTGATGGCCTTGCCTTCAGCACGGCTCCAGGACGACGAGCGAAACTGACGGGAGTGGGAGCGTGGTTCGGTGCAGCAGCTCCCCCGAAATTGACGTCAGCATGCGGTTCGGGGCTCCGTGCGTCTCCAGTCCCTGGCGTGCACGGATCTGGCCGAGCGTCGACTCATCCGGATCCTGCGGTTCCCCGAGCGACTGCCACACCGTGTGCGAGTTCGAGTGGCTGGCGTCGATGCGGTACTCGGTGAGCGCGTAGGAGGGCGCGGGCAGGCCGGTGAAGCGCAACGCCACCTCGGCCGACGCGCTGTCTGCGCTGTACTGGTCGTCGGCGTGTCTCCAGACAAGCGCCGCGACTGTTCCGTCCGGGTGAAGCGACGCGAGGCAGTCGACCTCCTCGGGCATGCCGTAGGGGCGGCCTGCGAGGTCGTCGATCGGCCACGCTGCGTCGGAACGGGTCTCAAGGCGCTGCCTGCCGAGCTTCGCGAATAGCCGGTACGCGTTCATGAAGGGCTTTTCGATGCCGCCAGCTGTCAGCCAGGACCGGGTGCCCTCGAAGTAGCGCTCCCCTTCAAAGTAGAAGGACCACGTCGTCGCCAGCTCGACGTTGCCGTGATGGGCGTCGCTCACATCGAGGAGCTTTTTCATCAGCTTGGCTTGGAACACGGGATAGTACTCGGTGTTCTGGAACCGGAAGTTCGCGTTGTCGTACATGCCGTGGTGGGCGGGAACGCCCGCGTCACACTCATCGATCAAGACGGGAAGCGCGGCGTAGTCCGCGAACTCGCCGAGGACAGAAAGCATCCGGTCCACCTCGAAGAGCATCTTCACCGCGGAGGGAGACTCCTGGGCCGGGGGCGGCCCCCCGGTGGGGCCGTAGGTACGCCAGGGAGTGAAGGCCGAGCCCTTCGTGTGGAACGAGACGTAATCCAGCGGCGTCGCCGTTCCGGCGCAGTGCGCGAGGAAGCCGCGCATGAAGCCGACGGCGCC
>DASWAE010000178.1:0-53918 GCA_036391275.1 Trebonia sp.
CCGGGATCCTCCAGCGCCAGCTGCATATGGGCCTGGCCGCACAGCTGGCGGGGCGAGCGGTCTTCGCGTCCCTCGCCGTGCTCGTTTTCGTCGCGGTCGCGGAGCGGGGCCGGGTGATCCCCGCCTTCCGTGCCATCGGCCGGCCGGGACTGGTGGTGGCGGTGCTGATGACGCTTTCCTCGGGGTCGTTCATCACCGCGCTCAGCATCGCTCCGGTCGCGGATGTCATGGTCATCCAGGCGCTCGTCCCGCTCACGGCGGCGCTGCTCGGCATGCTCGCCGGAGAGCCGGTGCGCCCGCGGACCTGGGTGGCGATGGCCGTCGCGGTCGGCGGCTTCGCGGTGATGGCCGGAGCCCCAAGTCGTCCCAGCCTGGCCGGGATGACCTTTTCCTTCGTCGCGATGCTCTGCTACGCCGCGACCATCGTGGTCGCCCGGCGCAAGACGGAGGTATCGATGGCCCCGGCCACGTGCCTGTCGCAGGTGCTGATATTCGCTGTCTTCGCCCCGTTCGCTCACGTCAGTGAGATGGGCGGGTCCAACCTCGGCTACCTCGCGCTGATGGGCGTCGTCCAGATGGGACTGGCCCTGTTCTTCCTGTCGCTGGGGGCGAGGCTCATCCCGGCGGTCGAGGTGGCCCTGATCACGCAGCTGGAAACCGTCCTGGCCCCGTTGTGGGTCTGGGTGGCCGGCCTCGAGTACCCGTCTGTTCCCACGATCATCGGCGGCATCGTCGTGATCGGCGCCGTGGCCCTTCAGGTGACCGCGCGGCGGCCCGCCGCACCGGCTGAACTTGCTACCAGCACACTTAATGCATGACCATGCAGTCCCCGGAAGCCCTCGGCATCTGCCCCTTCACCGTTGAGCGGCCGGTCATGCGGCAGCGGTGGGAACGGCTGACGTTCCTGCACTGGCGGTTTCAGCCGGCCGACGTGCAGCGGCTGCTGCCCCGCGGCCTGGAGGCCGAGACGTGCGACGGCGCGGCATGGGTCGGCCTCGTGCCGTTCTACATGCGGGTAGCCGCCCCGGGCGGCCAGCGGCTTCCGTGGGTATCCAACTTCTGCGAGACGAACGTGCGCACCTATGTCCGCGACCAGGCGGGGCGGTCAGGCATCTGGTTTCTCTCCCTCGACGCGGCCCGCCTTGGCGCTGTCGTCACCGCGCGGGTGACGCCCTACCGCCTGCCGTACTTCTGGGCGTCGATGCGGCTGGGGGAGCGCGCTGATGAGATCGCCTACCTGACCCGCCGCCGCTGGCCCGGCCCGCGCCCGGCCACCAGCCGGCTCCGCATCGGCATCGGAGCGCCGATCGCGTCCGCCGACGTCACGCCGCTTGAGCACTTCCTGACGGCCCGCTGGAGGTTGTTCAGCATCACCGGCAGCCGCGCCGTCTCCGCCCGCGCCTGCCATCCGCCCTGGCCCCTGCACCGTGCTCAAGCGCTGGTCGTGGACGACCACTTGATCACCGCGGCCGGCCTGCCCGCTCCCGAAGGGGAGCCGCTGGTCCACTACTCACCTGGGGTCGACGTCGCCATCGGCCGTCCCGAGCGTGAGGAGGTAGACGGCGGCCGCCGGGCCGCCTAGTGTCAGGCTGATGATGGCGACGATGCCCGCCACGTCGTCCGGCCAGGACGTGGCCAGGCGGCTGATGGACGACGGCTATGTGGTCGTGGCTGGCATGATGACCCCGGACGGCGTGCGGGACGCCCACGCTGACCTGGACCGCCTGCTGCGAACGACCCGGACCGGGCGAAACTCCTTCGAGGGATTCGGCACGCGGCGAATCTACGCGCTGTTCGCCAAGAGCCGCGTGTTCGACACGGCCGCTACCCATCCGCTGCTGCTGGGAGTCCTTGACCAGGTGCTGGGCCATTACCAGCTCAGCGCACCGGTCGGCATCTGCATCGGGCCGGGTGAAAAGGCGCAGGTCCTGCACCGGGACGACGCCATCTACCCGGTCCCCGAGCCGCATCCGCCGCTGGTGGTCAACACCATGTGGCCGCTGGATGAGTTCACCGCAGAGAACGGGGCCACCAGGTTCATACCCGGTAGCCACCGGTGGGAGCCGGGCCGGCGGCCGAGCCAGGACGATCCGGTAGAGACCGCCGTGATATCACCCGGCTCAGCCCTGTTCTACCTGGGCAGCCTCTGGCATGGAGGGGGTGCGAACCAGACCCCCCGGCCGCGGCTCGGCGTGATCTTGGAGTACGCGGCAGGCTGGCTGCGGCCACAGGAGAACCATTGCCTGGCTGTTCCCCGTGAAGTTGTTCGCGACCTGCCGGAACGGCTACAGGAGCTGCTCGGGTACAACATCTACCCGCCGTTCGTCGGGTACGTCGACGGCAGCCACCCGCGCCGGGTACTTGGCCGATGAGCATGACTGAGGCAGATCCGCTGGAATCCCTCCGCCGCCGCAGCAGCGAGAAGTGGGGCAGCTACCCCGCGGACGTGCTGCCGATGTCGCCGTCCTGGAAGAGCAGCTGGCCGCCAGCCTCCCCGGCGTGCGGCTGCGCCGCCCGCTGCGAGCTACCTGGCCTGGCTCGACTTGTCCGCGCTCGGCTGGGGAGAGGACCCGGCGCAGTTCGCACTTGAGCGCGCCAGGGTGGCCCTGTCCAGCGGTCCCGCTTTCGGCCCGCAGGGCGCCGGCCGCGCCCGCATGAACCTCGCCTGCGCACCAGGCACGATCATCGAGGCAGTCACGCGGCTCGCCGGGGCCACCGGGTAACGCGGCGGGCCCTCGGGCGGGGGCGCGGTTCACCGGGAGATGTTGGCCAGGGCCGTGTCGATAGGAGTAGGCGTAAGGCCGAACTCTCGTTCGGTCACGCTGGAGTCGATGGTGAACGGCCGGCTCCACTGGTAGTAGGTGTGGCGCAGTTCCTTGACGGTCGGGCTGAACAGTCCCGCCGCCCACAGCGCTGGGTAAGGCATCGACGTGAGGCGCGGCGCGGGGGCCCCGTTCAGCTCAGTGAACCGGGTAGCTAGCTCCCGCACGGTGAGCGGCGGATTGGTCGGCACCAGCCAGCCCCGCCCCCATGCCCGCTCCGTGACGGCGGCGGTGACCAGGGTCGCCGCCACGTCGCGGATCGACGTCCAGCTGTGCGGGACGTCGAGGTTCGCGGGCACCCACGCGCGCTGGCCGGCCAGCAGCGGCTTGGCGAGCACGAAGCTGAAGATGGAATTGGCCTCGATGTAGTCGCTGGCGCGCACCTCGGTGGCGCGGATCTTCCCGGCCTCATGCGCCGCGAGCATGTCGCGCCACATGTCGGCCCGCAGCTTGAGCTTGGGGTCTGTTGCCGCCAGCGGAGTGACGTCGGTAATCGGCCCGGCGACTGGCCCGTAGCCGTAGACGTTGCAGGCGCTGGCCAGCACCGCGCCGCTCGACTCGGCCGCGCGCAGCAAGGCCTGGTGCAGCGGCGGCCAGTCGGTAAGCCACTGGTGGTAGGGGGGACTCGCGCAGTTGTACAGCACAACGGCTCCCTTGGCGAGGTCGCTGAGCCGCGCTGAGTCGGTCGCGTCCGCGGCCACCCGCTCGACCTCCGGGCGCTCCGGGCCGGTTCCGCGCCGGGTAATCACCCGTACCTGCTCGCCGCGGTCGGCCAGCAGGTTAGCGGTGGCGGTGCCGACCGGGCCTGCTCCGACGATCACATGCAGCATTTCGAGACCTCCTGATCTTATTAGAGAGCGGCGCTCTCTAATAAGATCAGTATGCGTCAAGGAGAGGCCGACGTCAAGAGCAGTGATCTTAAATGTGTGCAATGTTCTGCCACCTTCAGATATTCGGGATGATCTGCAAAGCTGGCAGTGCAGGCGTCTCAGGGCGAGGAGGCCACGAGTGACCCAGTCCATCGACCAGCGGGCGAGCGCTGCCGCGTCCGCAGCCAGTGCGTGGCTTACGGCGTTCCAGGAGGCCCTCACGGCACGCGATGCCGATGCGGCGACGGCGCTGTTCGCTGACGAGAGCTACTGGCGTGACATCATCTCGTTCACCTGGAACATCACCACGGTCGAGGGACACGCGGGCGTCGCGGACCTGCTGCGGGCCACGCTCAGCGAGGTCGATCCCGTAGGCTTCCGGGTTACCGAGGAGCCCGCCGAGCAGGACGGCGTCATCACCGCCTTGATTGCCTTCGAGACCAGGACCGGGCGGGGCAGCGGGCTGCTGCGGCTCGTCAACGGCAAGGCGTTCACGCTGCTCACCACGCTCGACGAGCTCAAGGGACATGAGGAGCCGCTTAACGACCGGCGGCCCAATGGCGTGCGCCACGGTGCTTTCCGTGACCGGGTCACGTGGGCCGAGAGCCGAGCCCGTGAGGCCACCGAACTCGGCTACACCGTGCAGCCCGAGGTGCTGATCATCGGCGGCGGCCAGGGCGGCATCGCGCTCGGTGCGCGGCTGCGCCAGCTCGGGGTCCCGACGATCATCGTCGAGCGCAACGAGCGGCCCGGTGACTCATGGCGCCAGCGCTACAAGTCTCTCGCGCTGCACGACCCGGTTTGGTACGACCACTTGCCCTACCTTCCGTTCCCGGCGAACTGGCCGGTGTTCTCGCCGAAAGACAAAATCGGCGACTGGCTCGAGATGTACGCGAAGGTCATGGAGCTCAACTACTGGGGCTCGGCGACCTGCAAGTCCGCCGTCCGTGAAGGAGACGGCTGGTCCGTCGTCGTCGACCGCGACGGCGCGGAAATCACGCTCCGGCCCAGGCAGCTGGTGCTGGCACTGGGGGCGTCAGGCCTGCCGATCGTCCCTGAGTTCCCTGGCCGCGAGAAGTTCCGCGGCGACCAGCATCACTCCTCGGCTCACCCGGGTCCCGATAAGTACAAGGGTAAAAAGGCCGTGGTGATCGGGTCGAACAACTCCGCGCACGATATCTGCGCCGCGCTGTGGGAGGCCGGCGCCGACGTCACCATGGTGCAGCGCAGCTCGACCCATGTGGTGCGGTCCGACTCGCTGATGGACCTCGGCCTCGGCGACCTGTATTCCGAGCGCGCCGTCGCCGCCGGCATGACCACGTTCAAGGCCGACACGATCTTCGCCTCGCTGCCGTTCCGGATCCTGCCCGCGCTCCAGACCCCGGTGTACGACGCGATCCGGGAGCGTGACGCCGAGTTCTACCGCCGACTGGAGCAAGCCGGCTTCGACCTCGACTTCGGCGAGGACGGCTCCGGCCTGTTCCTCAAGTACCTGCGACGCGGTTCCGGCTACTACATCGACGTCGGCGCCTCCGACCTCGTGGCCAATGGCGACATCAAGCTGGCCAAGGGGCAGGTGGTCGAATTGACCGAAGACGAGGTCGTCCTGGGTGACGGCACCCGGCTGCCGGCCGATCTCGTCGTCTACGCGACTGGCTACGGCTCCATGAACCAGCTGGCCGCCGGCATCATCGGCCAGGACATGGCGGACAAGGTGGGCAAGGTCTGGGGGCTCGGCTCGGGCACGACGAAGGACCCGGGCCCGTGGGAGGGCGAACTACGTAACATGTGGAAGCCGACGGCCGCTGACGGCCTGTGGTTCCACGGCGGCAACCTGGCCCTGTCGCGCTACTACTCGCTCTACCTGGCCCTGCAGCTCAAAGCGCGCATGGAAGGCATCCCGACCCCCGTCTACAAGCGCGCCGAGGTGCACCACACCGAATAGCTTGAGGTGGCGGCAGGGCTCTTGTCCTAGGCGGGTGACCCGGGGATGACCGGCACGCGCGCCTGAGCCGCGGGCGGGTCGAGCATCGTCCGCAGCGAGACCCCGATCCCGAAAGTGCGGAACGCGCCGAGCGGGACGATCTCAAGAACGCACGCCGATGCCCGCCGCTCTGGGGGGACGAGCGATCCCAGCCGGGCCAGCAGGGAAAGGGCCTCCGGCGATCCGGCCGGGTGCACGGTCGCCGTCCCGTGGAAGCTGATCGTCGCCGGAGGAATCGGCAGCACCAGCGACAGCGCGCCGCCTCGGCGCACCAGTACCGTCACCGCCACCCGGCCGTCGGCCGCAATGTGCCGGGACTTCCAGCTCCCGGGCGCGACCGCGGCGACCAGCCTCCGGTTAGCGACCTTGTACACGACACCGCTGGACCGCGGCTCCCCAGCCGGGGTGACGTGGCTGAGCACGGCAAACGAGGCGTTAGTAACCGCCCGCCACACCTGCTCACTCGTCAGCCTCGCACCGGCCTTTCCGGCATGCTCTCCAGTAGTCCTGATCGTCATGACCGCGCCTCCGCTCGCGTGCGGCGACCCCACCCCCACCATCGACGCTCGCACCGCCCGGCCGCGGACGGCAGGGTCACCAAGCCCGGGCCGGGAGGACCTCCGTCCCGGCGTTTCCAGGCGGAGTCAGGTGGTCGTGGCAGGAGTGCAGCCACCACGTGTGCTGCCCGCTCAGCCGGCCAGCAGCACGCCAAGGAACAGGGCTGCCATGGCGCTCAGACCGGTCAACGCCCCGAAGACGGCCCGGCTCCGGGGCGTACGGGACCTGATGTGCAGCGCCGCGGTCAGCCCGGAGACGGCAACCACGACGAGCTTGACGATGAGCGTGATCTGGTAGCTGCTGTCATGGTCAGCCTTGTCGGAGTTCGCGGCGATGTTCCATATGCCGGTGATGATCAGCACTACGAACGCGGACCAGGCAACCTGGTTGAACCGGCGCGCAGCGGCAGCGGTAGCGTCCGCGCCGAACCTGCGCAGCACCGGGACAAGCGCCCCGAGGACCAGCTGACCGCCCACCCAGAGCGTGGCCGCAAGCACGTGGAGGAAGAGGCGGATCGTATCCCAGCTCACTGGCAGCATCACACTCTCCCGGCAAGTAGCAGGCTTGGCATGAGGCTTGTAAGGCGCCCCTCCCCATGACGATCTGTGAGGGCAACGGTAGCGGACGGGCCGGGATGGTCCGCAGGTGACCTGCTGCGGGACGTACGGCGGGGGTCGTATGCCGGACGGAGCGGGCTGTCCGGCTCTGCCGCGGTGCGGAGTGGCAGCTGATACTCGGGACCAGGGCATCGTCGTGGACCTGCTGCCGCCTGGCCAGGCGAGGAAGCTGGACGATTACGACGCGGTGATCGTCGGCGGTGCCCTGTACGCGACCCGGTGGCACCGGCAGGCCTGGGCGAAGTCCATCGGCGCGCGGCTGCAGCACGCGGGCGAGCCAGCAGCCTGAGGTGAGGCGGCAGAAGCGGCCCAGCAGCGCTGCTGGGCCGCTTCCGCGCCGAGGCCCCGGGACCTCAGTAGATGTACACCGGTGTGCCGGGAGTCTTCACCAGCGTGTGGAAGAACTGCGCGATGTTGTACGGGATCCGGACGCAGCCGTGCGACACCGGGTTCAGCGGCACGCCGCCCCCGTTCGGTCCGTACGTGGGCTCGCCGTGGATCGCGTACGAGGTCCCGATGAAGAACACCGAGTCGTACATCGTGCCGAGCGGCACCCTGATCCAGCCGGGCATGAAGACCGTGGTGCGGAAGCGCCCGGTCGGCGTGATGGCACGCGCCCCGCCGCCATACACGTAACCGCCGCCCGCCGAGATGTGGCTGATCAGCGCCACGGCACCGGACCGGTAGACGACGAGCACGCGGGTGCGCAGGTTAATTTCGACGCGCATCGAGCCGCCCCTGGGGTACCGGGCCGGGTAGGCGCGCGGGTACTGCAGCGCGCGGGCAGTCGCCGGTCCGACGACCCCGTCAACCTTGAGTCCCTGGACTTCCTGGAATGCCCAGACCGCCTCCAGGGTGTACACACCGAACTGCCCGTCCGCTGCGCCGGGGTAGTACTTCAGCGCGGCGAGCCGCTGCTGAAGCGCCTTCACGTCGCTGCCGCGCGTGCCGTACCTGAGCAGCCGCTTCGGCGCCGTGTAGGCGGGCGCGGCCGACCGGGCTTGCTGGCTCGTGACCGTGACGGCAGTCACGGTGGCCGAGGTGGCACCCGACGCTGCGCTAGGTGACACGGCTACGAGCACTCCGGCGAGCGTCAGGGTGGTCGCCGCCACGCCGAGGACGGCCGAGATCATCCTTGGCTTCATGGGAAGACACCTCCTCGTTCCTCTCACTACCTAGACGAACGGGGAGAAGGCCCTGAGTAGGGACTTAAGGGCATTTATTGGTGAAATTCGTCCTAACCGCGAAAAATCGCACTGATTAATCTGGAAGCTAACGTAGGGCAGCAGCAACGTCGTGCACCGGGGGGCTCACGAGTATGGATGACAGCGCCTTCATCGGCGCCGCACGAGCACGTGCCGCCGAACTGAATGTCGTTGACCGGGTTACCTTCATCCACCGGGACGCGGCGGGCTACGTCGCCGGCCAGCCTGCGGGCGTCGCTTCCTGTGTCGGGGCGACATGGATAGGGGGCGGCGTTGCCGGGACTGTTGACCTGCTCCGCCAGAGCCTCAGCCCGGGAGGCATCATGCTGACCGGCGAGCCGTACTGGCGCCGTGATCCTCCCGATCAGGCCACCGTTGCAGGCTGCGACGGGATGAGCAGGGAAGAGTGGCTGCCGCTGCCGGAGCTGATCGAGTCATTCGGCCTGCTCGGCCGCGATGTCGTGCAGATGGTGCTGGCAGATCAAGACAGCTGGGACCCGGGCCTATTCCTCCTCGTGGGACGGGTTCCCGCTCTGATTAAAGAATCTTCTAATCAGGGCACGGCGGATGTCGGCCGTCCTGTCTCCGCCGCGGTGAGGGCCTGGCGCGTTCAGGCCTGAGCGCCCGCGTCCTGCCAGCATCGCGCTCAGCTCGCGCCGGTGACCTTGCTGCGCCGTTCACGGCACGGACGACACCGACCTGCTCAACGTCATCGGGCACGGGAAACCTCGCATAAACAGCGGACGGCTATTTCGTGTTAGTCCGCGCTCGGCTGGGTAGCTGAATTGAGCGCGTGCAACGCTAGGTGTCATTCTATGAGAGGAAACCCATGTATATCGGTCTCGGAACCATCGTTCTTATCGTAATCATCGTCCTAGTTATTTGGCTGCTGCGCCGCTGATTCACTAGGCATTATCTCCGCGTCCGCTGGCTCTCGGCGTGACTGGCGCGCCTCACGCAAACGCAGTCAGCGGTTGGCGAGGAACAACGTGAGCTGCTCCACGACGAACCGGTGATCTTCCAGCTGGGGCAGGCCGGAGACGGTAACCGAGCCGACGACGCCTACCCGGCGCACGGTGACAGGGAACGACCCGCCGTGGGCCGCGTACCGGGCCGGGTCGAGCCCGGTACGGTGCTCGAAAGTGGATGACGCCACTCGAGCCTTCGTTCCCATGTACAGCGAGCTGTGCCCGAACCGGTGGACCACCCGCGACTTCCGCTCCACCCAGTCATCGTTGTCCGGTGACGTTCCCTCCAGCGCCGCGTGAAACAGCCGCTGCCCTCCCCGGGCGATCGACACCACGATAGGCAGGGAAGCCTCCCGCGCTGCCGTTACCAGCTGGACGCCGAGGTCCCAGGCCGTGGCGTTGTCAAACTCATCGAAGACAAGGCGCTGCTCCTGCGCCGCGAGGTCCGCGAGGTCCTGAGGGTCTGATGGAAGCGTCATGCTGTCCGTTCCTTCTTGCCGTGGCGCCGGGTGAACAGTGGTAGCGGCCTGTATGTTAGCCCCCGCGGGCGCAGCTCCTAGCCGCGGTCGCTGTGGCGCGACCGCCTGGCAGTCAAGCGTCAGCTGGTGACCGAGCCTGGCGGGGGGATCGTGCCCGGGCCGGTCGTGCCCCACGCTCCTGAGCCGGAACGGCAGGGCAAGGACAAGAGCGGAGAGCCGGCCAGGAGGGCCAGCCGCCGCTGGCGGAGCTCAGACCCGGCGCCAGCGGGCCTCGCACAACCCGTACACACCGAAGATCACGAGGCCGAGCGCGGCCAGCATGACCAGGAACTCGCCGAGCGGCGCGCCGCGCAACGTCAGCAGCGCCTTGTCGATGCCGCCGGACTCCGATGCCTTGTGGGTGACCGCCGCGACGATCACCAGCACGCCGACCAGAGCGAAGACCAGCCCGCGGACGATCGTGCCCGTCATGCCAAGCACTTTGACCACGCGACGCATCCTGGGACTCATCCGAGCCGTCTGCAGGTAGCGCATGAACTTCTTGCGCGCACCTTCGATGACCAGGGCGATGCCGCAGGCGACGATGATGAGCCCGGCGACACCCACCATTATCCGGCCAGGGGCGTGGTGCATGGCGGTAGCCGTTATGTCCTGCTGCTGCCCGGCCTGGCTACGAGCCTTGCCCGCGATGACCGTGAACGTGAGGTAGGACAGGCCCGCGTAGATGATCGCCCGGGCCAGCGACTTGAGTCTGGGGCCGGCCCCCGGCGGCTCGCCGGTGACGCCGAACGCAGCCTCGCTCAGCCGCCATAGCGCGTAGCCCGCGAAGCCGATGCCGAGCAGCCAGAGCAAGATCAGGCCGTAGGACTTGTCTGCGAGCAGTTGCAAGGCGCCCTGCTGGTCCGCCTCACGTGAGCTGTGCCCCAGTGCGACCAGCACCGCGACCCAGCCGACCAAGATGTAGATGACACCCCGCGCGGTGAGGCCAGCACGGGCCAGGAAGCGCGCCGCGGAGCTTCCGGAAGCTCGCCTTGCGGCGCGCATCGGATTCGGCGCTGATACGGAATGCATAGCCGTCACTACTACCTAATTAGCAGGCAAGTAAACGTGAGCGAGACGGGGGTCCCCAGATAGCTAAAAAGACCTCCTATGTCGAACGCCCGGCGCTCGTGCTTTACGGAAAGTCGCCGGTTAGGTGCGTATTGAATAGGCGTAAAACGATTTGCGGTGGGCAGTAGGGGACCCATGTCGTTTACCCCAGCAGCCCGGCGTGGCCTCGTCCCGCTCGCCGTGGTCACCGCAGCGGCTCTGTTCTTCACGCTGCTGCTTCTGCTGGTACGGCTGCAGTGGGCACCGCTTGAGTCCGCCGACCACGGCGCCGCGGCCCATCTGAACAGCCTGGTCGCCGGGCACCCCGCGGTCGTCCGCATCATCAAGGCGGTCACCTGGCTGGGCAGCGGCGGTGTGCTATGGACGCTCATCGGGACGGCCGCCGTCGTCCTCGCCATCCGGCGACGGTGGCGGCTCGCGGCCTACCTGCTGGTCACCGGAGCGGGCGAGCTGGTGCTCGACCCGGTGCTCAAGGCACTGGTTGGCAGGCTGCGCCCGGTGGTGGCGCACCCGATCGCGCACGGCAACGGCGATAGCTTCCCGAGCGGGCACGCACTCGGCTCGATCGTCTGCTACGGCGCCTTGTTCCTGGTCTTCCTGCCCGCCATCCGCGGCAAGGGGCGCCGCGTGTTCACCGCCGTGGTCGTCACGCTGGTCGCCGCGATCGGCGTCAGCCGACTTTTGCTGGGCGTGCACTACCTCTCTGACGTGCTGGGCGCCTGGACGCTCGGCATCACCTGGCTCGGCATCACCGCGTTCGCCTTCGAACTGTCCCGTCAGGTCACCGGCGAGCCGGTGACCGATCCGGTAACCGAAGGCCTTGAGCCCGAGGCCTGCGCCGACCTTAAGCCGACCGAACCGGAGACAACTATGCGTCATGAACGCGGTCGCACGTACGGCCGCATCGCCGCCGGCCTGGTGGTGATCTGGGTGCTGATCCTCGGTGCACTCACCGGCATCGGCAAGCTAATCATGATCACCCACAACGGGAACGGGAACCTGCTCGGTGACCGAACGATTCCGCACTGGTTCTACGCGCAGCGCACGCCCACGCTGAACCACTGGAGCCTGATCGCCAGCAACCTCGGAGCGACCCAGGACATCCTCATCGTGAGCGTCGCCGCCTGCGTGCTGTTCATCGCCTGCACGCGGCACTGGCGTCCGGTGGTCTTCCTCGCCGTGGTCATGTTCGGCGAGCTCGGCGCGTTCCTGGCCATCGCCCGCATCGTGCAACGACCACGCCCGGCCGTCCCGCACCTGGACTCGAACCTGCCCACGTCCGCGTTCCCGTCGGGCCACATGGCCGCCACCACCTGCCTGTACGTCGGCATCGCCATCCTGGTCATCGGCCACGCCCGCGGCTGGTGGCGTTACCTGTTCCTGATCCCCGCGATCGTCATGCCGCTCCTGATCGCCACCGCCCGCATGTACCGGGGCGAGCATCACCCCACCGACATCCTCGCCAGCGTGCTGTTCGCCGCGCTCTGGCTGACCGCGACCACGATGCTGATCAAGCCGAACGCCGACGGCCTCGACCGGGCCAGCCGCAGGCCGCTGGGCCTGCCCCACCGCAAGGCAGCCGACCACAGCAAGGAAACCGCGTCGGTGGCCCAGTAGGCGCCAACGGACCCTTTCCGATAACCGACCCATTGGACGACGCCGATGCAGCACTTCATCAGTTCCTACGGATACCTGGCCATACTTCTGCTGATGACGGCGGAGTCAGCCTGCATACCCGTGCCCTCCGAGCTCACCATGCCGTTCGGGGGAGCGATAGCGGCGGGCGCGGTGGCCGGAGCGCACCTCAACCTGGCACTCGTCATCGTGGCCGGCGTCGTGGGCAACGTCATCGGCAGCTACCTGGCCTGGGCGGTTGGCTGGTACGGAGGCGAGGCGGCCACGCGCCGGTGGTCGCGGTTCCTCGGCGGCAGGTCCGGTGTCGAGCGAGCTCATCGCTGGTTCGACCGTTACGGCGGCCGGGCCGTTCTCATCGGGCGCCTGCTGCCCGTCGTGCGGACCTTTATCTCGCTGCCCGCAGGTTACGCCCGCATGCGGCCGGTCCGCTTCGGCGTCTACACCGCGGTCGGCTGCGTGCCCTGGATCGGCGGCCTGGCCTGGGCCGGGTACGCGGCGGGGGCGAACTGGCAGAAGGTGCAGCACTCGGTGAACACCCCGTCTTACATCATCGCCGGGCTGATCGGCCTCCTCGTGATCGCGGGAATCATCGTGGCCGTCGTGCGGCGGCGCAGGCGCCCGGCGGCGGCCAACCCAGGGGCAACGGTTCCCCCTGTTCCTGTGAGCCCGGGTGAGGAGCGGAGAAAGGGCTGACATGGTTAGCGCGAGTACCTGGGAACGGATCGAGCGCCAGAAGCTGCGCGGACGGGAGCGCCGGACGCGGCATCACCGGCCCGGGGAGCGGCCCGATCCGTCCCGCCCGGTCGGCACGGACATGCTGCCGCAGGTGAAGCACATCGTCGTGCTGATGATGGAGAACCACTCCTTCGACAACTACCTGGGCACCCTCGGCCGGGGCGAGGGGTTCCCGCTCGGCGACGACGGCCTGCCGGACGCCGAGAACCCGGATTCCGCGGGCAGCATGATCCGGGCCCATCACGCCGCCTCGACCGTGCAGGAAGACGGCGTGCCCTGCCAGAGCTGGAGCGCCAGCCACGCGCAGTGGGCCGACGGCAAGATGAACGGGTTCGTGACCGCGACCGAACAGGCTTGCCCCGGGGGCGACGGGACCGCGGCAATGGCGTACTGGACCGGCGAGGACCTGCCCTTCTACCACGGTCTGGCCAGCACCTTCCCGCTCGCCGACCACTGGTTCGCCTCGTGCCTGGGGCCGACGTTCCCCAACCGCCGGTTCCTGCTGGCGGGGACGGCCAACGGCCTCATGGACGACCTGCCCTTCAACCTGCTTGACCGGCCGAAGGCGGGCACGATCATGGACATGCTGACCAGGCACAAGATCTCCTGGGTGAACTACCGGCCGGCCGCCAGCGACCATTCCGAGTTCCGCCGCTACGTGCACTACCGGCACCGCCGGACCCGCCACCACCTGGCCTCCCTCGGCCACCCGCTGGTCAAGACCAGCGACGTGTTCAAGCGGGACCTGCAGTTCACCGCGGCCATCTACCCGCTCGGGATCGCCGGGTACATGGCCCACGTGCGCAGCATCGAGCAGTTCTTCGCCGACGCCGACGCGGGCAACCTGCCTTCGTTCTGCATCATCGACCCGGACTTCCGCACCTTCTCCGAAGAGACCCCGCAGGACATCCGCAAGGGGGAGAGCTTCGCCGCGGAGGTGATCAACCGGGTCATGCACGGCCCGGCCTGGGCGGACACGCTGCTCATCTGGGTCTACGACGAGCCCGGCGGCTACTACGACCACGTGCCGCCGCCCGCGGCGGTCCCGCCGGACGACATCCCCGGGCGAAGCCGGGTGGCGCACCCGTCCCTGCTGCGCAGCGTGCTGAAGATCCTGTTCCCCGGCTATGTCCGCCACGCCGAGGAACTCGTCGCTGGCCCGGGTGCCTATGACACCTATGGCTTCCGGGTGCCCGCCGTCATCGTGTCGCCGTATGCGCGGCCCGATTACGTCCTGTCCGATGTCCTCGACCACACCTCGGTCTTGAAGCTCGTCGAGGAGAAGTGGAACCTGCCGGCGCTCACCCGGCGGGACGCGGCGGCCACCTCCCCGCTCGGCGCGCTGGACCTGTCGGCCCCGCCGGCGTTCCTGACGCCGCCGCCGCTGCCCGCGCCGGCCCTAGCGTGGGGTACCTGGTCATAGGGCGCAGCGAGAGACCCAGCTTCAGACAGCGGCTTCCTTCGGGCTGGCGAGGATGAGCTCGCCGACCAGGTTGCTCAGCGCGTCGCGGGCGTCGGCGCCCAGGCCCGCATCGGAGACGAGGACGCTGACGTCGGCGAGCTGGGCCATGGCGCACAGGCCGACCACGCCCCACTTGGTGTGGTCGGCGAGCACGATCAGGCGGCTGGTCGCGGCGATCATGGCGCGGTTCATGTCCGCTTCCATGAGGTTAGGCGTGGTGAGCCCGGCCTTGGGATCCATCCCGTGCACGCCGAGCAGCAGGGTGTCCACGTGCAGGTCGCTGATCGTCTGGACCGCGACGGGGCCAACGAGCGCGTCGGACGGGGTGCGCACGCCGCCGGTCAGCAGCACCGTCTGCGTCCGGTCGCCGTAGGCGTGCAGGTAGTCGGCCACCCGGACACTGTTGGTGACCACGGTGAGGGCGGGAATCCGCGCGAGGTGGACGGCCGTGGCGTACGTCGTCGTGCCGGCGCTGACCGCGACCGTGCTGTGCGGCTCGATCAGGGCAGCCGCCACCGCGCCGATCTGGTCCTTGGCCGCCAGCTCGCGGTGCGACTTCGCCTCGAATCCCGGCTCGTCGCTCGTGCTCCGGGTCGGTGCCGTCGCGCCGCCGTACACCTTCTTGATCAAGCTCTGGCGGGCGAGCGCGTCGATGTCCCGGCGCACCGTCATCTCGGAAACGCCGAGCAGCTCGGCTAGCTGCGTGATCCGGGCGCCGCCCACCCGCTCGATCTCCGCGAGTATCCGGTCTTGGCGCTGGGCTGGCAGCATAGTGGGACCGCTGGGCTCCGGGTCCGCCATGGTCAGCCCTTCGTCGATCCGAGGGTGAGGCCAGCGATGAACTGACGTTGTAGCAGAAGGTACACGACCAGGGTAGGCACGGCCACGATCATGGCGGCGGCGGCGATCAGGTTCTGGTTGGAGACGAACTGTCCCTGCAAGTTGGCCAGGGCCGACGTCACCGGCCGCTTGCCGCCCGTGGAGATCAGTGTGATCGCCCAGAAGAAGTCGTTGTAGATCCAGGTCGTCAGCAGCGTGGCCAGCGCGGCCAGGGCGGGGCGGCACAGCGGCATCGTCATCCGCCAGTACCGCGCCCACAGGCCCGCGCCGTCCACCTCGGCGGCCTCGTACATCTCACCGGGGATGTTGCGCATGTAGTTGCTCAGGACGAACACGCAGAAGCCGGTCTGGAACGCCACGTTGATCACGATGAGGCCGGTGTAGGAGTCGTACAGGTAGCCGCTCGAGCTGAGGAAGCTGGGCAGCGGGATGAGCAGGTAGAGCCGGTAGAGCGGGGTGATGATGACCTGCTGCGGCAGCAGGTTCCCGGCGGTGAACAGCAGCAGCAGGGCGAGGTTGACCTTCATGCTGACCCGGGTGACCACGAAGGCGACCATGCTGGCCAGCAGCAAGGTCAAGATGACCGCCGGGATGGTGATCAGCACGGAGTTGCTGAAGAACCGCAGCATGTCGCTCTGGGTCCAGGCATTGGCATAGTTCGCGAAGGTGAGGTGGTGCGGCAGGCTGACGTAACCGTACTGGCTGGTCTCCGCGTACGGGCGGAAGCTCACGTACAGCGCGAACAGCACCGGGACGAGCCACGCGACGCAGACCACGATCATGAACGCGGCGCCCGCGGTGCGCCATGACGCGCGGTTCATCGTGCCTCCCTCCGCACGAACATCTGGTAGAGGAAAGCCGAAATCGGGACCAGCGCGATCACCAGCAGCACCACGCCGATCGCGGAGCCGAAGCCGATCCGCGAGGTCTCGCCGACAATGTTGCTGGTGACCAGCGCGGACAGCAACTCGAGCCCGTTGGTGCCCTTGTTCGTGATGTACACCAGGTCGAACGCCCGGAGCGACTCGATGACCGTGACAACGGCGACCACGATGTTCATCGGCATCATCGACGGGAAGGTGACCCGCCAGAATGTCTGCCAGGCGTTGGCGCCGTCGATCCGCGCGGCCTCCTTGAGGTTGGCGTCCACCGCCTTCAGCCCGGCGAGGTACAGGACCATCACGTACCCGGCCTGCCGCCAGCTCGCCTCGACCAGCACCGCCCACAGGTTCAGGCTCGGGTTGCCAAGCCAGTCGATCAGGTTCGCGTTCGTGTTGTGCCCGATCACGGTATTGATCAGGCCGTAGTTGGGTGAGTAGAAGAATTCCCAGATGATGCCGATCAGCGCGAGGCTGAGCATGACCGGCAGGAACAGGACGGTCTGGTAAACGCGGTTGCCGCGCAGCCCGGAGTCGATCAGCACGGCGAAGAACATCCCGAGGGGCGTCGCGACGAAGACGAACACGCCCAGCCAGATCAGGTTGTGCTCCACCGCGGGCCAGAACGGCGGGTAGTTGGTGGCCGCCTCGTGATAGTTTCCCAGGCCGGTGAAGCAGCCGTTGTCCGGGAACAGGCCGCCGGTGATGCAACTGCGCGCGTGCAGGCCGCCGATACCGCTCCACTTGAACAGCGAGAGCGCGATCGAGACCACGGCCGGGCCCCAGATGAAGGCGATGTCGGCCAGGACGGGAATGGCGAGCATCGCCATGGCGACCAGGATGTCCCGGCGGGAAAAACGGCGGCCGGACCGCCTGCGGCGGCGAGCTGGCGCCTGCTCTTCCCGCCGGGACGGAGCCCGGCGGGCCACATCTTGGGTCACGACTGGCGTCCCGTTCGCATCGTTAGCCAAAGATGGACTTCGCCTGACTGGCCAGGCTGGCTTGCATCGGCTTGATGCCGGACGGGGCGGGGTTGGCGATGAACTTCAGGATCGCCGTCTCCAGGGCCGTCGCCATCGGCGGCGCGGTGTCCCGGTCGCCGAACTGCGCGACGCCCTTGAGGTTCGCCATCACTTGCACGGAAGCGGTCTGGATGGCGTTGTAGGTCGGCACCTGGGCGCCGGTGGCCACCGCCACGTCCCACTGGTCGTACTTGAGGTAGCTCGCCTCGGCGGCGCCGGTGCCGATGTACTCGAGCACCTGCTTGGCCGCGTCCTTGTTCTTGGCCTTGGCCGGCAGGATGAAGCCGTCCATCGGCGCGTCGATGGAGTCCTGGCCGAAGCTCGGGTTGATGGCGGGGAACGGGAAGAAGGCCAGGTCGTCCAGTTTCTTGCCGTCGGTGACGTACTGGGCGGCGATCTGGTTGGTGCCCTGGAACATCATGCCCGCCTGCTTGGCCTCCAGGACCTTCACCCCGTCCTGCCAGATGCGGCCGGCCGCGCCGCTCTGCAGGTAGGGCATGAGCTCGCTCCAGTGGTTGAACACGTCGGTGACCTGCGGGTCCGTGTAGGACGCCTGGTTGTGCATCAGCTTGATGTGGTAGTCGAAGCCGTTGATGCGCAGGTTCAGGATGTCGAACATGCCGAGCGCGGGCCACTGGTCCTTGTCGGCGAAGGCGAACGGGATCAGGCCGTCAGACTTCATCTTCTTGGCCAGGGTCATCAGGTCGTCCCACGTCGCGGGGACGGTGTAGCCCTTCTGCGTGAAGGTGCTCTTGTTGTAGAAGACCACCCACGGGTAGTTGTAGATCGGCACGAAGTAATAGTGACCGTCCGCGCCCTTGCACAGCGACTTCACCGCGTCGCTGAAGTTACCGCCGATCTTGTCCCACACGTCGTCGATCGGCGAGAGCAGCCCCTGCGCCGCGAAGTACTGCATCCGGTACCCGGCGAACCAGGTGGCGAGGTCATTCGGCGTTCCTTGCAGGTAGGACGTGATGTCATTCTGAAAGGTGTTGTGGTCGACGGTGTTAACCGAGATGCTTACGCCCGTGGCCTTCTTGGCGTTGGCTACCAGGGCCGCGAAGGCCTGCTTCGGCGCGGGGTCGGAGTAGTTCGAGCCGAAGCTGATGGTGCCGCCGCTCGTCGCGGCGGACGCCGACGAGCTGCCGCCTCCGGCGCTGCTCGTGCTTGAGCTGCAGGCGGCGAGGGCACCGGGGACGGTGACCAGTCCGGCGGCCGCGGCCAGTCCCTTGAGGGCGGCGCGTCGGCTGAATTGAAGATCTTCGGGGGAGGACGTGCGCTTCATTGCCACTCCTTGCAGGTGCTGCCGCCTTTTCGGAATCCCTCGGCGTGGTTAACGAGAGCTGACAAGATCATCTCAACACAGCACACGATGCTGTCAAGATCCGCTCATAAGGGCTTACCGAGCTGTTATCTCCCGCGCATTTGCGCGCCGGATCGCCCCCGCTGAACCCGCGTCAGGACCCCGCAAGGTCAGCCCTTGCCGTCCAGGGAGGCGTCGCACGGTAAAGTCTGGTAGAAGTTGACCAACTTTGCAGCCGTGGCGTATGAACGTACGGCAGAGAATGTTAAGCCTCGATTAGCCATGCGACCTCGGGAAAGGCCCACGACAGTGCCCGGGATCACCAAGCGCGTCTCCACCCTGGCGGACGGCCGAGAGCTCATCTACTTCGATGACGCTGACACGACGCTGCCACCGGACCGGGCTTCCGATCCGCGCCAGCTGGATCCCCGGCCGCCGACCGCTCAGATGCGGCTAGACCCGCTGACGGGGGAGTGGATCGCCGTGGCCACCGCGCGGCAGAACCGCGTCGTCATGCCGCCGGCCGGACTGGACCCGCTCGCCCCGCAGGTGCCCGGCAACCCGTCGGAGATCCCGTCGGACTATGACGTCGCGGTGTTCGAGAACCGCTCCCCCGCCTTCGGGCCCGGGCTACCCGGCCCGGACTCCGCCGAGGCGGATCCCGCGTACCTCGACGGCCATGTCCTCGACGGCGCTGGCCTGGGCCGCGTGGTCCCGGCGTACGGCCGGTGCGAGGTGATCTGCTTCAGCCCTGCCCGGGAGGGCGCCTTCGGGTCAATCAGCCGCTCCCGCGCCCGCACCGTCATCGAAGCCTGGGCCGACCGCACCGCGGCCCTGTCATGCCTGCCCGGTGTGCGGCAGGTGTACGTCTTTGAGAACCGCGGCGCCGAGATCGGCGTGACCCTCCAGCATCCGCACGGCCAGATCTATGGTTACCCGTACATCACGCCGCGCACCCATCAGCTGCTGGCGCAGCTCGATTCCTACGGCCCGTCGCTCTTCGCCGATATCCTCAAGTACGAGCAAGAAGGGTCGCGCGTGCTGCTGGCCGGCGACCACTGGACCGCGTTCGTGCCGTTCGCCGCCCGCTGGCCGGTCGAGGCGCACATGGTGCCGCACGAGCACGTCGCGGACTTCGCGGCCACGAGCGTCGCGCAGCGAGACGAACTCGCCCTGTTGTACCTGCGGCTGCTGCGCGGCGTCGACGCGCTCTACCCGGAGCCCACACCCTACATCGCGGCGTGGCACCAGGCACCCGTGCGCTCGCACCGCGACACCGCACGGCTGCACCTGCGGCTGATGTCGCCGCGGCGCGGCGCGGACAAGCTGAAG
The DNA here is from genome assembly GCA_036391275.1 of Trebonia sp. Classification (GTDB taxonomy): domain Bacteria; phylum Actinomycetota; class Actinomycetes; order Streptosporangiales; family Streptosporangiaceae; genus Trebonia. The sequence continues at coordinate 19,820 of DASWAE010000178.1, forward strand.
TACCAGGCCGGCAGCGAGTCGGGCATGGGCGCGTGGATCGGCGACATCCCTCCCGAGGTCCAGGCCGAGCAGTTGCGTGCCGCCATCGCCCGGGCGGACGCGGAGAACCCGGTATGACCGCCTAGGGCCTCCTGCACCAAAAAGCTAACGCCTTCCGCGGCGACTCGGCGGAGCCTGGCTGGTCTGTATAAGCGGGCCGCCCGGCACACGGCGCGGCACCCCGAAGAACACAGCCGAGCTGAGGAGCAGAGATGAGCATCTACGGCAAGACGGTCCTGGTGACCGGGGCCAATCGTGGCATCGGGCAGGCCCTGGTCACCGAGGCCCTGGCCCGTGGCGCCCGGCGGGTGTACGCCGGTACCCGAGGGTCCCTGGTCCACCCCGACCGGCGCGTCACGCCGCTGCTGCTGGACGTGACCAGCGACGCGCAGATCCGGGCCGCTGTTGAGGAGGTCGGGTCACTCGACATGCTGATCAACAACGCGGGCGTGGCTCTCTACGACGATCTCAGCGAGCGGGCTGCGCTCGAGCAGAGCCTGGCCGTCAACCTGTTCGGCACCTGGGGCGTCACCCAGGCGTTCCTGCCGCTGCTGACCAGGTCGGCCGGCGCCATCGTCAACAACGTGTCGGTGATGGCCCTGGCCCCATTGCCGCTGACCCCGGCCTACGCGATCTCCAAGGCGGCCGCGTTCAACCTGACGCAGTCGCTGCGTGCCCTGCTGGCGGGGCGCGGCGTGCGGGTGCACGCGGTCCTCACCGGCCCCACCGACACCGACATGACCCGCGGCTTCGAGATTCCGAAGGCGTCGCCGGAGTCCGTGGCGCGGGCCATCTTCGACGGAGTGGAGAACGGGGAAGAGGACATCTTCCCCGACCCCATGACGCAACCCATCGCGGAGGCATGGCGCACGGGTGCCGTCAAGGCCATGGAGCGCCAGAACGCGGCGCTCGCAACCGGGCGCGCCGCCTGAGCCCAGCGCGCCGGAGGAAGGAGGACGCGATGACGGGGCACGAGGTCATCAGCCGCCAGGAATGGCGGGGCGGCAGATGACGGTCAGCGATGAATTCGCCACCCTCACCGGCCAGTTCCGGGCTGAGCTGGTGGCGCACTGCTACCGGATGCTTGGCTCGGCTGAAGAGGCCGAGGACCTGGTGCAGGAGACGTACCTGCGGGCGTGGCGGTCTTATGACCGGTTCGAGGGCCGTGCGTCAGTGCGGACGTGGCTGTACCGGATCGCGACCAACGTGTGCCTGACCGCGATCGAACGGCGCGGTCGCCGGCCGCTCCCTTCAGGGCTGGGTGCGCCTTCCGGGAACCCGGAGGCCACGCTGGCGGCAGGGGCTGAGGTGCCGTGGCTGCAGCCGTTTCCCGGCATGGTGGCGGCCGCCGACGGTACCGATCCGGCCGCGGTGACCATGTCGCGGGCGGGTATCCGGCTCGCCTTCGTCGCGGCGCTGCAGCACCTGTCCGCCCGGCAGCGCGCCATCCTCATCTTGCGTGACGTGCTGGAGTGGCCAGCCGCCGAGGTGGCGGAACTGCTTGGCACGACGACCACCGCGGTCAACAGCGGCCTGCGGCGTGCCCGGGCGCAGCTCGCGGAGGCGCTGCCCGCCGAGGACGAGCTGTCCGAGACAGCCGAGCCGGACAGGCGGGCCCTCCTGGACCAGTTCGCCACCGCCATCGAGAACGCCGACGCCTCCGCCATTGCCGGGCTGCTGCGCGCGGATGTCGCGCTGGAGATGCCGCCGGTACTGACCTGGTTCACCGGCCGGGCCGCAGTGACGGCTTTCATCGCGGCGCACTTCTTCACCGAGCCCGGAGGACTCCGGCTGATCCCGGTCACGGCGAACGGCGGGCAGGCGTTCGCCGTCTACCAGCGCGAGCCGGACGGGGCGTACCAGGCGCACGCCATCTTGGTGCCCACGGTCACGCCGGCGGGCATCGCGCGGATCGTCGCCTTCCAGGACCTGGGCCTGTTCAAGGTGTTCGGCTTGCCGCCGGAACTCCTCGTCTCCGGGGCCAGGCCAGGTTCGAGCCGGGACTTGGCGGCCCCTCCGTGATCACGTCGGGCACATCGGAGCTGCTCGGATCGGCGGTGACTTACGCGCTGGCCGGCGCCGCCCTGGTCCTCCCGCCACTGCTGGCACGTCCCACCCCGTGCCCGGGCTGGGTCTTGGCGGAGCTGCTCGATCATCTCAGTGACTCGATCGGGGTGCTGGCCGCGGCGATTACCGCCGGCCGCGTCCGCGTCGTACCGGGTGGTCACCGCGCTACGGCTGACCCGGTGACGCGGCTGCGCGGCCGGGCGGCGGGACTGCTGGACGCCGTCGGCGCGGCCGGGGCGGCTGACCGCCGGGTCACCGTCGGAGACCGCGAGCTGACCGTGAACATGGTCGCGGTGACCGCAGCCGTGGAGATCACCGTGCACGGCTGGGATATCCGGGTCGCGTGCGGCGGCCGCCAGCCGGTCCCGCCGGACCTGGCGAGCGTCCTGCTGCCCATCGCCCCGCTGCTCATTACCCCAGATACCCGGCCCGGGCTGTTCGGCCGCCCGGTACAGCTGTCCGGACCCGCCTGCCCCGGCGACGAGCTCGTCGCATTCCTCGGCCGCCAGCCGCGCCTGGGTTAGCGCGGCGTGTGGTCGCGGAGGAACCGGCCGACCGCTTCGGTGGCGGCCGGCAGGTGCCCGGCGTCCTTCCACGGCTCGAACAGCTCGGCAGCCGGCGCGAGGGCCGCGATCTCGCGGCCGGTCTCGGTCGGGTGGTACTCATCGATTCCAGGCAGGACGAGCATCGGCGTGCGGAAGGAGCGCACCTGCTCCCGGGTCACGCTGACGGCGAAGCCGGGAGCCCACATCGTGGTGGCGAACGCCTCGATCTCGTCGCTGCCGAGGTCGTCACGGGTGCTCATCAGCTCCTCACCCCACTGCTTCCACAGGTTGTCAAAGACCTCCCGGTTGCTCGCGACGATCCCGACGGGCTGCTCGAGGACGGCCGCGACGACTCGTTCCGGTGCGACCTCGAGCAGCTTGAGAATGAACGGGCCTCCGATGCAGCAGCCGAACACCAGGAACTGGTCGATGCCGAGGTGATCCATGACGGCGAGCTGGTCGGCCGCGTAGCCGCCCCACGGGTCGCCGGCCTCAAGCGGGCCGGTGGACTGCCCGGCGTTGCGCTGGTCCATCGCGATCATCCGGTACTGCCCGGCGTACGCCGTCAGCGGGTTGATCGCCGCCTTCTCCCACAGCGGCACGCTCGAGCGCATCCCGCCTGGTGCCAGCGTCAGCATGGGAAACCCGGTCCCCTGCTCGGTGTACCAGATCTTCGCCTCGCCCCGGTTGACGTACGGCACGCCGGCCTCCTCTCACGACTCAGGTTCCGTCACCAACCTAACGTCGAAGCCGGTCAGCGCCAGCACTTCCTCTCGCGTGAACCCAGGGGCGACCTGCTCGACTGCCAGTCTCCCGTCCTTGCGGCGGAACTGCGCCAGATCGGTCACCAGGAGGTCGACGCAGGCCTTCCCGGTGAGCGCGTAGCTGCAGCGCTCCACCACCTTCGGCCGGTCACGGCTGTCGCGGTGCTCCATCATCACCATGACGGTGCGGCCCGACGCGACCAGGTCCATGGCGCCGCCGATGCCGCCGCCGACCATGCCGTCGGTCTGCCAGTTGGCGAAACTGCCCTCGGCGTCTACCTGGTACGCGCCGAGGACGACGACGTCGACCCGGCCGCCCCGCACCATCTCGAAGGCGGTCACGCTGTCGAAGTACGAGATACCCGGGCTTGGGGTCACGGGGTATCCGCTGGCGTTGAAGACGTCCGGGTACGTCTGGTCGTCGGGAACGATCGCGCCGTAGCCGAGGATCCCGTTCTCACCGTGCAGGATGAGGTGCCGGTCACCGGCGTACGAGGACAGGTAGCTCGGTATGCCGAGCCCGAGGTTGACGTACGAGCCTTCGGGCAGGAGCGACGCGGCCAGTTCCGCCATCTGCCGGCGCGTCCACCCCGGCTTGCCGTTGTAGGTGCGGGGAACGTCGTGGTCGCGGCGCGCCGGACCGTGCTTGGACAGCGAGTTGACCACGGTCTTGCGGACGACCCGCGAGACGAAGATGCCTGGCAGGCCGATCCGCTCCGCCGGGATCTCACCCGGTTCGACGACCTCGTCGACCTCCGCGATGGCCACCCGCGCCGCCTTGGCGAAGCTGGGCCCGAAGTGCTGGTTGGCCCCGCGGAACTCCACGTTGCCGAGGCGGTCGGCCCGGTGACCGGCGATGAACGCGTAGTCGACCGGGAGCGCCGTCTCGAGCAGGTAGGGCTTGCCGTCGAAGTACCGCACCTCCTTGCCGTCGGCGATCGGGGTGCCCAGGCCCGTCGGAGTGTAGACGGCCCCGAGGCCAGCGCCAGCGGCCCGGAGGCGCTCCACCAGCGTGCCCTGCGGGACCATCTCGAAGGTCACCTCGCCTTTCCGCATCAGTTCCTCCGCGGGGGACGAACCGCCCGCTCTCGCCGTGAACGAGACGATCAGGTGCCGGACGCGTCCGGCCTCGACCAGGGCCTGGGCGCCGGGCGGAATGGTGTTGCCGACGAAGCACAGATCCCTGGTGCCGCGCTCGTCCAGCGCGGCGAGCAGGCTGAAGGGCGCGCCGGCGCTCGGGCCGAAGCCGGAGACGGCGATCGACGCCCCGTCGGGCAAGTCGCTGATTGCGTCGGCAGGCGAGGTACGCAGCTTGTCCATGTACCTAGCCTGCGTCCGCGGGATCGCGGCGACTAGGTCGATCGGGGCCAAAATGACCGGGCCGCGGCTGTGTCTTGGCTCCGACCGGGAAGCCGGATATTCGTTCGCTGCGGACGTCTGATCGCGGTAGAACCAGGAGGTGACCGAACGACGGCTGCCCGGCGGGCGCAGTTTCGGAGCCGTGCTCGTCGGCGGCGAAGTCCGCCGTCCCGTGCAGCCGTGGACGGCGACCGTCCACACGGTGCTGCGGCATCTGGAGGACGTCGGCTTCGACGGCGCTCCGCGAGCCCGCGGCTTCGACGACCAGGGCCGCGAGCGCTTGACGTTCCTGCCGGGCCAGACGCTGGGCGAGGCTCAGCCGTGGCCGGACTGGCTGCGCTCCGACGACGCGCTGCGGCAGGTCGGTTTGTGGCTGCGGAGGCTGCACGACGCGACCGCGGCGTTCCGGCCTGCCGCGGACGCCGTCTGGTTCACGGGCCGGCCGTGGCAGCCTGGACTTGTGATCGCTCACCTGGACGCGTCGCCGTGGAACGCCGTGTGGGCGGGCGGCGCTCTGGTCGGCTTCGTCGACTGGGACACCGCCAGCCCGTCCCAGCCCGAAGGTGACCTGGTGTTCTCGGCGCTGACCTGGGTGCCGTTGCTGACGGCGGAGATCGCCGAGCCAGCCGGATTCGGTGACGCGGCCGGCCGGCTCCGGCGGTTCCATCTCCTGCTGGACGCGTACGGCTACGCTGGCGACCGATCCGCGATCCGCGACGCGATCATCGGGCGGGTCGAGCGCAACGTCGCGGTGATCCGCCAGTTCGCCGACGGCGGTGAGCCGGTCTTCCAGCGCATGCTGCCGTGGGCCGCGTACCTGGAACGGTCCGGCCGCGAGGTGGCCGGCCTGCCGGACGAGTTCTGGCAGCGGCCTGGCGTTCCGTTGTGAGTCGCGTCCGAACGGAGGCGTGCAGTTTCACAAGGTCGTTTTCAGTCCGCCGTCGATGATCAGGTCGGCGCCGGTTATGTTCCCGGCGCGCGGGCCGGCCGGGAAGAGCACGAGGCCGGCGGTTGCCAAAGCAGGCCTCGCCCTGGTGGGCGCGGCCACTGTCTCGGGCTCAGCTCCGGCGATGAGTCGGTGACCAGCGGCGCCGCCAAATTTCGGTGTCTCAGCGTCCGCGGCGCCGGGCACGTCGCACCGAGTGGCCGGGGAGAAGCGTCCGGGCAGCGCGAGCACGTTACGGTAGGCAGCACAGTGGTTGCCGAGTGCCGGACGTGTGAGGACTGATGCGCCAGTGAGCCGTGCCGCCGTTGTAGTGAACCCGACGAAGCTGGATGACGGCGAGGCTTTCCGCGCGTCTGTCCGCAAGGCGATGGACGCTTACGGCTGGGACGAGCCGCTCTGGCTGGAGACGACGCCGGACGACCCCGGCCTGGGCCAGGCTAAGTCGGCGGTATCCGACGGGGTGGACCTCGTGCTCGCGTGCGGCGGCGACGGGACGGTCACCGCGTGCGCGGAAGGCGTCACCGGCACCGGGGTGCCGCTGGCAATCATCCCGATGGGGACCGGCAACCTGCTAGCGCGCAATGTCGGCCTGCCGATGGGCCTCGATGAGGCCCTCGGGGTCGCGCTCGGCGGCGTGCAGCAGCCGATTGACGCGGGCCGGGTGCAGGGAACGCTGTTCGTGGTGATGGCGGGCATAGGCCTGGACGCCCGGATGCTGGCCGGCGCCAGCGATCCGCTCAAGAAGCGGCTGGGCTGGCTCGCCTATGCGGTCTCGGCGGTCCGTCACCTGGGCGACCGGCCGATGAGGCTGACCGTCAGCGCCGATGGCGGCCGGCCCCGGCGGATGCGGGCCAACGCGCTCATCGTCGGCAACGTGGGCTGGCTGCGCGGCGGGCTCCCGCTGCTGCCGGACGCGCGGCCTGACGACGGCTTGCTGGACGCGGTCGTGCTCACCGTCGGCGGACTGGCCGGATGGCTGGCGGTGACGATGGACATCCTGCTGCGACGCCCGGCTTATGGCCGCATCTACCGCATCCAGTTCAGCCGGCTGGAGGTGACGCTAGGCCACGAGCAGCCGTGGGAGCTGGATGGTGAGCTCATGGGATCGACCCGTCGGCTCACGGTCGTCGCCGAGCCAGGTGCCTTGCAGCTGCGGATGCCTCCAGAGTCTGCTTGACGCAGTGGCGGGCTGCCCGTCTGACGGTACGCTGAGGCGCTATGGCCAGGCCCACCGAAGAGCCGGAAAGCTCCCTGCCGGCCGACGACAGCCGGATAGTCCGGTGGGCAGGACCAGCTTTCGTACTGTGTTCCCTGGTGATGATCCCGTGGACCATCTACCTGGGGTACTCGCTTCCGTCCCGCCAGCTCTCGCCGCATTACAACATCGCCTGGGCGGGGTTCGACGTGCTGGAGCTCATCGCGCTCGGCGCCACCGGGTTCTTCGCCCTCCGCCGCTCGCGCTACCTGGCCATCAGCGCGGCCGCGGCGGCGACGCTGCTCGTGGTCGACGCCTGGTTCGACATCATGACCTCGCCGCGGCATCAGGTCCCGCAAGCCATCGTGCTGGCGGTGGTCATCGAGCTGCCGCTGGCGGGCGTCTGCGCGTGGCTCAGCTATCACACGGAACACCTCGCCGAGCGCACCATCACCTTCCCCATCCACGGCCGCGACCTGCGGACCCTCAGCGGCTGGCGCGGGCGCGGATAGGGTTGTCATCACCATGCAAGAGGAGGGGGGCAGATGCGAAGACTGCTCGCCGTCATGATCGGCCCGGTGCTGCTCAGCTTTGTCCTGGCCGGGGGGAGCCACGTCCCGGCGCGGGCCAGCACGCTCCCGCAGTGCCTGGCCAGGCAGCACGTGTGCGTGAGCGCCGACGGCCGCGCCCTCGTTACCGCCAGCCGGCAGGCGGAACTGGAGCAGCAGATCGGGGGCGCCGACGTCTACCTGGTCGTCGCGGCCGCCGGGGCCAGTGGCTACGACGCCGCCATGCAGCAGCTCATCTCCAGCCTGAGCGGCATCCGGAGCCAGTTCGTCGTCGGGTTCCTGGACAGCGGGCAGCGGCATTTCGGCGCGTACAACCGGGGCATGCTGCCGTCGGGCGGCGCCGCGAGCATCGCCACCACGGTGGTCAGCCAGCACAAGGCGGACGGGAACATCTTCGCGGCGCTGCAGGAGTTCGTCCAGGATGTCAAGCAGCAGGCGGGCTCGCCGGCGAACGGCAACGGCACGGGCACTGCCCCGTCCGCGCCGCCCGCACATGGCGTCAGCGGCGCCCTGATCGCCGTCGGCGTCGTCATCGTGGCCGCGCTCGCCGGCTTCTTCTTGTTCCTGCGCCCCCGGCGCCAGCGCCTGCGGCGCCAGCGGGACGAGCAGCTCGCCGAGGCCAGGGCGGTCGCCCAAGAGGACCTGATCGCACTGAACCAGGCGATCACCGACCACGGCAACGACGTGTCGATCGCGAGCAGCCGGGATGCGGTCGCCGAGCAGGCCGCGGCGCTTGACGCCTACGAGCGGGGGACGCGTGCCCTCGACGCGGCGCGCGGCCCCGCGGACATGGGCGCGGTCAGCCGGTCTATCGCCGAGGGCCGGTACCGCCTCGCCTGCGCCGTAGCCGTCGCGCACGGCCAGCCCAAGCCCGGCCGGCGCCCGATGTGCTTCTTCGACCCGCGGCACGGCATGTCGGTCGCGGACGTCTCGTGGGCCCCGCCGGATGGCGGTCCCAGCCGCGACGTCGCGGTCTGCGTCGACTGTGAGCGGATCGTCAACCGCGGCGACCAGCCGCAGATGCGTACCGTCCAGGACCGCTCCGGCAGCCGCGTCGCGTACGTGAACTCCGGTTTCGCGCCGGCCTACTGGGGCGGCTTCGGCTACGGCGGGCCCATGCTCACCGGCTTCCTGCTCGGGGAGGCACTCGCCACGCCGCCGGTTATCATCAACGGCTACGGCTACGGCTACGGTGACTACCCCGGCGGTGACTTCGACGGCGACTTCGGAAGAGGCGGCGATTCCGGCGGCGGCGACTTCGGTGGCGGGGACCTCGGTGGCGGAGGCGACAGCTTCGGCGGCGGGGACCTCGGCGGCGATTTCGGTGGCGGGGATTTCGGGGGCGGCGACAACTTCGGTGGCGATGACTTCAGCGGCGGTAGCTTCTGACCTTGTACGTGCTGCGCAGCCCCGTGATCAGCCCCGGTGCACCCATGCCCGCCGAAGGCGAGTCACAGCGGCCTAAAGACCCAGGCGAAGCCAGCCGACTGCGCCTCCTGGAGGTGACCTTCGCCTCTTGTCCCGGGATATCGCGCGCAGGTCCCCTGGATACGGAGGCGTGCAACTCGCGCAAGGGGGTGGGCGAGTTGGATGAGCTGCATTCAGACGACCCCAGGCGGATAGGGCCGTACTGGCTGGAAAAGCGGCTTGGTGCCGGCGGCATGGGGTGTGTCTACCTGGGCCGGTCGACTGGCGGCCACCATGTCGCGATCAAGGCGATCAGGGAGGAACTGGCTGACGACCCGAACTTCCGGACCCGGTTCGCCCGCGAAGTGGCCGCCGCGCGGAAGGTGAACGGTATCTTCACCGCGCCAGTCGTGGACGCGGACATGGACGGGCCAGTGCCGTGGCTAGCGACGACGTACATACCGGGGCCGTCGCTTGCCGACGCGGTAGCCCGCGGCGGTCCGCTGCCTGCCACGTCCGTGCTGACGCTCGCAGCCGGCCTGGCCGAGGGCCTGCAGGCGATTCACTCCGCCGGCATAGTGCACCGTGACCTGAAGCCATCGAACGTCATCCTGGCAGATGACGGACCCCGGCTGATCGATTTCGGGATCTCCCAGTCGGCTGGAATGAGCTCCCTGACTTGTACCGGCATGGTGCTCGGCTCTCCTGGGTTCATGTCCCCCGAGCAGGCGGCGGGTCATGAGGTTGGCCCGCCGAGCGACATCTTCAGCCTGGGCGCGGTCCTGGCCTTCGCGGCCACCGGCCACGGGCCATTCGGCGAGGGCACCACCGTCGAACTGCTGTTCCGGGTGGTCAACAAGGACCCGGATACGCATGACGTGCCCGCCGAAATCAGGCATCTTGTCGAGCGCTGCCTGGCCAAGAACCCCCTGAGCCGGCCTACGGCGTCCCGGCTGCTGGCGGAACTCGGCACCCCGCTGCCGACGGCAACACAGCCGGCGAAACTCACTGTCCCGCTCCCGCGCGCCCCGGTGCCAGCACCGGCCCGGACGGCACCGGCCGCCGCTACCCGTAGGGACGCGGTACCTGGCCAGCGCCGGGACGGTAATCAGACATGGGAGCCGACGGCCACCGTCACGCCGTGGCGTCCCGCCTACCCAGGGCCGGGCGGGCCGACAACCGCACCGCGCCGCCAGCCGGCCCGCTGGGCTTGGCTGGCCGGCTTCGCCACGGTTCTCGTGGTCGCCGCAGTGGCAGTCTTGCTGGCCTGGCGGGCGGGTTACCTCGGCGGCAGCCCGGCCGCGTCACGCAGTTCCCCGCCTGCCTCAGCTAGCTCCCAGCCGACCTCAGCTAGCTCCCAGCCGACCGGTCCTACCGCTACCGCTCGCCCGCCGGGCGCGGTGACCATGACGGCACTCGCCTCTTACCTAGCCCAGAGCGCCGCGGTGCGGCCGACCGTCCAGCCCGCCATCGACAGGGTCCGGTCCTGCGCGGTGAGCCCCTCGACCGGACAGGCAGCCATGCAGCAAGCCGTCAACGCGCGGCAGCGTATCGTGTTCGAGCTCCAAGGCCTCTCGCCCGCCGACTTGCCCAGCGGAGCGCAGATGATCAGCACCTTGACCAGCGCGATGCGGGAGTCGGTCAATGCCGACCGGCACTACCAGGACTGGATGGCTGACTTCGCCGTCGCGGGCAGTCCGTGCGGTTCGGATCCGAGCCAGGACCCGAACTTCGCGGCCGGACAGGAGGCCTCCGCGAGGGCGACCGCCGCCAAGAAAGCCTTCGTGCTCATCTGGAACCCGCTGGCACCCCGTTACGGGCAGCGGACCTACTCCGCCACCGAGTTCTGATGCGCTGGACACGGCCGGCCCTGGCGGTAGCTCTCACCGCGGCGCTCACCGCCTGCGGCGCGGGGGCACCCGCCTCGACCACCAGCCAGCCGGCGGTATCAAGCGCGAGCACCCGGGCGGCTCCGCCCGCGTCCAGCGGCCAGGCGCCGTCGGCCGCGAAGGGGATCCTCGACGGCAAGGTCATCGTCATCGACCCTGGGCACAACGGCGGGAACGCGGGTGCGCCGACGGTGATCAGCAAGCTGATCTGGAACGGCCGCGAAACGGAAGCGTGCGACACCACCGGGGCGCAGACCACCTCCGGCTACCCCGAAGCAGCGTTCAACTGGAACGTCGCCCGCTACCTGCAGGCCGACTTGCGTGCCGCGGGAGCAACCGTCGTACTCACCCGGACCACGAACGACGGGGTCGGGCCGTGTGTCACCGAGCGAGCCGCTATCGGCAACAACGCCCACGCCGACGCGGCCGTTTCCATCCATGCCGACGGCGGACCACCTGGCGGCCGGGGATTCGCCGTCCTGGAACCGGTCGCCGACGGTATCAACGACGCCATCATCGCCCCATCCGCCAGGCTGGCCGCCGACCTGCGGACCGCCTTCGCCGCGGGGACTGGCGAACCCGTCAGCTCCTACGACGGAACCGACGGAATCCAGCCGCGCGACGATCTTGCCGGGACCAACCTTTCCACCATCCCGAAGGTCTTCATCGAGTGCGCCAACATGCGCAACGCCCAGGACGCGGCGCTAGTCACCTCCCCTGGCTGGCAGGCGACGGCTGCCAGGGCAATCGCGGCAGGCCTGATCGCGTTCCTCGAGTCCGGTCGCGGCGGGTGACAGCCTCTCGCGGAACCGCCCGAACCCCCAGGCAGCAGTGAAAGTCAGCTGCCGTGGCCCCGGGTGACGAATCCGGTCTCGTACGCGAGCACCACCGCCTGCACCCGGTCGCGGAGGCCGAGCTTGGCCAGGATCCGGGCGACGTGGGTCTTGACCGTGGTCTCCGCCACGACGAGTTCCGCGGCTATCTCGGCGTTAGCTAGTCCCCGGGCGAGCAGCCGCAGCACGTCGAGCTCCCGGTCGGTGAGAGACGCAAGCTCCTTCGGGAGCCGCTGCGGCGGCGCGGGCTCGGCAAAGCGCTCGACCAGGCGGCGAGTGATGGCCGGGTCGATGAGGGAGTCGCCGGTGGCGGCGGCGCGCACGGCGGCGATCAGCCGGGTAGACGGGGCGTCCTTGAGCAGGAACCCGGCCGCCCCGGCGCGCAGCGCCCGGTAGACGTACTCGTTCTGGTCGAAGGTGGTCAGGACGACGATCGTGGGCGGGTTGGCGTGCCGCAGGATCTGTTCCGTGGCGGAAAGGCCGTCGAGCGCGGGCATCCGGATGTCCATCAGGACCACGTCGGGCTTCGCCAGCTGAGCCTGGCGGATCGCCTCATGGCCGGTGTCGGCCTCGGCGACCACCTCAATGTCTCCCTCGGCCTCCAGGATCACCCGGAACCCGGTGCGGACAAGGGTCTGGTCGTCGGCGAGCAGTACCCGGATCTTCGCGGACATGCTGACCATTCTGCCGTCCCGGTGCCGATCGCTGTCATCCCTGAGGACGAGCCAGGGCAGAAACATCGTCCTTACGCAGGACGATGGCTACCCGGCCCGGTTCCTACGGTCGGTGGCATCGATTCCCGCGCTGGAAAGGGAGACCAGTGAACGCCATCTTCAAGGGACTGCGCCCGCTCGATTACGCCCTCGCCGCCCTGGCCACTGCGGCCGGCGTACTCATGATGTACCTGGACATCACCGCCCGCGCGCACGGGCTGCCGCACCCGCAGTCGACCACCACGGCAGCGATGCTGCCAGTTTTCCTGGCCGTAACGGTGCCGGTCTTGTGGCGCCGGCGCAACATCCTTGCGGTCACCGGCATAACCGCGGTCGCCGCGGCCGTGCATGTGGCCCTGTTCGGCTGGAACACCCGCTGCGGCGTGGTGATCCCGCTGTCGTTCGCGCTCTGCTACGCGGTGGCCCGGTTCGCCGTCGGCTGGCGAAGGCACCTGCTCGCCCTCGCGCTCATCCTGGTCCTGCTGGTCGTGACCTTGGCCAGGGACGCCTCGATCAGTACCATGACCGGTGCCCTGCCGATCGCCATTCCTGGCTGCGCGCTCTTCTACGGGACCGGCCGGCTGGTGCAAGCTAGGGTGAACAGGAAGCAGCCCGCTGCCGTCGCTGCCGCGGCCGTGTCGGCCGGCACTTCGGCTTGAGGCGCTCGGGGGACGAGGTGCGGCGATGAGCGAGGCATTCCGCGGCATCAAGGCCGGCGACTACGTTCTCGCCGGGATCCTTACCGCGCTGGGCCTGGTCCTGATGGTGCTCGACGTGCGGGTGACCGACGCCCAGGTGGCCAAGGAAGTCGCCGGGGGATCGATGGCCCACGTGATGAGCTCCCATTCGCCGTGGATGATCCCGGTGTTCGCCGCCGCTACGGTCCTGGCACTGTGGTGGCGGCGCGGCGTCCTCGTCGTCACCACTGCCGCGATCGTGGTCATGGCACTGCACGACGTCCTGTTCGGGTGGGTGACCCGGTGCGGCGCCGGGCTCCCGCTCGCCTTCGCGCTCGCCTTCCTCGGGGCGCTGACCTATGAACGAGCGAAGGCGTGGATAGCCGCCGCGCTCAGCGCCGTGCTGGCCTTCGCGGTCGTCGTGGCCGACGCGACTACCGGCCCGAAGGTGATCGGCCCGTGCGTGCCGGTCATCCTGATCGTTTTCGTGATCGGCCGGGCCGCCCGCCACCGGGCCGCCCTGCGGCTGGAACTCAAAGCCCGGGACGTCGAACTGCGGCGGCTGCGTGACGAGCGGTCGGCCCTGGCGATCACCGATGACCGGGCGCAACTGTGCGGCCGGCTCGACGGCCTGCTCCAGGAGCGCCTCACGCAGCTGACCACGGCGGCCGAGTCCGCCGACGGGCTGGTTCCGGAGCAGGCGAAGGCACTGCTGGAATCGATCGAGACAGGCAGCCGCCGCACGCTGGACGACATGCGCGAGATCGTCGGCCTGCTGCGCGGGGGCGATGCGGCCCTGGCACCCGCCCCCACCGTTGCGCATCTCAACGCGCTGCTGGCCCAGCACCAGCCGGCGCGCGCGCGGCTAACGGTGACCGGCGACCCGCGGTCACTGCCGGCCAGCGTAGAGCTGTCGGCCTACCGCATCGTTGAGCACCTGATCGCCGCTCTCGCCGACCGTCCGGATGCGCCGATCGCTGTCGCGGTGCGCTTCGACGAAACGGCCCTGGAGATCCGCGTGACCGGGCCGGTCAGCAAGAGCGCCGAGGTGAAGGAGGTCATCGCCCGGGCCAGGGAACGCGCCCGCCTGCTCGGCGGCACGCTCGATGTGAAGATCGCCCGGGGCCAGGCCGGCGCGGTAGCCCGCTTGCCCGTGCTCGGCTGACGTCGGTGGCGGCCGTGCAGCGGTTCGAGAAGGCGGGGATCGCTCTGCTGATCCTCCTCCTGGTCGCGCTGCCGACCGCGGCGCACGGCTGGCCGGCCAGCGTGGCCGGCAACGCCTTCACGGCATTGGTGCTGGCAAGCGGACTGACGCTGGTGTGGTGGCGTACCCATCCCCGGCTGATCGCAGTCCTCGGCGGCACGCTATGGCTGATAGCCGCCTTCCTCCACGAGGGTTCCTGGCTCCCGGATGCCGCGGTGGCCACCATCATGGCCGCCCTCGCGGCGGTAGCCGCGCTCGCCTGGACCGGCCGGGCGGCGTGGGTGGCCGCGCTCGGCCTTGGCGTCTACCTGCTCGGGTTCTGGCTCACCCTGCCGGCCACCAGCCCGGTCGCTGTGCTGGTGTTCAGCGTGCCCGGCTTCCTCGCCGGCACGGTCCTGAGGCTGCGCCGCGAGGCCGTGGACGAACTCGCCCGCCGTGGCCGCGAGCTCGAAGAGGAGCGTGAGCTGTTCGCGGAGATCGCCCTGCGGCACGAGCGAGCCCGCATCGCCAGTGAACTGCACGACATCATCGGCCACGCGATCAGCGTCATGGTCATCCAGGCCGCCGCGGGACAACGTCTCGTCGACCACGACCCGGCCAAGGCCCGGCAGGCCTTCACGGCCATCGCGGACTCCGCCCGGCAAGGCCAGGAAGACCTGCGCCGGCTGGTTGAGCTGCTCGGCGGCACAGAGGCCGAGCGCCCCGATTTGACCCTGATTGAGGAAATCGTGACCAGGGCCGCCCGCAACGGGCTGGACGTATCGTGCCGGTTCGAAGGAGACCGCGACGCCGTAGCCGCCCGCACGGCGCACATCGCCTTCCGCGTCGTCCAGGAGAGCCTCACCAACGCCCTGCGCCATGCCCCCGGTGCGGCCGTTCGGGTGCTGGTCAACGGCTCCGGGCGAGGCCTGACCGTCCGCGTCGAGAGCGACCGTTCGGTGCAGGAGCGACCGGACCTGTCCGGCACCGGTCGCGGACTGGCCGGCCTGCGCGAACGCGTGCAGGAGCTGGGCGGGCAGCTGCTCGCCGGACCGACCCCGCACGGCGGCTGGCTGGTCGAGGCGACGCTGCCGGACTGATCAGTACCCGCGCGGCCGCACCAGCCCGGCATCGTAGGCGGCGACCGCGGCCTGGAGGCGGTCGCGCACGCCGAGCTTGCCCAGCAGGCTCTGCACGTGGCTTTTCACCGTGGTCTCGGCTAGGCGGAGCGTCGCGCCGATCTCGGCGTTGGACAGCCCGCGGGCGACCAGCAGCAGCACGTCGACCTCGCGGGCGGACAGCAGCTCCCGGATCTGTCGTCCGCCGTCCCCGGGCGAGTCCCCGGCCATCAGCTCCAGCAGTTTCCTGGTCACCGACGGCGCGAGGATGGCCTCGCCCGCGGCGACCACCCGCACCGCCTCGGTCAGCTGGTCGGCGGTCGCCTCTTTCAGCAGGAAGCCGGACGCGCCGGCGCGCAGCGCCCCGGTGACGTACGCGTCGAGGGCGAAGGTGGTCAGGATCAGGATCTTGGTGGGCACCGGGGCGGCGCCGCGAAGCAGCGCGCTGGTGGCCGCGACGCCGTCCAGGCGCGGCATCCGGATGTCCATCAGCGCCACGTCCGGGCGCAGCCGCCGCACCGCCTCCACCGCTTCGGCGCCGTCGCCGGCCTCGCCGATGACCTCCATGCCCGGCTCGGACTCGATGATGGCGCGCAGGCCCGAGCGGATCAGCGCCTGGTCATCGGCGATCAGGACCTTGATGTTCATGGCGCGTCCTGCCCGGGCAGCGGGATCGATGCCTCGACCTCGAACCCGCCGCCCGGCCGGGCGCCGGTGCGCAGGGTCCCGCCGTACGCGGCTGCCCGCTCGCGCATCCCGACGATCCCGTGTGCCGTGGTCGAGGCCTGGCCGCTGGGTCCCGCGCCGTCGTCGTCGACCGAGACCCGCACCGTTCCAGCGCTCCGGATGATGGTGACGCCGGCCTTCGCGCCGGCCCCGGCGTGCTTGAGGACATTGGTCAGCGACTCCTGCACGATCCGGTAGACCGCCAGCGCTATGCCGGGCGGCAGGTGCATGGGCTCCACCTCGAGCCGCGTCTCCAGGCCGCCCGCGCGCAGGCTCGCGACGAGCTCGCTCACCTGCTCGAGCCCGGGCTGCGGGCTCAGCTCAGCCGCGGTGTCCGGGCGCAGCAGGGCCAGCACGCCGCGCATCTCCGCGAGCGCCTGCCGGCTCGCGGCCGAGATCCTGCCCAGGTAGGCAGGGACCGCGTCCGGGTCCGACCGGGCAGCGCGGGCCGCGGCCTCCGACTGGACGGTGATCAGGCTGATCGAGTGGCCGATGACGTCGTGCAGCTCGCGGGCGATGCGCAGCCGCTCATCGACGACCGCCCGCGCGGCCCGCTCGCCCTCCTCCGCTTCCAGCCGCGCCGCGCGGTCTCTCAGCTCCGCCACGAAGTCGCGCCGCGTGCGGAGCGCATACCCCAGCACCCAGCTCGCCGCGGTCAGCGCCCCGAGCGTGAACGCGCCCCAGGCTCCGGGGTTGCCGCGCGCACCAGGAGCCAGGGCAGCCACGGCCAGCGCGACCGAGGTGGCTAGCACCGCGACCGCGCTTCGCAGCGTTCCCGCGAGCTCGGCCCCGCTGGCGTGCCGTCCGTACATGGCGAGGGCGTAGGCGGCGCAGCACGGGGCGGAGATGGCCGAGCCATTCGGGTAGCCGACGGTGAGCATGAACACGCCGGGCAGCGTCGTGCCGGCGAGCACCGCCATCGGTGCCCGCCGCCGGGCGAGCAGGAGGAGCCCCTGCCCGAGCGCGAGCGGCACGATGACGCGGTGGGGCAGCCATGCGGCGACGCTGGACCAGGACCCGTGGGCGGTGGCGAGCGCCGCCGCCGCGCTGACGGCCGCGTCCACCGCAAGCCGCCCCGGTCTCCACACCCGCACAGCAACCATCATGCCCGCTAACGGGAGGCCTGGCGCGTCACGCGTCGCGGACGCGCAGCGAGAATGCCGCGGCGGCAGCCAGGACGAGGACCCATGCCGCGAGCCCGGCCACGGCGACGCCCGGGCTGAGGCCCGTGTGGTGGTGCAACATCTCATCGCCGAGGTTGAAGGGGAGATACGGAACGGTAGCCCGCGTCACCGCATCCGGCGTGACCCGGTCGGCCAGCACCGGCAGCACCAGCAGGAGCCCGAACATGCCGATGATCGCCGCAGCGGCGCTGCGCACCAGGACGCCGGTGAACAAGCCGATCAGGCAGGCCGCCGTCAGGTAGCAGACGTTGCCCAGCAGGTGGAGGAGCACGTGATGATCACCGAGGGAGACGTGCGGCGCATGGGCGCCGGAGAGTACGGCCTGACCGGTAAAGAACGCCGCGAAGGTGATCACCACCGCCAGCGCGAACGCGGCCAGGCCGGCCAGGACCGCCTTCGCGGCCAGCACCAGGCCGCGCTGCGGCGTCGCCGCGAGGGTCGTGCGGATCAGGCCGCTGCCGTACTCGTTCGTGGCGACGAGGGCGCCGAGCACGCCGAAGAGGAGAACGCCGATGATCACGAAGTTGAAGTTGACGGCGAGCGGGTCGAACCGGGCCTGCTGCACCGCATCGAGCCGCGCCCAGCCCGTCGCGTTGGCGCGGACCGCCGAGTCCGCTACCCCGACGGACGCGACCGCGCCAAGCAGCGGCGCCAGGAGCATGGAACGCAGCGACCGCAGCTTGATCCATTCGGTGGCTAGCGCGGCCTGCGCCCGGCGGTACGCGGCGGGCGGAGCGGGCGGGGCAGGCGGCGCGCCCGCACCCGGGGCGGCCGATGCACGGTACATCACGCGTCCCTCCGCAGGATGAGTGCCACCGCGGCGACCGCGGCGACCGCGACGTAGGCGGTAAGGACGCCGAGTCCCTGCCAGGGCCCGAGCAGGTACGCGCCGCTGTGCGCCAGCGTGTAGGCCTGTTGGCCGGCGTCGGGCAGGTACTCGCGCAGGTTCATGGTGATCTTGCCCGGAATCTGGTGGAACACAAGCGGCAGGACGAGCAGGAGGCCGAAGAGGGCGGCCAGGGCGCCGGGCGTGCGCCGCACCAGGACACCGGTGAACATGCCGAGCAGGCCGACGAAGGTGAGGTACAGGCCACCGCCAAGCACCGCCGCCAGCACGCCCGGATCGCCAAGCCCCGCGTGCTTGGCCGGGGAGAGCGCGCTCTGCCCGAGGAAGAACCCCGCGAATGACATGGCCGTGCAGCAGGCCCAGACGACCGCCGTGAACACCAGCGCCTTCATCGCGAGCACCTGGGCGCGCTGCGGCGTGGCCGCGAACGTGGCGCGGATCAGGCCGCTGGCGTACTCGCCGGTCACGGTGATCACACCGAGCGCGCCGACGAACAGCTGCGCCAGCTCGATCCCCTGCAAGACCGTGAAGACGGGGTCGAACGCGGCCTGGCCGGCCGGCGACGCGGCCAGGTAGCTGCCGCGGTTACTGGTGCCGAGCAGCCAGGCGCCCAGCATCACGGTCAGCGCGGTGAGCCCCAGGGCGACCGGGCCGGAGCGCACCGAGCGGAACTTGATCCATTCGCTGCGCGCGGTGGCCCGCAGGCGCGAATACAGCAGGCTTCCTCCGCGCGGGACCGTGCCCGCCTGCGCGCTCACGCCGCCGCTCCTGATGTCACTGCGGCCGCGGCCCGGTACTCGACGCTCTCGCCGGTCAGCTGGAAGTAAGCCTCCTCGAGCGACGCGGTCACGTCACGCAGCTGATGCAGCACGTGGCCGCGCTCAGCGGCCAGCTCGCCGATCTGCCTCGACCCGAGCCCGGCCACGCCGAGCGTCCCGTCGGGCTCCAGCGTGACCCTCGCGCCGGCGGCGCGCAGGTCCGCGGCCATCCGCTGCGGGTCGGCGGAGCGGACCTCGACCCGCTCGCCGGAGTGCCGGGCCATCAGCTCCGACATCGGCAGGTCCGCGATCATCCGGCCCCGGCCGATCACCAGCAGCTGGTCCGCTGTCAGCGCCATCTCGCTCATCAGGTGGCTGGAGACCAGGACGGTGCGGCCCTCCGCAGCCAAGGAGCGCATGAGCGTCCTGATCCAGATGATCCCCTCCGGGTCGAGCCCGTTGACCGGTTCGTCGAACAGCAACGTGCCCGGATCGCCGAGCAGTGCTCCCGCGATGCCGAGCCGCTGGTACATGCCCAGGGAGAAGCCGCCGGCCCGCTTGCGCGCCACCGACGCCAGCCCGACCTGCTCAAGCACCGTATCGACCCGCTTGCGGGCGATGCCGTTGGCCGCGGCGAGGCTGTGCAGGTGGTTGTACGCCGAGCGGCCCGGGTGCACGGCGCGCGCATCCAGCAGGGCGCCGACCTCGTGCAGCGGCCAGACCCTGCCCTGGTAGCGGAGCCCGTTGACGGTCACCGTGCCGGAGGTCGGCAGGTCGAGCCCGAGGATCATTCGCATCGTCGTCGACTTGCCGGCGCCATTCGGCCCGAGGAACCCGGTGACCAGTCCGGGCTTGACCTGAAAGTCAATCCCGTCGACCGCGGCCTTACCGCCGAACACCTTCGTGAGTGATCGCGCCTCGATGACGCGACTGCTCCGCTCGTTCATGTCAACGACGCTACGGACCGTCCGGGCCCGCCCGCCTCGGCCGAACGGAGGAAAGGAGGCACCGCGCCGCGCAGCGCCTCCTTCTTAAGGAGGAG
Source organism: Trebonia sp. (assembly GCA_036391275.1). Classification (GTDB taxonomy): domain Bacteria; phylum Actinomycetota; class Actinomycetes; order Streptosporangiales; family Streptosporangiaceae; genus Trebonia. Next base: position 39,681 of record DASWAE010000178.1, read on the forward strand.
GCGCGGTCGCTCCGGCCGCGGCCAGGAAGGCCCGGTGGCCGGTCAGGTTGAGCGTTCGGGCGGGGCTGGCCGGGGGATGCCGCGGCGAGCGCGGCCTGCTCCACCTCGACGACGGACTCGCCGCGCAACCTTGCTTCGTAGGCTGCCTTGCCGCCGCGAACGCCAAGCAGCCGCTTTGTCCAGATCAGGTAGATGACGAGCAGGAGGTTGATCACGAGCGCGGCGAGCCGCAGCCAGGTGATCTTCACGGTCAGGTCGTAGACCTCATACGGGAGAAAGACCGAGGTCGCCACCATGGCGAAGTACTCGCCCCACCGCTTACCGAGCCACAGCCCGACGCCTTCCACCAGCTCGATGAGGGCGTAAACAGCAAGCCCGACGGACAGGAAGGTAAGCGTGCGCGGCGTGAGCGTGAACGAGTGCTGGATCAGCCCGAGCAGCCTGGAGCGATTAACGTCGAAGCCGAGGTCCCGGTACAGGGCGCGGATAGCCGGCAGGTCGTTGTTATACGCGCGCTCGATGCCCGCCTCATCAAACTTGAACCGCCACACGAAGTAGGCCGCGGCGCCGATGACGAGAAAGCGGAGGAACCGCTCTACCGCGAACGCACGCAAGATCAGCTCACTGCGGAGTTCCTTGCCCCGGCGGATCAGCGGCGCCGCAGCGGCCGGCCCGCTGCTGTGCTGCCCCTCGGTTACGAACGCGCCGCAGCGCAGGCATCGCCAGGCCGTTCCGCCCGCGGTCGGGGCCATCAGCCGGTCCCGCAGCTCCGGTTCGTCCGGCGCGTACGTCACGTGCCCTTTACGGGAGCAGCCGAACAGGTTCCAGTCCACGTCTTGAGAATAGCCACACCGGGTCTGGAATCACGGACCCCTGGTTTACCGGCGGAACCGAGGTGACCAGACTGTGATCATGAACGAGACGCAGACTGACACCGGAATCGCCGAGATCAGCGGCCTGACACTGGGCGGCCGTAATTTGGTGTTCCTTGACCGCGCGCGGATCTACGCGTGCGGGATAACGCCGTACGACGTCACGCACCTGGGGCACGCGGCCACGTTCGTCTGGGTGGATGCGCTGGTCCGGACGCTGCGCCTGCTCGCCGTGGAACCCGAGATATGCCGGAACGTCACCGACGTCGATGACGTGCTTGACGAGGCGGCGCACCGGGCCGGGGAGCCGTACGACGCGTTCGCCGCGGTTCAGCAGTACTACTTCGACCGGGACCTGGCCGCGCTGGACGTGCGAGACGTTCAGCATGAACCAAGGGCGCACCGCTACGTCGATCAGGTCATTCGCCTAGCCGCTGGCCTGCTGGCCGTTGGCACCGCCTACACTCGCCACGGCAGTGTGTACTTCCGCGGGGAGTCCGCCGTCCTCGGGTCGGGGCTCGGCCGAGACGCGGCGCTGCGCCTGTCGGCGGAGTACGGCGGCCGGCCGGACGACCCTGCCAAGGACGACCCGCTTGACGTCGCGGTCTGGCAGGCCGTCGAGCCGGACCATCCGGCGTGGGATTCGCCGTGGGGGCAGGGGCGGCCGGGGTGGCACGCGGAGTGCGCTGCCATGGCCCTGTCGGTTTTCGGTGCCGCCGTTGACGTTCACGCGGGCGGTGCCGACCTGCGTTTCCCGCATCATGCCTACCATGCGGCGATGGCTGAGGCGTTCACCGGTGTCCGTCCCTACGCGCGCGCCTGGCTGCACGCGGGGACGGTCCGGATCGGGGGAGCGAAGATGGCCAAGTCCGCGGGAAACCTGGTGCTGGTCCGCGACCTTCTCGATCGTCATCCCGCCGCGGCGGTGCGGCTGATGATCCTGGACCGGCCGTGGGGCGAGGACTGGGACTACTCGCCGGTCCTGCTCGACCAGGCGGCCGGGCGCCTGGAAGAGCTGTACAGTGCGGCCGGGCGTACCCGTACATCCCCGGCGGCGGTAGCGGAGACCGCCCGGCTCCTGGCGGCCGACCTCAACGTGCCCGCGGCCGTCGCCGTGGCCATCGAGGAGGGAGGGGCCGCCGCGCGGAACCTGACCGCAGTCCTGGGGCTCGGCTGACGCCTGCGGGTCTTGAGGCGCGTCGCCCTGCCGATCACCTGGTCAGGTCAGAAGGGACGTGCGAGGGAGGGGAACATGGGGTAGTGACGGAGGTTCAATGTGGCGATTTCGAGTCCCTCGGTGAGGGCGGTCGCGGCGATCAGGTAGTCACCGAGCCCGATCCCGGAGTGGGAGCGGCGGTATTCCTGCATGAGCGTCGCCGCTCGCCAGGCGACCTGCTCGGTCACTTCGAACCGCTGCATGCTGCCGAGCAGGCGCATGACCTCACGGCGTTCCGGCGGGCGCATCCCGCCGGCGATTTCGGTCAGGCTGACGACGCTGATGGCCAGCGGCCCGGAGGATCGCCGTGCTTGCATGAGCCAGTCCCGGGCCGCCGTCTTGCCGCGCAGATGCTCAATGAGCACGTCGCTGTCGACCAGGATCACGCGTCGGCCAGCTTGTCCAGGTAGTCCATGCGCTCGTCCCGCCCACGGGAGAATGCCTCCTGCCCGGCGAGGGCACCGAAGGAATCCTCGATCGCGGCGAGGTCGGCGCTGAGGTCTGCGCCGGGGTGCCCGCCGATCGCCCGGTCGATCAGTTCGCGGATCAACTCTGCCCGGGAAACGCCTTCTGCTTCCGCAACCCGGTCCAGCGCGGCAGCCTGGCCTTCGGCGAGGTAGATATTCGTGCGCTTCATACACCACATCATACACCATCAGCCTGTGGTGGCGGGAATGCGGAATGTGCGCCGGCGATCTGCAGTGCCCGGTCCGCCAGCGCCAGGGCGTCGTCGCGGTCGGCGGGCACCAGGCCGAGGCGGGTCCGGCGGTCGAGCAGGTCGCCTGCGCTTATGGCCCCTTCGTGGGTCACCCCGAAGATGAGCTCGGCGAGCGTCACGCCGCGCGGTCCGGGGGACAGCAAGTCACTGTCCGGCAGTCCGCTGGCCGCGCGGGCGGTGGCAAGCACGAAAGGCGCTTCGGTCCCGAACCGCCGGACCAGCCGGGCGGGCGCGTCGATGCGGACGAGGTCCCCAGCCGGTGCGGCGCCTAGCAGCGGCAGGTCAGCGGTAGGACTGGGGGCGGAGGTGATGCCCGTGGCGTCGACCGCGTCTTCGGCCATGCGGCGGTAGGTGGTGAGCTTGCCGCCGACGACGGTGACGACACCGTTGGGCGAAGTGACCACGGCGTGCTTGCGGGAGAGGTCGGCCGTGTGCCCCTCCGCGTCGAGAAGCGGACGCAGGCCGGCGAACGCGCCGACGACATCGCCGCGGCGCAGCGGATGTTCCAGGGACGCGCTCACCACGTCCAGCAAGAAGTCGATTTCTGCATCGGTGGGCTCAGGCACGTCAGGCACGTCGCCCTCAACCGCTTCGTCGGTGAGCCCGACGAAGACCGTCCCGTCGGACTGCGGGAGGGCGAAGATCCAGCGGCTGGCTGAGCCGGGCACCGGCACCGTGAACGCGGCCCCGAGGCCTGGCAGGGTCTCCCCGCGCAGGACGAGATGAGTGCCCCGGCTCGGGCGCAGCCGGATGTCGCTGGCGAGCTGCCCGGCCCACACGCCTGCCGCGTTGACGACAGCCCTGGTAGTCACCTCAAGGGTGCTCCCGGTCAGCTCATCGCGCAGCGTGGCGCCGGTACCAGTCGCGGCGGTGACCCGCGCCCGCGTCCGCACGACCGCGCCGCGGCTGGCGGCGGTCCGGGCCAGGCAGGTGACCAGGCGCGCGTCGTCCTCCAGTTGCCCGTCCCAGTACAGCAGCGCGCCGCGCAGCCCCGCGCGGCGCAGCGCGGGAACCCACCGCAGCGCGTGCTGCGCGGGGATGCGCCGGGGCCGCGGGAGCACGTGCGCGCTGGTGCGCGCCGCCATCCGGAGCAGGTCGCCGGCCTGGATCCCGGTCGCCGTGAGCATGGCCTGCGGCGTGGAGACATTGCCGGTCAACGGCACGAGCATCGGCATCGGCCGGACGAGGTGCGGCGCGGTGCGCTGCAGCAGGATTCCCCGTTCCACCGCGCTCTCGTAGGCGATCCCCACCTGCCCGGAGGCGAGGTAGCGCAGCCCGCCGTGCACCAGCTTGCTTGACCAGCGCGAGGTACCGAAGGCGACGTCGCGGGCGTCGACGGCGAGTACGGACAGGCCACGTGCCGCCGCGTCCAGGGCGACGCCGGCTCCCGTGACACCGAGCCCGACCACTAGGACATCGACCTGCGCTGGCACGTCAGCCAGGCCGGCCGTAATGCGGGCGCCGGAGTGACCATTCATGGGGCGAGGCACCTCTCCACAAGCCGCACGGGGTTCAGCGTCAGCGACTAGTCATTGTTACAGGTTAGGCCGTATGCAACTCTGTGCTCATGGAGATGCATCCCCAGCGATGGGGCGACCCGGCCCTGGCGGCACCGCTGCCGGACGCGACCCGCGGCCTGGTGGACATGGCCATCGGCACGGCCGATACCCCTGCGGCGGAGCGGGTCTCGCTGCCCGGACCGGGTCTGCCCGCTGGTCTCCTTGACTCCCTGCGCGGCGTGCTCGGAGCGGACGCGGTCGTCGCGGACGACCAGGCCCGTCGCCTGCGGACGCGCGGTAAGTCGACGCTGGACCTCCTCCGCGCCCGGGCCGGCGACCTCGCGGACGCGCCGGATGCGGTGGTGCGCCCGCGCAGCCATGACGAGGTGGCGGCGGTGCTCGCCTGGGCGGTGGCCCATCATGTCGCGGTGGTCCCGTTCGGCGGCGGCACGTCGGTCACCGGGGGGCTCGTGGCCTGCAGGGAGGGCTACGCCGGCGTGCTCAGCCTCGACCTGCTGCGGATGGACCAGCTGCTCGCCGTGGACGAGGTCTCGATGATCGCGACGTTCCAGCCGGGCGTGCGGGGGCCGGCCGCCGAGGCGCTGCTCGCCAAGCACGGGCTGACCCTCGGCCACTACCCGCAGTCGTTCGAGTTCGCCTCGGTCGGCGGCTTCGCCGCGACCCGTTCCTCGGGCCAGTCGTCGTGCGGCAACGGGCGCTTCGACGACATGGTGGTCGGGCTCCGCGTCGCCACGCCGGCCGGCGAGCTGCGGCTCGGCTCAGCCCCGGCGAACGCCGCCGGTCCCGATCTGCGCGAGGCGGTGCTCGGCAGCGAAGGCACCCTCGGCGTCATCACCGAGGTGACCGTTCGCGTGCGGCCCGCGGCCGAGGTGAAGGCGTACGAGGCCTGGGCGTTCCCGTCGTTCACGGCCGGCGCCGAGGCCATGCGCGCGCTCGCGCAGCGCGAGCTGCGGCCGACCGTGCTGCGCCTGTCCGACGAGGCCGAGACCTTCGTGAACCTGGCTAGCCAGGTCAACATCGGCGCCGAGCAGGTCAGCGGGTGCCTCATGATCGTCGGCTATGAGGGCGCCGCCGCACTGGGCCGCCGGCCGGCGATCACCGGCACGCTCGGCGAACTCGGCGGCAAGCCGCTCGGCGAGCAGCGCGGGCAGGAGTGGGCGGAAGGCCGGTTCGCCGCGCCGTACCTGCGCGATTCGATGCTGGACGCCGGCGTGCTGGTGGAGACCCTTGAAACCGCGACGTTCTGGTCGAACCGCGACCGCCTCTACCAGGCGGTCAAGACGGCGCTCGCGGACGCCCTCGGGATGAGGACCCTCGTGCTCTGCCATATCTCGCATGTCTACGAGACCGGCTGCGCGCTCTACTTCACCGTCGCCACCAGGGAGGCGGCGGACCCCGCTGGCCAGTGGCTGGCAGCGAAGGCGAAGGCCAGCGACGCGATGCTCGACTGCGGTGCCACGATCACCCACCACCACGGCGTCGGCACCGACCACAAGCCATGGCTGGCCCGTGAGGTCGGGCCCGTCGGCGTGGCCATGCTCCGCGGCCTCAAGTCCGCGCTCGACCCGACCGGAATACTCAATCCCGGAGTGCTGATCCCGTGACCGGTTACACGCTGCTGGTTAACCCCGTCTGCGGCGGCGGCTCGGGTGCCGTCGCCGCGGAGTCTGTCGCGCGGACGCTGCGCGGCGCGGGGCATGACGCCACGATCACCCCGACCCCGGGCGTGCGCGAGACGCACGGCCTGGTCGACGACGCCGTGGCCCGTGGCGACGTGATCGTGCTGGTGGGCGGTGACGGCACGCTCTCCTCGGTCGCCGGACGGGTCGCCGCCCGTGGCGGCACGCTCGGCATCGTCCCGGCCGGGCGAGGCAACGACTTCGCCCGGATGCTCGGGCTGCCCACGGCACCCGCCGCCGCGGCCGAGGTGCTCCTGTCCGGCTCACCGAAGACCGTGGACCTGCTCCAGGTGACGATCCCCGGCGGCGAGCCGCGCGTCGTCGCGGGCTCGGCCTACAGCGGGCTTGACGCCCGGGCCGGGGAGATCGTCGGGTCGGTCCGGTGGATGCCGGTCAGGCTGCAGTACCCGTACTCCGCGCTGCACGCGATGGCGACTTACCGGCCGGCCCGCTTCCGGGTGTCGGTCGACGGTGACGGCGCGGAGTACGTCGGGTCATCCGTCGTCGTCGCGAACTCGGCCTACTACGGCAACGGCATGAAGATCGCTCCCGGCGCGGTCGTCGACGACGGGCTGCTCGACGTGGTGATCATCGAAGCGGAATCGCGGCGCAAGCTGATGCGGTCGCTGCCCAAGGTCTACCAGGGCGCACACGTGGACCTGCCCGGCGTGCACGTGCTGCGCGGCCAGCGGGTCGAGGTGACGGCGTCACCGCGGGTCTCGGTGGGCGGTGACGGCGAGCCGGTCGGCCGCCTGCCGGGCCTGGCCGAGCCGCCCGCGGTCGTCGAAGTACTTCCCGGGGCGCTGACGGTGCTCCTTGGCTGAGCCGCCATGGCCGGCAATACGGGTGGCGGGCAGCGCCTGCTCCCGTTCGGACGAATGATTGAACTCAGAACTGGACACCGCGGGTGAGCGCGCCGTCCACGAGCAGGTTGGCACCGGTGATGAAGCTGGCGGCCGGGCTGGCAAGGAAGGCCACGCCGCGGGCTATCTCCTGCGGTCTGGCCATCCGCCCGGTCGGATTGAGTCCGAGCGCGGTGGCGAACAGCGACGGGTTGTTCTGCTCGATGTTCTCCCACACGCCGCCGGGGAAGTACGTGTTGCCCGGCGACAGCGAGTTCGCGCGGATGCCCTTGGGCGCCAGCTGGAAGGCCAGGCCCTGCGTGTAGTGGATGATCGCGGCCTTGAACGTGCCGTACGGCCCGGCGGCGAAGTCGATCTCCCGGCCCGAGACGCTGGAGATCGTCACGATCGACGCGGCCTGCGACCGTTCCAGGTACGGCATCGCGGCCTGCACCAGCCCGACGGTGCCCATCATGTCGACCTCGAACGAGCGCTGCCAGTTCTCTGCCGAATCGGGGATCGCCAGCGCGCTGACGTTGGCCACCACGATATCCACGCCGCCGAGTGCCTCCGCCGCCGTCGTCACCCACTCCCGCAGCGCCGCCTGGTCCCCGACGTCCGCCACGTAGCCGAGCACGGTGCCGCCGTTCGCCGCGGATATCGAGGTGGCCGTCGCATCGCCGGGCGTCCGGGCGCAGAACGCCACCGAGGCACCCTCCGCGGCCAGTGTCTCGACGATCGCCCGGCCGATTCCCCGGGTTCCTCCGGTCACCAGGGCGCGGAGCCCCTTCAGGCCAAGGTCCATTAGCTGTCTCCCTCAGTCCCCTGCAGTCCGGCTGCTATCTCGCGCAGGTGCCGGTGCATCCCGCCGTACACGTCACCGCCTGGCAGTAGCGCCTTGGGCACCTTGGCCAGGGCGCTGTAGTTGACGTCCACCACGTTCGCCAGCGGGGCCTCGCCGACCTGCGACAGGAGCTGGTAGGCGTCCAGCTTGTCCAGCCCGAACCGGTCCTGCAGCCACCCGGTCATCTCCACCTGGCTGATCCGCCACGCGTCCTCCAGAGGGCGGGACGAGCCGACGACCATCAGGTGCGAATCGGACTCCAGGCGTGGCCAGGCGGGGCCGCTGCCCTTGATCAGGTCCACGATCAGCGTGACGTTCATCGCTCCCTCGACCGCGGTGCCGCACGCTTCCCCCTCGCCTTGCCGGTAGTGGCCGTCGCCCACGGAGAAGAGCGCGCCCGCGACGTTGACCCGCAGGTAACAGGTGGCGCCGGCCCGCATCTCCGGGGTGTCCATGTTCCCGCCGAAGGAGTCCGGCACCAGCGAGGAACGCACCTCAAGGCCGGCCGGCGCGACACCGACCGTGCCGAGCATCGGGTTCATCGGCAGTTCCAGCCGGAGGTCACCGGACGAGGCCGCGAACGTCACCGTCCCCTGAGTACTGTCCACTTCGTAGATCCAGGTCCGCTCCGGCAGCGGGTCCTGCAGCGTCGCTGTCCGGTCGGTCGAGGTAAGCCCGCCGAAGAACGGGATCGTGGCCGACGCGCCGAACGTCCTGGCCGGCGTCAGCGACGCCAGGTGCAGCACGAGGGTGTCGCCCGGTTCCGCGCCTTCCACGTAGAAGGGCCCGGTCTGCGGGTTGACGAACGGCATCGTCAGCTTCGCGCTCGGCAGGTCCGCCACCGACCGGAGCGAGCCGCAGAACGCGTCATCCGTCCACAGCCGGAGCACCGACCCAGGGCGCACCTTCCGCACAGGCGCGACGCCGCCGAACGTGAACGCGTACTGCGCAGGCTCCGGGTGGAACTCGATGATCTCCATGCCCACGCCCTTTCGTGACGCTGACAGCGTTGGACCCTCGTGCGTCCGGAATACCTCACAGACGTAACACGGCCGTTTCCGGCTCGCAAGTCACGCCGGATCGGACCTGACCATCCGCACCAGCGCACGCAGCCCGGCCAGCAGTGTCGCCACGTCATCGCGCGGATGCGTGCTCTCGCGGTTCAGCACCTTGATCCGCTCACGCAGGTGGCCGAAGTACTCAAGCCATTACTTCTCGGTGCCGTCGCGTACCCGCGATCCCACCAGCGGGGCGGTTAAGAGGAGGTGAAGGGCACCTCAAGTCATCGTTGCCGCCTGCTCGGCCGTTTCGGTTTGGTCGGCCGTCGGGCTCGCTGGCTGCGCGGGCAGGACCAGCACGGCCAGGACGGCACCCAACGCGGCGGCGCCGCCGGCGACGAGGGCGCCGATGGTGAGGCCGCGGAGGAAGGCGTTGGTGGCAGCGTTATACAGCGTCAGTCCCAGGGCCGGATGACCGAAGGCCGCGATGTTGCCGGCGGCCACGTACGCGGCGCCGACGGACTGGTGGGCAGTCGCCGCGACAGGGGCTGGCACGGCCGCAGGCAAGGTGGCAGTGAGCCGGGATGCGTAGACCGAGGCGTAGACGCTGCCGATCACGGCCACGCCGAGAGTGCCGCCGATGAGCCTGGTGGAGTCGTTGATGGCTGAGCCGACGCCGGCCTTGGCCCGGGGGATGGCGTCCATGATGGACTCGGTGGCCGGCGCAGAGGTCAGGCCCAGGCCGAGCCCGTAGACCACCATCTGAGCCGCGATGATGCCGTAGGGGAGCGTGGCACTGATCGTCGCCGTGACCCAGCCGTAAAATCCGGCCATTGCGACCAGCCCTGTGGTGACGACGAGCTTGGTCCCGGCGCGCACCGCCAGCTGGGTACCGGCGACCGATCCGATGCCGACGGACAAGGCCACCGGGAGCAGGCGCACCCCGGTGGACAGCGGACTATAGCCGCGAACGAACTGAAAATACTGAGCGATCAAGAAGATGAAGCCGAACAGGGTGAAGAACGACACCGTGACCGCGCCGCTGGCGGCGGTGAACCGCATGTTGCGGAACAGGCCTACCTCGAGCATCGGGCACGCGGCGCGCCGCTCCCACGCGATGAAGGCGGCGAGCAAGACCGCACAGACGGCAAAGCCGGCCACGCTGCGCCCCGCGGCCCACCCGTAGCCGGGCGCCTCGATGATCGTGAACACCAGCAGCGCCATCGTCGCCGACGACAGCACCAGGCCAGGGATGTCGACAGCCGCGGCGTCCGGGTCCCTGGAGGGAGGAACCACCAGTGCCGCCAAGACCACCGCAACCGCCGCGACCGGGACCATGGCGATGAAGATGGCCTTCCAGCTGTAGTCCGCGAGCAGCCACCCGCCCACAATCGGTCCGGTCGCTATGGCCACGCCTGCGATTGCCCCCCACAAGCCGATCGCCCGGGCCCGCTCCCGCCTTTCCGTGAAGACGTTGGAGATCAGCGACAGCGTCGCCGGGAACGTCATCGCGGCGCCCAGCCCCATCACCGCGCGGGCGGCGATCAGTTGCGCCGGGGTAGCGGTGTAGCCGCCGGCCAGGCTGGCAGCCCCAACCACGGCCAGCCCGGCCAGCAGCATCCCCTTGCGGCCGAACCGATCGGACAAGCTGCCGAAGGTCAACAACAGCGCGGCGAAGACCAGGTTGTAGGCGTCGACCACCCACTGCAGTTGCGTGGTAGTGGCGTGCAACTGGCGCACCATGGCCGGAAGCGCCACGTTCACCAAGGTCGTGTCTAGGTTGACCAGAAACGCGGCCAGCAACAGCGCAACGAGAATCATGGGCTTGGATTTCATTGTGGAAAGCTCCAGCGGCTAGTTGTGAACGGTGGGCATTCATCCCTGCCTGATCAAGCCGATGGCCAGAATGACCAGGGCCGCGGCTATCAGCAACGCCCCGCCTCGGGTGAGCGCGGTGCCGGGTGAGCCGTGGCCCTCCTGACCCAGCCCCAAGTGCACGAAGAAGCCTCCGGACTGAGCCAGCACGCCGGCCATCAGCAGCGCGCCTGTTAGCCACTGCATGCCGGCGGAGTAACCAGCTCGCCCGAGGTAGACGAAGAAGGCCAGTGACAGCACCAGCAGCACCCCGGCGTGCGCGTGGCCCGCGCGGAAGAATTGTTCGCGGAAGCCGCCGAGCGTGCGCCGCTTGGTGAGGAACCCAAGCAGCGCCCAGCCGCCGTACTCGACGGTGACCAGAGACAACAGCGCGATGATCGGGAACAGGCGGGTAGGTTCCATGCCAAGACCTCCAACAAGGGCCGATCTCACCAACAGGGCAGTGCAGCGGCTGCCACGGCAGCTGATCGTCGGTCGGCGGTGAGAGAATCGCGGCTGCTTTGGCGGTAGGAACCAGACTTGCGTCCTGGTGGGTGAGGGGACATCGCATCATCGATGTGATTGCGCCGGCACCTAGGCCATGTGGGCTGGCGTGGTACAGGATCGAGAACATGGGATCTGGACTCGGACCGGACGCCGTTGCGAGTGACTTCTCTGGCCTTGGTGGTGTGCAAGGTATCGTTCCCCGTCCGCGGCTAGTCGACCGGCTCGGTGTAGCGCGGGTGACCGTGGTGTCGGCGTCGCCGGGCAGCGGGAAGACGGTGCTGTTGCGGTCGTGGATCGGCCAGGCAGGGGTGGCGGAGCGCGCCGCGTGGGTGCCGGTCGGGCGCGACGAGCGTGATCCGCAGCGGTTCTGGCTGTCGGTGGTGGAGGCGCTGCGCCAGACGGCTCCGGGGGCGGCGCTCGTGCAGCCGCTGTCAGCGGCGCCGGAGCTGGACGGGTGGGCGATCGCCGAGCGGCTACTGAAGGACCTGGCCTCGTTGGCGGACGGGGTCTGGCTGGTGCTCGATGACGTGCACGAGCTTGGCGCGGACCAGGCGCTGCGGCAGCTGGAGCTGCTGGTGCTACGGGCCCCGCCGACGCTGCGATTCGTGCTGGCCACTCGGCATGACGTGCGGCTGGGGCTGCATCGGCTGCGGCTACAGGGCGAGCTGGTCGAGATCCGCGAGTCCGACCTGCGGTTCACCGTCCCTGAGGCCGCGGAGGTGTTCGACGCCGCCGGGGTGAAGCTGCCCGGACTGGCACTGCTGGTGGAGCGGACGGAAGGCTGGGCAGCGGGATTGCGGCTGGCGGTGCTGTCGCTGGCCGGGCACCCGGACCCGGAGCGGTTCGCGGCGGAGTTCTCCGGCGCCGAACGGACGGTGGCTGAATACCTGCTGGCCGAGGTGCTAGACCGGCAGAGCGAGCAGGTGCGGCGCATGCTGCTGCGCACCAGCGTGCTTGGCCGGGTCAGCGGAGAGCTGGCCGACCTGCTGACGGGCGACACTGGCGGGGAACGGGTCTTGCAAGACCTGGAGGCCGCGAATGCGTTCGTGGTGGCACTGGATACGCGGCGGTCGTGGTTCCGCTACCACCACCTGTTCGCCGACCTACTCCAGCTGGAGCTGCGGCGCACCGAGCCGAAGCAGGTCAACGAGCTGCACCGGGTGGCCTCAGGCTGGTTTGCCCGGCACGGGTACCCGATGGAGGCGGTACGGCACGCCCAGGCTGCGCAGGACTGGGAGCTGGCCGCCGGGCTGCTCGCTGACCACTGGTACAGCCTGCTGCTTGACGGGCAGGCCGCGACGGCTCAAGAGCTGCTCGCCGAGTTCCCGGCCGCGGCTCGCAGGGCGGATGCCGAGCTCGCGACGCTGATGGCGGCGGACGAGCTCGCGCACGGAGGCCTGGAGGCGGCCGAACGGTACCTGGACCTGGCGGAGCGCGGAATGGCTTCGGTACCGCATGACAGGCGCGCCCATGCGCAGCTGCTGCTGGGAATCACCCGGCTGGTGCTGGCCCGCCAGTGCTGGAACCTGCAGACGGTGGCAGCGGAGGTACGGCGGCTGCAGCGCACTGAGGAGGCGTGGGACGCGGCGCAGCCTCCGTTGGGTAATGAGCTGCACGCGCTTGCGCTTATCAGCCTGGGCAGCACCGAGTTCTGGGCAGCCGGAGAGGACCCAGAGCGCCATCTCGAGACGGGCGTTGCGCTGGCGCGTCGGATCGGGCAGCCGTTCCTAGAGTTCACTGGCCTGGCCTACCAGTCGGCGGCGAGCATTTACCAGTCGTTCACGCGGGCCGCCGAGCGCGGGAGGAAGGCGGTTGAGCTGGCCCGGCGCCATGGCTGGGCCGAGGAGCAGGCGGCCGGCCTCGCCTACGTGATACTCGGAGCTGTGCTCGCATGGCAGATGCGGCCGGGGGAGGCAGAGTCTTGGGTCCAGCGCGCCGAACGGGTCCTCAGAGCTGAAACCGAGCCCGCGGCGGTGCTGGGGATGTACCGTGCCCGCGGAGCGCTCGAGCTAGCGCGCGGCCGTGATGCCGACGCGCTGGCCGCATTCGAGGCCGCCGAGCGGCTGGGCGGACGCCTGGCTACGCCGCACATGCTCCTTACACCGACGCGGGCACAGCTGTTGCACACCCTGGTGCGTCTCGGTGAAGTCGAGCGCGCCGAGCAGACGCTTGCCGACCTCGGCGAACACGACCGCGACCGTGGGGAGATGCGGGTCGCTACCGCAGTGCTGCGGCTTGCCCAGCACGAGCCGCGCGCGGCGGTGGCCTCGCTCGCACCGGTCCTCGACGGCTCCGCACCGCTGGTATGGTCGGCGTGGCTGGCCCAGGCGTTCCTCCTTGAGGCGATCTCCCGAGACGCCCTCGGCGACGAAGGCGCCGCCTGCCGGGCCCTTGAGCGTGCGCTTGACTGGGCCGAGCCCGACGGGGTGCTGCTGTGGTTCTTGCTGCACCCCGCGCCGGACCTGCTGCGGCGCCATACCCGGCGTCGCACTGCCTATCCCGCCTTGATCGCCGAGATCCTGAGTCTGCTCGCCGGGCAGCGGCCCGCGCACCGCGACGGGCCGCAGCCGCCGCTGGAGCCGCTGAGCAGCAGCGAGTTTCGGGTCCTGCGCTACCTGCCGACCAACCTGACCGCACCGGAGATCGCCAGCGAGCTGTTCGTCTCGCACAACACCGTCCGGACCCACATGCGCCACCTGTACGCCAAGCTTGGCACGCACCGCCGCGCCGACACCGTGGCGCGCGCCCGTGCCCTCGGCCTGCTGGCTCCCTCGCCGCCGCCTTACCAGGCAACTCAATCACATCAATGATGTGACGACCGCTCACACCGCCGGACGCCAGGCTGGCTCATATGATGCGCGACCTGACTTTCGAGCCTGCCCGGCCGCTGGACACCGACGGGATGCCGTGGATACCGACCGGGCCTGGCAAGTCGTTCCGCCCGCTGCGCTTCGCCCCGGACGGCTGGTCTGAGCTGATGCGGCTCGAGCCGGGGGCCGGCGTGCCGCTGCACCGGCACACCGGGGGAGGTTCACGCCTTCAACCTCGCTGGCACCCGGGAGATCTTCGGTACCGGCGAGCGGGTCGGACCCGGTAACTACGTGTACGAGCCCGCGGGCACGATCGACGGGTGGAGAGCCGTCGGCGAGGAGCCATGCGTGATGCATATCAAGGTGGCCGGCCTCATC
>DASWAE010000179.1:0-29065 GCA_036391275.1 Trebonia sp.
CATGGTCTTGGACTCGATCTGGCGGATGCGCTCCCGGGTGACGCCGTAGACCTTGCCGATCTCATCCAGCGTCTTGGGCTGCCCGTCGGTCAGCCCGAACCGCATCGACACCACCCCCGCCTCCCGCTCCGACAACGTGTCCAGCACCGAGTGCAGCTGCTCCTGCAGCAGCGTGAACGACACCGCCTCACCCGGCTGGATCGCCTCGGAGTCCTCGATCAGGTCACCGAACTCGCTGTCCCCGTCCTCACCCAGCGGCGTGTGCAGCGAGATCGGCTCCCGCCCGTACTTCTGCACCTCGATGACCTTCTCCGGGGTCATGTCCAGCTCGACCGCCAGCTCCTCCGGCGTCGGCTCCCGCCCCAGGTCCTGCAGCATCTGCCGCTGCACCCGGGCCAGCTTGTTGATCACCTCGACCATGTGCACCGGGATGCGGATGGTCCGCGCCTGGTCGGCCATCGCCCGGGTGATCGCCTGCCGGATCCACCAGGTGGCGTAGGTGGAGAACTTGTACCCCTTGGTGTAGTCGAACTTCTCCACCGCGCGGATCAGGCCCAGGTTGCCCTCCTGGATCAGGTCCAGGAACAGCATGCCCCGGCCGGTGTACCGCTTGGCCAGCGACACCACCAGCCGCAGGTTCGCCTCCAGCAGGTGGTTCTTGGCCCGGCGGCCGTCCTCCGCGACCCACTCCAGGTCTATCCGCAGGTCGGGCGGCAGGTTCTCGCCGGCTTCGGCGAGCTTGTCCTCGGCGAACAGGCCCGCCTCGATCCGCTTGGCGAGCTCGACCTCCTGCTCGGCGTTGAGCAGCGGGACCTTGCCGATCTGCTTCAGGTAGTCCTTGACCGGGTCGGCCGTCGCGCCGGCGACCGCCGCCCGAGCGGCGGGCAGGTCAACGTCATCGTCGCTGAAGACGAGAATCTCCTCGTCGTCAGCGGACGGCTGGGCCGCCTCAGGTTCCGCGAGGTCTTCGGGTGCGTCAGGTACTTCCGGTTCCTCCGCGACCTCAGCACCGTCAGCCAGGTCGCGCTCAGCCAGGTCGCGCTCAGCCAGATCGTGCTCAGCCAGGTCGCCGTCCGCCTCGGCGTCGCTGATGTCATCCTCAAGGAGAGCGAGGACGGTGAGGGTGGCCTGGAGGTCGGCGTCATCGGGGTCGAGATCGCCGAAGTCGCCAGGGTCGGCGCTGCTATCCAGATCAGGCTCGCCGGGTCCCGGCGCGTCAGGCTGGCCGGGTTCTGCCGCATCGGTCTGACCGGGTTCCGTCGCGTCAGGCTCGCCGGGTTCCGTCGCGATCAAGGCGCCGTTGGCGGCGCCCCGTACCCCGCCACCGCGTTCACCCAGGGTTTGGGTGCCTGCGTGGTCCGAACGCGGGGCCGCCTGAACCGCCTGTGCCTCGACGGTCCCAGGGCCCGAGGTCACAGAGCGCCGCCTGAGCTCACGCTCCGCGCGCCGCCTGGCCTTGGCTGCCCTGGTGTTACGCCTGCTCATCCCTATCGCCTCCTACACCAACGCGACAAGGGACACCCATATCAACATCCCCAAATCTGGGCATCATAGCCCCAATGGACTGGATTTCCACGCCGTCCGCGACTGAGCGGCGGCAGAGAGAGCACGGCGGCGCGGCTTGGCCTTCCGGATTAGGAAGGGATCTGGTGTCGTGAAGGGTTATCAGCGTGATAGTACTAACAACCCTTCATGATCATGGTCGAGCAGCCTCCTGAGGGCAGGAAAGGTGGCCTGCGGGCTCTCCTGACCAGCCTTGCCGCTAGCGGCGGGCCGGCCGGGCGGACATCGTGATGAAGTCGCGAGCGTAGCTCGGGTTGAAGAACGTCGCCGGGCCCAGGTAGGTGCTGGTCAGGCTGGCGCCGTTGGACGGGGCCGCCAGGCCATGCACCGCGGCCGGCTTGAAGCTGGCGAACACCGGCCAGCTCGGGTTGATGTCCAGTTCCATCCCGCGCACGGCGCCGGCCCGCACGAGGAGGCCGGCGGCCTGGAGCGGGTCGAGCTGCGGGCCGGCCACGTAGACCAGCGCGCCGTCCGCGGTGACGCCAAGGCCGGATCGCCACTGCTGCTCGGTGCCGTGCTTCCCTGCCCCGCAGGGGCAGGTGCCGCCCCACGACCGCCAGATGCGGGTGTAGGCACGGGAACTGGGCGCGCCGTTGACGACGAGCGGGACCAGGTTCTGCCTGACGGCCGTCACCGACGGTGTCATGGTGACGTCGCTGTCCCACGCGCCCACCGTGACAGCCCCGTTGGCGTAGATCACCAGCGAGGCGGCCCCGCGTACCAGCGGGCGGATCATCCGGCCCTCGGTGTAGTAGCCGCCGTGGGCGTCGGCCATCTTGAAGCCGCCGTTGAACGCCGCGACCAGCGAACTGGCCGCATCGGGCGCGACCGGTGCGGTGTACTTGTACGGGCCTCCGCCGGGGGACATCGATCCCGAGTACAGCCGGGCCGACAGCAGGTGGGTATCCATCCAGGCGATGCCGGCCCGCTTAGTGCCGCCGGGGGGAATGAGCGATGTCTCATAGACGGCCGGCTCACCGGCAACGAGCCGCCCGGCCGGCTGCCATGCTCCCTCACCGGGGTAAGCCGGGCTTCCTGGGAATGGCCGCAGCGCCGCCGGGGCGGCAAGGGGAGACGTGCCTGGCGTGCCGATGCGGACGGCGATCCTGCTCAACCTGGCCGAAGCCGTGCCGCGCGTGGCGGAAGCCGTGCCGCGCGTGGCGGAAGCAGTGCCGCGCGCGGTAGCAGCCGTGCTGCCGCCGGCAGTGGCGCGCGCCGACGGGATCGCGGCGGCATGATGCGGCTGAGGCTGCGACGGCGCGCTGACCGAACCGCACGCCGCGAGCCCCGCCACGCCCGACAGCAGCGCGGTGAGCGCCAGGAACCTGCTAATCCGGTTACTTTTCACGGCCACGGCCCACGATAAGACGGCAAAGGCAAGCGAGAGCGCTGAGCACCCCCTGCAAATCATCTGAAAGTTGCCCCGTGCCCCGCCGGCGGCATAACCTCCCGCGGCCGGGTACAGGGCATCCTCGGATTACGACGACTTCACGAGACGCGCTGGGCGGTCTTCTAGCATCCCTGGAGAGGCATGAGCGCCGACGACGGCATACCTTCCGCTGCCCAGGTCAGGGCGGGGTGCTGGGCCTGGCCTTCACCTGCGGTATCGGGCACCTGTTCGGCACCGTCATCCACTGATGAGCCGGCCCGGGCCGCACGCCCGGCCGAGCCAGCCGGGCGTGCGCCGGCCCGTCGGGATGAGGGACGCCCCGCTCAGCGGGCGCCTAGCGCTTGCGCAGCCTGCCCAGCCAGCCGCCGCCGGCGCCCTCCTCGCGGGGGTGGCCCGGGCACCACTGCCCGGCGCGGACGGACGCCTTCACCTGCGCGATGTGCTGGCCGCAGCCGGCCCAGGTGGTCTTGCCGCACTGCTTGCAGGTAACTGGTCGGCACATGAGGTTCTCCTTAGCGGTTGGTTGTGTTTCTTACGGCAGGGAGCAGGGGGATCAGATCAGTCCGGGCAGGGCCCGCGAGGCGGTGTAGCCGGCGACCAGCACGAGGAGGATGGTGAACGATACCTGGAGCTTGCGGGTGTCGGCTCGCGCCGCCACCCGGGCACCCGCCCAGGCGCCGACTATGGCCACGGCGGTGAGCAGGGCGACCAGGCCCCAGCTCGCGTGCATGCCGGTGCCGGCGCGAACCGCGAGGGCCGATGCCGAGGTGATGGTGATGACCACCAGGGAGGTGCCCGCGGCGTAGGACATCGGCAGCCCGAGCGCGAGCACCAGCGCCGGCACGACCAGGAACCCGCCGCCGACGCCGAGGAACCCGGTGAGCAGGCCCACGCCGGTGGCGGTGGCCAGCACCTTGAGAGCGCGGGGACACTGGCACGCGAACGAGGGCCGCAAGGTGATGATCGGGTCACCCGCCTCGCCCGGCCCGCGCCCGTCCGGCTGGCCGCGCCGGGCGCGGAACTGGCGGGCCGCCATCATCGCGGCGACCGTGACCAGCAGCACCGCGAACGCGGCGAGCAGCACCGGCGCGGGAACCAGGCCCGATACCCGCGCGCCCGCCGCGGAACCGCCGATTGCCAGCGCGCCGAAGGCGAGTCCCCTGGTGAGCAGGACGTTGCCGGACCGGTACGCGGTGACCGCGCCGGCCAGCGAGGTGACCCCGACGACGACGAGCGAGCCGGTAGTCGCCTGCCCGGCGGCCTGACCGAGGCCGTAGACCAGCACCGGGACGGTGAGGATCGACCCGCCGCCGCCGAGGGCACCCAGGCTGAGCCCGATGAGTGCGCCGGCCGCGACGATGACCGCGAGAGTCACGCGGCCTCGGCATAGGCCATGGGCAGGCCTGCCTGTCCGGCGCTGTCGAACACGTCATCGATCGCGACCGGCTCGCGGCCCGCTGCCGCCAGGAACGACGCGGCGATCGAGGCGCGGTAGCCGGCGGCGCAGTGCACCCAGGTCTCTCCGGGCGGAACCTCGTCCATCCGCCCGGGCAGTTCGTGGAGCGGGATGTTCAGCGATCCCCGGATCCTGGACGGGCCGGATTCGTCGGCGCGGCGCACGTCAAGCACCGTCACCGGCCGGTGCCGCCGCACCGCGGCCAGGTCGGCGAACGTGGCGGTGCGGATGGAGGCCAGCCCCGCGCCCGTCCCGGCGGCCCAGTCCCGGGCGCTGCCGGTGGCGGCCGCGGCCGGCCGGTCGATCCCGATGCGGACAAGCTCGCGCTGCGCCCGGGCGACATCGTCCGCACTCTCGCCGAGCAGGGTCAGCGGGGTTCCCCATTCGATCAGCCAGCCGAGGTAGGTGGCGAAACTCCCGTCGAGCCCGAAGTTCAGCGACCCGGGCAGGTGCCCGGCGGCGAACACGCTCCGGTTGCGCAGGTCCACCACCCACTCGCCTGCCTCGATGCGCCGCCGCAACTCAGCCGGCGCCGCGTGGCCGGGCGGCGACAGGTCCGGCTCGGACGGCCCGGCCGCGTTGGCCGGCGCCATGTGCGCGTAGTACGCCGGATAGCCGGTCAGGCCCGCCAGCAGCTCCCGGACGTAGGTCTCCTCGTCCCGGGTGAGCACCGGGTTGGCGGCCTTCTCAAGCCCGATCGTCGAGCTCGCCGCCTGCGACTGCGTCGCGGAGCAGAAGGACCCGAACCCGTGCGTCGGGAACAGTTCGGCCGCGTCGGGCAGCATCGCCGCCAGCTTGTGCGCCGAGGCGTGCTGCGCCCGCACGAGGGCACCCGTGTGCTGGGCTCCGAGCAGGTCAGGCCGTCCCGTCGCCCCGTACAGCAGCGAGCCGCCGGTGAAGACCGCCGCCCGTTCCCCGTCGTCGGCGAGCACATAGGACAGGTGGGTGAACGTGTGACCCGGCGTGGCGACGGCGGTAACTCCCATCCGCGGCCCGATCTGGACAACCTCGCCGTCGTGCACCGGGGTGCGCTCGAAGGACACCTGGTCGGCGGCGTTGACCAGGTACTGCGCGCCGGCCCGGCGGGCCAGGGCCAGCCCGCCGGTCACGTAGTCGTTGTGGATGTGGGACTCGAAGACGTGAGTCAGCCGCAGGTCATGCTGGTCAAGCAGCGCCAGCACGCGGTCAATGTCCCGCTGCGGGTCCACCGCGAAGGCGACTTCGCCGTCGTGCACGAGGTAACTGCGGTCGCCCAGCGTCGGCGTGTCGATCGGGATGACCGCGATGGCCTTCGAGCCGTCGGCAGGCTCCGTGTCGGCGGTGTCGGGCATGGGCGAGACCTCCTCCTTCTCTAGCAGTCCCAGCATCCCCCCGGGGGGATCAAGCTTGACCGTATCACATCCCCCTGGGGGGATGTAAAATCGAGGAGACGAACAACGAAGGAGAATCAGTGGTCCTGCAGCCCGATGAAATGAAGGCCATCATCATGCGGATGAAGCGCGCCCATGGTCACCTCGGCAGCGTCATCAAGATGCTGGAGGAAGGAACGGAATGCGAGGACGTGCTCACCCAGCTCGCGGCCGTCAACAAGGCGCTCAGCCGCAGCGGTTATGCGATCGTGTCGACCGGGCTGCAGCACTGCCTGACGGACGGCGGCGGGCCGAGCAGCGCCGACATCGCCAAGATGGAGAAGCTCTTCCTCTCGCTCGCCTGACCGCCCTGACCGCCCTGACCGCCCCGCCGCGTCCAGACACGCACTGACACCGCGACCCGGCGCAGGCCGCGCCGTCATGCGATGATTGCCGTGATGTCAACGTTGCTGCTGCGTCAGGTGAGGGTGGTCCCGCTCGGCGGTCCCGCCGTTCCCGGCCCCATTGACGTCCTGATCGAGGATGGCTTCATCGCCGAGCTCGGCTCGGTCGGCGGTTCGCGTCGCGTTCCCGTGGTGGAGGGTGACGGGCGCTGGCTCATCCCTGGCCTCTGGGATGCTCACGTGCACCTAGGGCAATGGGCGCTCGCCGCGCGGCGGCTGGACCTGTCGCAGACGTCCTCTCCCGAGGACGTGCTCGCGCTCGTCGCCCGGCGCGGGTCAGCGCGGGACCGGTCAGCGGGGGACAGGCGGCCGATTGTCGGCATGGGCCACCGGGCTGGTACCTGGTCCCGCCCGGTGACCGTCGCCGAGCTCGACGCGGCCTGCGGCGAGGTTCCCGTCGCCCTGATCAACGGCGACTGCCACCACGGCTGGCTGAACACCGCGGCGCTCGACGCGGTCGGCCTGCCGCGCCGCGACACGGTGGTCGCCGAAGCCGAGTGGTTCGCGGCCTACCCGCTGGTGGTCGCCGGCCTCGAAGGCCTGCCGACGGCGGCCGACTACCGGCAGGTGCTCAGCGAGGCCGCGGCGCGGGGGGTGGCCGGCCTCGTCGACTTCGAGTTCAGCGCGCCATGGACCGACTGGGCCGCGCGCTGGCACGAGGGCTGCGACCTCCTCCGGATCCGCTGGTCGCCGTATCCCGACCAGCTGGACAGCGTCCGCGCGGCGGGGCTGCGCAGCGGCGCGTGCCTGCCCGGTGCCGGTGACAACAGTGCCGACGGCCGCCTGTCGGTCGGCTCACTCAAGATCATCAGCGACGGGTCGCTCGGCACCAGGACCGCATGGTGCTACGAGCCGTACGCGGACACGGGCGGCTGCGGCGCGCCCAACCAGTCCGGCGTCGACCTAGCGGAGCTGCTGACCCGCGGAAAGCAGGCGGGCCTGTCCGTCGCGACGCACGCGATCGGGGACCGGGCGCTGGACGCCGCCGTGCGGGCGTACGCCATGACCGGCGCGCACGGCTCGATCGAGCACGCCCAGGTGACCACCGGCCACGCGATCGCCGAGATGGCAAGGCTCGGCCTGACCGCGAGCGTGCAGCCCGCGCACCTGCTCGATGACCACGAGACGACCGACCGGGTGTGGTCCGCCCAGGCGGACCGCAGCTTCACGCTCCGCGCCCTGCTCGATCACGGGGTCAAGGTGGCTCTCGGCTCAGACGCGCCGGTGGCGCCGCTTGACCCGTGGCTGGCGATCGCCGCCGCGGTGCACCGCGGGCTGCCTGGTGCTGAGCCCTGGCATCCCGAGCAGGCGATCACCGCCGCGGAGGCGATCGCCGCATCGGTGGACGGCAGGCGGATCGCCGTCGGCCAGCCCGGTGACGTGGCCCTGCTCGACTTCGACCCGCTGGCGAGCGATGCCGCCGGGTTGCGCGCCATGCGCGCCGCGCTGACCTGCGTCGCCGGCCAGGTGGTGCACAGCGAGCTCTAGCGGTCACCCGGGGCACAGCGGTCACGGCGCGACCTCCGGCTCGGGTCGCGCGTCCAGGCTCTCGGCAGCGGTCACCGTTATCCCGCTGATCTCGGCGGAAGGCTCGCCCCGCGTGTTCGCGGCGCGCAGCGCGATCACCGCCGCGCAGAGGACGAAGATGCTGCTCAGCAGCAGGGCCCGGTGGAACCCGTCGGTCAGCGCGGCGGCCCGCGCGACGTGCGCCGCCTCCAGCGCGCGAGTCCACGAGGTCGCGACCGCGGAGAAGACCGCCAGCCCGAGCGCCGCCCCGACCTGGAAGGATGCGTTGATCAGCGCGCCGGCGAGCCCGGCGAGCCGTGGCGGCACCCCGGCCTGCGCCGCGGTCTGCACGCCGACGAAGACGCCGCCGAGACCGAACGCCGTGACCACGAGGCCGGGGAACATGTCGGTCCAGTAGTGGCCGTCCACCGGGATGCGCGACAGCCAGAACACGCCGCCGGAGGCGATGACCGCGCCGCCGACGATCAGCGGCCTGGTCCCGAGCCTGGTGATCAGCACGGTGCCCGCGCCCGCCGCCACCGCGACCATGGCGGCGACCGGGACGTAGGCGAGCCCGGCCCTGGTGGGGGAGAAGCCGAGGACGTTCTGCATGTACAGGGTGAGGAAGAAGAACATCGAGTAGAACCCGGCCATGGCGATCACCTGGGTGGCGTCGGCGGCCGGCAGGCCCCTGATCCGGAAGATGGCCAGCGGGACCAGCGGGTTCCGGCTGCGCGCCTCGTTGAACGCGAACAGGCCGAGCAGCGCCGCCGCGCCCGCGAGCACGCCGATCGTGCTGGCCGCACCCCAGCCGTCCGCCGGCGCCCGCACCAGCCCGAAGACAAGCAGCAGCATCCCGCCGGTGCCCAGGACGGCCCCGGTCAGGTCGAAGCTCCACCGGTCAAACCCCTTGCCGCCGAACGGTAGCGGCTTACTCTCCACCGCCAGCCGCGCCGCCCCGGCGAGGACGGCCACGCAGACGGGCAGGTTCACGAACAGCACCCACCGCCAGCTCAGCGAGGCGGTGATCACCCCGCCGAGGGCGACCCCGGCGATCGAGGAGATGCCGGCCATCGCGCCCCAGGCGCCGAGCGCCTTCACCCGGTCGGTGCCGTAGCTGAAGGTCGTGGTCAGCATGGACAGCGCGGCCGGCGCCATCAGGGCGGCGCCGAGCCCCTGGGCGAGCCGCGCGCCGACCAGCATGCCGGAGTTCTGGGCGAGCCCGCCCGTCAGCGAGGCCAGGCCGAACAGGGCCGTGCCCGCCATCAGGATCAGGCGCCGTCCGAGCAGGTCGGCGAGCCGCCCGCCGAGCAGCAGGAAGCCGCCGTAGGTGACGATGTAGCCGCTGAGCACCCATTGCAGGTCCTGTACGGAGAAGTGCAGGTCGCGGGCGATAGACGGGAGCGCGACGTTGACGATCGAGGTGTCGAGGAAGTCGAGGAAGGCGACCGCGCAGAGGAAGGCGAGGACCAGCTTGCCCCGGCGGGTGGCGAGGAAGGACGAGGTTGCGAGCGGCGGTTCCATCATGACCGGCGAGCCTCCTGTAATGATGTAATCAGTCAGTTAGCTAACTTACTCGGTGCGGAAGCGAAGGTCTATACTTGTCAGCAAGATGACTAACTCAGTTGACCCCCAAGACGTGCCCGTCGCCGTGGACAGGGCGCGCCAGACGGCTGGCGGCCGGGGACCTGGTAAGCGGCAGCGGCTGATCGACGCGGCCTGCCAGACGTTCTACGAAGGCGGCGTCGAGCGGACCACGCTCGCGGACATCGCGGCCGCGGCCGGCATACCGCTCGGCAACGTCTACTACTACTTCAAGACGAAGAACGACCTCATCCAGGCGGTCATCGAAGCGCGCCTGGATGAGGCCAGGGCGATGCTGGCCGGGGTCGAGGCGGCGCACGACAGCCCCCGCGGCCGGCTGAAGGCGCTGTTCGGGGCGCTGGCGGAGCAATCGGAGCTGATCGCGAGGTACGGCTGCCCGCAAGGCTCGCTCTGCACGGAGCTCGACAAGCTTCCCGACGGTCCCGGGCTGGCCGCCGAACTGATGCGGGTCCCCGTCGACTGGGCGGAGCGGCAGTTCAGCGCGCTGGGCCGCGCCGACGCCCGGGACCTCGCGGTCGAGGTCATCGCCAGGTACCAGGGCAGCGCGCTGCTGGCGAGCACCCTGCGCGACCCGGGCCTGATGGACCGCGAGTCGGCCCGGGTCGCCGCCTGGCTCGACGAGATCAGCGGCTGAGCGTCCCGACGTGCTGTTTGTCACAGCGGAATGACCCAGCCCCCTCTGGGTACAGAAGCACCGGAGGCTCTATATTAGGTTTGCCTTACCTAATGCTCGACCGTTGCACCCGTTGGAGACCATGTGCTCGCTACGCTAGTCATCTTCCTTCGCGAAGGCATCGAAGCGAGCATGATCGTCGCCATCCTGCTCGCCTACCTTGACCGGCTCGGGCACCGGGAGCACTTCAAGGACGTGCTCCTCGGCGTGGGCGCGGCGCTGCTGCTCGCGACGGGGGGCGGCGTGGCCGCGTACCTCACCATCCGGTCTTACGACGGCTCGCGGGTGCAGACGATCTTCGAGACGGTCACGTACATCCTCGCCGCGGTCGTGCTGACCTACATGACGTTCTGGATGCGCAACCACGCGCGGTCGATCTCGAGCGAACTGCGCTCCAAGGCGGAGGCGGCCCTCGACGGCAAGGCGCGCTGGGGCCTTGGCCTGCTGGCCTTTCAGGCAGTCGGCCGCGAAGGCCTGGAGACCGTGGTGTTCACCCTCGCGATCATCTTCTCCACGTCCGCGGCCAGCGCGCTGACCGGCGCGGTCATCGGCCTGGCGGGCTCTCTCGCGGTCGCCTTCGTCATCTACCGGCTCGGCCACAAGCTGAACATGTCGAAGTTCTTCACGGTCATCGGCTGCCTGCTGATGGTCTTCGCCGCCGGACTGCTCGCCGACACCGTCCAGAACCTGCAGGAGCTCGGCTGGGTGCGCGTGCTTGACGTGCCGATGTGGCACACGGGACAGCTCCTGTCACAGGACAGCGCGTTCGGCGACGTGCTGCACAACTTCTTCGGGTACAGCGATTCCCCCACGCCGCTCCAGCTCATTGTGTACATCGCGTACGTGGTGATCGTCGTCGCCGCCTTCCTCGGCCTGCGGTCCGCCCTGCGCAGCCGTAAGTCGCCAGAGCTCGCAGCCGGCTCATAAGACCCTGGGCACCGCGAGATCACGGATACCTCGTCCAGCGGCGAGCCGGCCGGCGGCATCACCTCCCGATCCGTGGCAGTCTTCCCGGAAAACCCGCCAATCCTGCCATGGAAAGCCGATTATCTGGAAGGGCATTCGATCACCGGTGATGACTGGGACGTGTGGCGGCGGCTGCGGGAAGGCACCTCCGACGCGCTGCTCTACTGGAACGGCACGAACGAACCCGACCTCACCGCCGGGCCGGTGATCGCCTGGCTCGACCGGGTACTGCTGGTGGCTCCCGGGCACCGGCTGGCCAGCCGGGAATCGATATCGGTGGAGGAACTGGCCTGCGAGCGGACGATACAGCGGCCGCCCACGGCGCCCCAGGAGCTCATTGACGCGCTCATCCCGCCAGTGACGCCTTCTGGCCGCCCGATACCGCGCACCGAGCCCGTTCTGTCGTTTCACGAGGTGATATCCCTCGTTGCCCGTGGCCGGATCGTCCACCCGACGGGGGCCGGCATCGTTCCCGCCCGCCGCACCGACATCGTTGCGGTCCCGATCCGCGACATGCCGCCGCTGCCGATGGGGCTGACCTGGTGCACCGCCCACGAGAACGCCCGGATTCGCGCGCTGGCCGCAGTCGCCGCATCGATTGCCCCGCCCGGTGGGCCCGCCCGGTGGCCTGACCTGGAGCGAACCGGTCACTCGAACCAGTAGTCCAGGTGCACCTGGGCACCTTCGCCCAGGTTCGCGCGGAACCCGCCCTCGCCCCGCAGCCCGCTCAGGTCCCCGGTGCCCGACCCCGGTATCACGAACCACTCCCCGCTGACGATGGTGCCGTCCACCGTCCCAGCGTCCTGGAGCAGGAACGTTCCTGGCCGCCCGGCCACGGTCCCGGTGACCCGCTCGATGCCCACAAAGCTAGCCGAGCCGTCCTCCCGGGCGGCTTGCAGGAACTCCACCACCCCCCTGCCCGTGATGTCCCCGGCAAAGCTCTCCTCCACATGGATCCGGCTGAGCGCCGGGCCATCCGCCGGCTCGTCATAGGCGGCCGGCTCGTAGGTATGCACGGTGATCACCGCGTTCGCGCGATTATGCGTGGAGGTCTCGGTCATATTCCCGGCTCCTTCGGGTCTTGGACGTCCTCACCGTCCACCCTGGACCCTGCCCGCAGCCCCATCAACGGCGAAAAGCGCAACGGTTGATGCCGCCAGTGAATCATTAGGCGCACCGGCCCGACTTGCCGGAAATAGTGACGCGAGCATGCCGCCTCGATCGGGCAGACTTGGGTGTCGTGACTGCGGACGCGGATGTCGTCGTTGCCGGGGCTGGGCACAACAGCCTGATCGCCGCCTGCTACCTCGCCAAGGCCGGCTACCGCTGCCTGGTGCTCGACGCCAGGGACGTCCCGGGCGGCGGGGCCACGACCGAGGAGCTCCTGCTCCCCGGCTACAAGGTCGACACCTGCGCCACGGGGCACACGCTGATCCGGGTCAACCCGCTGCTGACCAGGGACGAACTCGGCCTTAGCCGGGACTACGGGCTGCGCTACCTCGATCCCGACCCGGTTGCCCACGTCGCCTTCCCCGACGGCGAGCAGCTCACCATGTGGCTGGACAAGGACCGCACCGCGGCGGAGATCGCCCGCTTCAACCAGGGCGACGCGCACGCGTACCGGCGGCTCCTGTCCGACTACGACGAGGTGAAGTCGGCGTTCAGCGGGTCGCAGTTCACCCCGGTGGGTTTCGGCCCGTCCCTTGACCAGCGGCTGAGCGAGCACCCGCGCGGCCGGGTCTGGCAGCGGATCGCCCAGCTGTCGCCGTGGGACGTGATCAGGCACGAATTCACCGACCGGCACGTGCAGGCGTTCATGCTCTGGATGGCCTTCCAGACCAACCAGGCGGTCGATATGCCCGGCTCGGGGGTGCTCGCCTACTCGCTGATCTTCGGGCGGCAGCAGCGAAGCTGGTCGATCCTGCCGGGCGGCTCGCAGACGCTGGTCAACGCGCTCGTCCGCTACCTGGAAGATCACGGCTCCACGATCGTCACCGGCAAGACCGTCACCAGGCTGATCCTCGACGGCGACCGCTGCGCCGGCGTTGAGGCGGTGGACAACGCCACGGGCGAGGGGCACGCGTACCGGGCCGCGCGGGCGGTGCTGTCCACCATCCATGTCACCCACCTGCGCGGCATGGCCCCCGCGAGTCGCTGGCCCGAGGAGTTCCACTACAGCGTCGACACCTACGACGCCGGCATCCCCGGCTTCGGCGTCTACCTCGCGACCAGCGCGCCGCCGGTGTTCGAGACGCCGGATCATGCCGAACGGACGGCGGTCTCCGCCGGCACCGTCGGCTGGCCGGAGGACGTGATCAGGCTCGGCGCGGACCTGCGCGCGGGCCGGTTCATCGACGGCGTCCCGTGGCTGCTGATCGCCACGCCCACCCTGGCCGACCCGACGCGCGCACCAGCGGGCCACCACACGGTCAAGCTGCTCAGCCAGAACGTCTACGACGGTCCGGACTGGGACGTGATCAAGGAAGAGCACGCCAAGCGCCAGCTCGCCCGCCTGCGCGAGGCCGCGCCGAACTTCACCGACGACGTGATCGAGGCCATGCTGGTGAAGTCACCGAAGGACTACGAGAAGCTGAACCCGCACATGGTCCGCGGCGCGTTCCACGGCGGCGACCGCGGCGTCGCTCAGTCCGGCGCCCTTCGCCCAGCTCCCGGCTGGGGCTCGCACCGGATGCCGATCGCCGGCCTGTACCAGACCGGGGCGACCACCCATCCCGGCGGCTCCATCACCGGCGCGCCCGGCCGCAACGCCGCGATGGTCCTGCTCCATGACCTTGGCCACGATCCCGCCGACGTGCTCAGCCCCGGCTAGCCGAGCGCGAATATGGCAAGGTAGGCGACGGTGAGGGCGAGCGCGACCAGGGCGGGCGCCATGTCCTTGCCGCTGTCTAGCGCGCGCCGGTGGGTGACCACGGCGCCGATCACGCCGTTCGGCCGGACGACCGCCAGCGCCGGGTTACCGGTAAGTGCCTGCACCGCCGCGCACGGTTGCGGCCAGGCAGGGCTGACCCGCCCGATGCCCTACGCGTGCCGGTACCCCCGCGCGCGCAGGTACTCGCCGCTGGCGGCGACCTCGTCCAGGTCGGTGAGCTGGTAAGCCGAGTGCAGGTAGCCGGTGTGCGGCTGCAGCGCCAGGGCCAGGGTGTGGTGGTCGGCCGGCACGCCGCCCAGGTCGCGGCGCATGAAGGCCATCGCCGGGCAGCGCCGGGAATTCCGGCATGCCGTGCACCACGCTCACCGGGAACCCGCTGGGGTCCCGCAGCACCACCGCGTGGCCGCCCCGGTGCGCCGTGACCGTGCCGTCCGCGCCGCGGGCCAGTCGGTCGAGGTCGGCGCGGTCGGCCGCCTGGAAGGCGGGGCCGGCGAAGCGGGGCCACGGGCCGCGGCGGACCACCAGGCACGCGGTGGCCGCCTGCCGGCCGCGCAGCACCAGCGCATCCGGTGCCCGGTCGGCCACGGTGAAGCCGAAGTCGGTCAGGAACCGCTCGGCGCGGTCAAGGTCCGGCTTCTCGAACTCGAGCCAGGCCAGGCCGGTCACCTTGATCAGCGGGCTCCTTGACCTGCCCGGGTGCTCACCCGGCATCCCCCCGGCCTCGCTGTGCAGCGACCGGTGCGGATCCTGCCCTAGAGCCTGGAGAGACGGCGCTGCGGCCGGGCTCTGCTGCCTCGTCATGATGGGTCCTCCCCTCCGCGGACTATTGGATGCTGCGATCAATTTTGTGATCAACTATCAGATATGATGGATCGTAATGTCAAGGGCGGACCATGAGAGAACCGGCGGCCGCAGGCCGGGCGGCAGACGTGGGTCGCTATCGTGCAGAACAAGGGACCGGAGGGGCCAGTGGCAACGAAAGCGGCATCCGGACGGGCGGCCGGGGGATCGCGGCTGGACCGGCGTAAGGCGCGGACCCGGCAGGCGCTCATTGACGCCGCCTCGGCCTCGACGCCCTGGACATGCCGCGCGGCCTGGTACCGCGCCCTCCGGGACATCCAGGTCGGCCGGGCCGCCGGCCGGTTCGCCGTTCCCGATGCCGAGATCGCGCTCAGTGCGGTGGCCGGCGGGCTGCTCGGAGTGCTGCGGCTGCACCAGCGCAATCCCGAGCGCGTGCAGGAGTCCGCCGTCGACCAGCTCGCCGAGGCCGTGCTGCGGCTGCTTGGCGTCCCCGTGGCCGAGGCGGCCGCTCTCGCCGCCTTGCCCCTCCCCGACGCCAGCACCTGGTAACCCGTCCTGGCTAGGCCGGCGCGGACCCCGCGGGGGTACCGGCGTGCCGTCATAGCCGGGCCGTGTCGCGCGCTGCCACTAAACTGATAAGTCAATCAGTCTTGTAATAGGCCATCAGTCTTGTGTACGCTTGCCTTAACAGAGCTGGCCTGGCGGAGGCCAAGGACTCCGGGTACCCGGGACAGCCCAAGCGGAAGGAAGCTGTCATGCTCAAGTCCCTTAGTACGTCCCTGATCGTCCGCGGCGTCCTCGCCGTCGCCGTCGGGATCATGGCGCTGGCCTGGCCAGGCGTCACGGTCCTGGCGCTGGTCATCCTGTTCGCCGTGTACGCGTTCATGGCCAGCGGCCTGGAAGCGGCGCGGGCGTTCACCAGCCGTAACGCCGGCCCGGTGGCCGGGCACCTGCTGCTCGGGCTGCTCGACCTCGGCGCCGGCGTGCTCGCCCTCGCCTGGCCGGGTCCCACCGCGCTGGTGCTGGTGCTCATCGTGGGCAGCTGGGCGGTCATTGGCGGCCTGGTGGAGATCTTCGCGGCCTTCCAGGTCGGCGAGCCGGCCGGGACGCGGGCCCTGTTCGTCCTCGGCGGCCTGGTCGCCGTGGCCTTCGGCGTGGTCCTGTTCGCGCGCCCCGGCGTCGGCGCCATCACCCTGGCGCTGCTGTTCGGCCTGTTCAACCTGATCTCCGGGGTTTCGGCGCTCGTGCAGGGCATCGAGCTGCGCCGGGTGCGCAGCACCCTGCACTCCCTGGCGGAGGGACCGGGTGCGAGCCGTGCCACGGCGGGCCCGGCGCACAGCGGGTCCCGTGCATGAGGTGCCGGCCAAGCCCGGAACCAAGGGACTAATGGCTCTACCCCCCAGTCGGCCCGCGCGTTACGTGACTCACTGGGGGGCGGGGCGGTCCCAGCTGTCAAGACGACAAGGAGCTGATGGTGCTGAATCCCAGCGGCGTCGCACCGCAGACCCCTGACGGAGCTGCTCCCGCCTCCCCGCCCAGGCGGGCGCGCTGGCACCTGCTCCGGCGGGAGCAACCGCCCGCCCCGCCATGGCGGGTCGAGGGCATGACCGATCCGGGCGAGCAGGACAAACAGGATAAGCAGGACCACCGTCGGGGCTGGTCGCGGTTCTGGGCGATCGTGGTGGCGCTGCTGGTCCTCAACTGGATCCTGGGGGCGCTCCTGTCGAGCGCGGCCGCAGGCGCCACGGTGTCCTACTCGTTCTTCCTGGCCCAGGTGAAGGCGAACAATGTCCAGGCCATTACCTCGACCGGCGATACCATCCAGGGCACCTTCCGGCACCAAGCCACCTACCCGACCGCGTCGGGCGGCACCGAGCCGGTGCAGCGGTTCACCACGGAGCGGCCGGTCTTCGCCAACGACGACCTTTTCCAGAAGCTGCAGGCCAACGGCGTCACGGTGAACGCCAACCCGGTGCAGCAGGGCACCCCGGTGTGGGAGAACCTGCTGCTGTGGTTCGGTCCGGCGCTGCTGTTCGGCGCGCTCCTGGCATGGTGGGCGCGCCGCGGCGGGGCCGGGGCACTGGGTGGCCTCGGCATGGGCCGGTCCCGGGCGCGCCGCTACGACCCGGGGTCGGCCAAGCGGACCACGTTCGCCGACGTCGCGGGCATCGAGGACGTCAAGAACGAGGTCACCGAGATCGTCGACTTCCTGCGCAACCCCGAGCGGTACCGCAAGCTGGGCGCGCAGATCCCGCACGGGGTGCTGCTGTCCGGTCAGCCCGGCACCGGCAAGACCCTGCTCGCGCTGGCCCCGGCCACCAGGGAGCTGGTCGACACCGAGGCGCGCAAGATCATCGAGGAATGCTACGAGCAGGCCGTGGCCACCCTGCGCGGCAACCGCGACCGGCTTGACCGGCTCGCCCGCGCCCTCCTGGCCCGCGAAACCCTGGAGGAAGACGAGGCGTACGCGGCCGCCGGCGTCAGGCGCGACGACGCGCCCGCCGCGACGGCGGCCAGCTAGGCGACGTTCACGAGGAGGCGTGTGTGGTAGCCGAGATCGCTGACAGCAGGAAAGGCGTGACCGCCGTTCCGCCGCCGGTAGGCGCGGTGGAAGCCGCCACGCTCGGGATTCCCGGTCTCTTCGCGCGGCTGGAAAGCGGCCCGGACGGCCTCGGGGAGGAAGAGGCGAGGCGACGGCTCCGGGCGGCTGGGCCGAACGCGGTGCGCACGTACCGCGCGCGCGCGTGGCCGGTGCTGCGCAGCCAGCTGCGGTCACCCCTGCTGCTCCTGCTGGCCGTCACGGCCCTCGCCTCGGCATTCCTTGGCCAGGCGAGCGATGCGGTGATCATCGGGGTCATCCTGATGGCTTCGGTCGGCCTCGGCTTCTTCAATGAGTACAAGGCGGCCAAGACCGCCGAGGCGCTGCATTCCAGCATCCGCCACAGCTGCGTGGTACTACGGGACGGCCACCCGCGCACGGTGGACGTGACGGAGCTGGTGCTCGGTGACGTGGTGGACCTGCAACTCGGGCAAGTGATCCCGGCCGACCTGCGGCTGCTTGCCACGGCCGGGCTGGAATGTGATGAGTCGGTCCTGACCGGTGAGTCGGTGCCGACAGAAAAGTCGACCAGCCCGGTCGCCGCCGGGACGCCGCTGGCCGAGCTGACCTGCTGCGCCTTGATGGGCACGGTGGTGCGGGCCGGGTCGGGCACCGGGGTCGTGACGGCGGTCGGCGGGGCGGCGGAATTCGGCCGGATCGCCCAGGGCCTGGGGGAACATCAGCCGGAGACCGAGTTCCAGGCCGGGCTGCGCAAGTTCTCGATGCTGCTTGTCCAGGTGGCCGGCGTGCTGACCAGCGCGATCTTCATCATCAACGTCGTGCTGCACAAGCCGGTCATAACCGCGCTGCTGTTCTCGCTGTCGATCGCGGTCGGGATCACGCCGCAGCTGCTCCCGGCGGTCGTCTCCGCCAGCCTGGCTGCCGGCTCGCGGCAGCTGGCACACGCCAAGGTGCTGGTCAAGCGGCTTGTCTGCATCGAAGACCTCGGCGACGTCGATGTGCTGTTCACCGACAAGACGGGCACGCTGACCGAGGGCAGCCTGCGGTTCATGCGCTCAGCCGGCCCGGACGGCGGGGCCGGTGACGAGCCGCTGCTATTGGGGCTGCTGTGCAACGAGGCGGTGGTCGAGAACGGCCGGCCGGCCGGCGGGAACCCGCTCGACGTCGCTCTCTGGGACTCTCCCGCCGCCGCCGGGCAGCAGGCGGCGCTGGCCTGCTACCGGCGGCTCGGCACCGTGCCCTTCGATCATGAGCGACGCCTGGTATCGGTCCTGGTCGAGGACGATCACGGCCGCCGGATGATGATCACCAAGGGCGCCCCGGAGGGACTGCTCAACCGGTGCGCTGCCGTTTCAGTCGCCGCCCAGGCGGCACTGGATGCCGAGTTCGCGTCAGGCAACCGGGTGATCGCCGTGGCCACGCGCGACCTGCCGGGAGTGTCCTCGATTGCCGCGGCCGACGAGCACGACCTCACCTTCCGCGGCATCCTGGTCTTCCTCGACCCGCCCAAGCGTGATGCCCGCCAGGCGCTGCAACGGCTGGCCAGCCTCGGGATCACGGTGAAGATCCTGACGGGCGACAACGCGGTGGTCGCGGCCAAGGTGTGCGCCGACTTGGGCCTGCCGGCCGGGCAGGTGGCGACCGGCGCCGACATCGACAAGGCCGGCGACCAGCTTGGCGAGCTGATCGCCCGGACCACCGTCTTCGCCCGGGTGAGCCCGGAGCACAAGGCGCAGATCGTACGGGCACAGCGGGCCGCCGGCACCGACGTGGCCTTCCTCGGCGACGGCGTCAACGACGCCATCGCGCTGCATGCCGCCGACGTCGGGATCTCGGTTGACTCGGCCACCGACGTAGCCAAGGACGCCGCCGACGTGCTGCTGCTGGAAAAAGACCTGGATGTCCTCGCTGACGGGGTGGTGGGCGGCCGGCGGATCTTCGCCAACACGATCAAGTACGTCCTGATGGGCACCTCGAGCAACTTCGGGAACATGTTCAGCGCCGCCGGCGCGTCGATATTCCTCAAGTTCCTGCCCCTGCTTCCCTCGCAGATCCTGCTCAACAACCTGCTGTATGACACCAGCCAGCTGGCCATCCCCACCGACAGCGTCGACCAGGAGCAGGTCGCGCAGCCCACCCGCTGGGACCTCGGGTTCATCCGCAAGTTCATGATCTTCATGGGCCCGATCAGCTCCATCTTCGACTTCACCACCTTCGGCATCATGCTGTGGGTATTCCACGCCGGGGAGAGCCTGTTCCAGACCGGCTGGTTCGTCGAGTCCCTGGCCACCCAGACCCTGGTGATCTTCGTGATCCGCACGCGCCGGGTCCCGTTCTTCCGCAGCGTCGCGAGCTCGCCGCTGGCGCTCGCCGCGGTCGGCATCACCGCCGTCGGCGCCGTGCTGCCCTACACCGGCCGCCTGGCCCGCGTCCTTGGCTTCCAGCCGCTGCCCGGCACGTTCTTCTTCGCCCTGGCCGGCATCGTCGCGGTCTACCTGGGGATGGTCGAGCTCGCCAAGTACTGGTTCTACCGCCTCTACCGCGCCCCGGCCGCTCCCGCTCCCCGGCACCGGACGCCCGGCCACCGCGTGCGCCGCCGCGCCGCCCGCTTCACCGTCCGCACCCTCCACCCGGGTCCTGACCGTAAGCGCGCCGTCACGCGGGCCGGGAGCCCCTGAGCCGGAGGCGCGCCGACGGCGAGGCCCCCGGATGGCGCGGAGAGATCCGGACCCGTAGCGCCGCCGGCCGGCTGGCGAACCGCAGCGGCGGTTCCAGGTCGATCGCCTCGCCGTCAATCCCGGCGTGGACCGCCGCCGGGAGATCCATCTCCAGCCGCGGCGCGCTCCACGCCCGGCCCGCCAGGGGCGGGCCGTCGCCTGGGGCGTCGATAACGATGATCCCCAGCCGGCCGCCGTCCAGCGCCGGGCGGGTGCCGCGGGCTAGCGGGCGGTCGAGCGCGTAGGGATTGTTCGACACGAGCACGACGGCGGGATGACGGTGCTCGTGTCCCTGATCATCGACCAGGTCCAGTGCGAGCTCCTGCGCGCCCGGACCCATCACCTCGGCTGCGGTCTCAAGCAGCGTGCGGACCTTGGCGTCGCGGTAGGCGGGATGGCGGACCGCGTCGCCGTAGAGCCCGAGCGAGACGTTGTTGAGGAACAGCCGCGTGCTGGGCGTGACGGCCCTCCACTGCCCGCGGTCGCTGTGCACGGCCCGCCCCGGGATCTGCGTCCTGCCCCGTCGTTCAGGAACCGGTTGGTGTATTGCAGTGCGGTCGTGCCGGTAACCGAGTTGCAGGTGGGAGACGCGTACGTCTGGGCGGAGGGGCAGGGCGTGGTCTGGCCGCCTTCGATGTCGAAGTCAATGCCGACCAGGTTCGGGCTGGCGTAGCGGGCGATGAACGAGTCCATGCCCGACGTTGACGCGCAGGTGAAGGTCCCGGCCTCGCCGCCGGTCGAGACGACGTAGTTCAGGTGGGCGGCCGACAGTTGCGGAACGTTCTCCGCCGCCCAGCTCGCGCCCGGGACGCCGCCCCAGTTCTCGCTGCCGCAGGCTCCGGTGGCGAACGCGACCGTGAGCGCGGGCAGCGTCGGTATGTACGTCGGCACCAGGCTGCCGGAGCCCACCACCGGGATGACGGACCCTGCCACGGCCGACTGCATCTGGTCGGTGTTCCAGTTCATGTTGATGGTGACGTCCTTATAGGGACTGAAGAGCAGGCCGCTCGCCGAGCCCGTGCCGGTCCCCGTCGGGCTCGGGCTGGGACTCGGGCTCGGGCTCCCGCCCGAGCCGCCGGCGCAGGCGCCGTTGGACGTCCACGGCTGTCACGAGCCGGGCCTCCAGGGGGTGAGAGGTGCTGAGCCGATCTGTCGCCCGTATGAGCGGTAATGGGGCAATATGGTCACTTTGTAAGCCCGGCATGACGAATCGTCAAGGTCTACTTTAAGGAAACTTTCTTGTTTATTTCGCCCGGCTAGCGGAGCAGGACCTGTCTCACTGACCGAAACGTCGCTCGCGACTGAATGGCCCGGGCGAATACCGTCGGAGCATGTCGATGCGAGCGCTGGCTGACCTGATGCGGAACTTCTTGCAGATCGGTTACGTGACGGACGACATCGACGCGGCGGCGGCGTACCTCGAGTCCGCATTCGGCACCATCGAGTGCGTCAGGCACTTCAGCTCGTCCCTCGGCCGCGGCAACCCCAAGGCGGCCTCCGGGTCCTTCGTGGTGGTTGACGGCGTGACCGCCGAGGAATGGCTCATCGACGTGGCCCTGGTCAACGCGGGAGCGACGAACCTGGAGATCATCCGTCCGGTGGACGGCGCCGTCGACCTGTACCGCGGTGCCATCCGCCCCGGCGTCCCGGCGACGGTTCATCACCTGGGTTTCCGCGTCGACGACTTCGACGCGGCGTCGGAGGTCGTCGCGGCGAGCGGCATGACGTGGAAGCAGTTCGGCCGGAGCGGTGACGTGCGTTTCGGTTACCTCGACGCCACCGCCAGCCTGGGGCATTTCATCGAGGTCATGGAACTCGGGCCGCAGGGCGCGGCGATGTTCGCGGGCCTCGAAGCCGCATCCAACGCGCCCTGGCCCTGAGCAGGGCCGGGCATTCAGCCCGGACTTCCTATCCGATGTCCCGGGCCGGCGCGGTGGCGAGATGGCGCCCGGCCCGGTAGCCCATGGTCACGCTCGGCCCGATGCAGCCGCCCCCGCCCGGATAGGTGCAGCCGAGCACGGAGGCTGAGGTGTTGCCCGCCGCGTAGAGCCCGTCGATCACCGGGACGCGGTTGCCGAGCACACGGCCGTCGGCGTCGATGCGGCAGCCGCCGTGGGTGCCGAGCGTTCCCGGCCACTGCTGGATCGCGCCGTAGGGCGGCCCGGCGATCGGCTTGATGTTCACGGTTTCCGGGCCGGTCAGCACGCGGGCCTGCGCGGGATCGCCCCAGTCGGGATCTTCGCCCTTCTCCGCGTAGTGGTTGTACCGCTCGACGGTCTGCTCGAGGGCGTCCGGGTCGATGCCGGCCTTCTCGGCTAGCTCGCGGACCGAGCCCGCCACTGCCATCCAGTCCGGTGCCGTCTCCCCCTCTGGGCCTCGCAGGCTGAGCTCAATCCCCGGCTTGACGCCCATGATCCCCTTCTCGAGGTGCCGGGCACCGAAGATGACCCAGGCCGGCGGCTTGTTGGTGTAGCCGGGGTTGCGCTGGTCGAAGAACCCGAACGGGTGGGGGAAGTCGTTGTACGTGTAGCCGCCGTGCATGAACCGCTGGCCGCGGGAGTTGACGATGATGGACCTCGCGCCGAGGCCCATCATCATCTGCGGCAGGGGATTGCCGTCGCGGCCCTTCTCGAACGGTGCGTAGATGACGCCGTAGCCGAAGAACGACGTCATGTTGCCCAGCTTGGCGCCGGCTTCCATCGCCATCAGGTGGCCGTCACCGGTATTCATCCACGGTGACAGCGGCTGGACGTCGTAGCCAAGGTAGGTCTTGACCATCTCCTTGTTCCACTCGAAGCCGCCGCAGGCCAGCACCACGCCGCGCCGGGCGCCGATCCGCCTCTCACTGCCGGCCGTTCCCGCTACGACGCCAGTGACCGCGCCGGTGCCGCCGGTCACCAGCCGGGTGGCCGGGGCGCTGGCGCGAACCTCGACGTCCCGGTCGAGCAGCGCCTTGAACAGCGGGCCGATCAGGCCGCCGCCCTTCGCGCGGATGCCCTCGCGCCGTCGCTGCTCGACTGCTTCCGGGGTGTTCAGGCCCTGGTACTGCTCGTTGAAGCTGAACTCGGCGGGCGGTACCCACGGGCCGTAGTTGATCAGCCTGGCCAGGTCGCCCAGCTCAGCGCCGGCTGGCCACGGCATGGGCGACACGCTGCGGGAGAACGGCTTGACGCCAGGGATCCGGTCACCGATCACCGAGTAGTAGTCGTGCAGCGGGTAGTGCGGCTCGCTGCGGTAGCCGGTGTGCGCCTCAAGGTAATCGATCGCCTGGTGCGCCGTGTCGACGTAGACCTCGATCAGCGACGGGTCGGTCGCCCGGCCGTCCGAGAGCCGGGTGACATAGGCGATCGCCTCGGCCCGGCTGTCCTTGGCGGCGATGTGCCGGTTGAGCGGCACCCACATGTCGCCGCCGGACACCGCGGTGGTGCCGCCGATGAACTCGTCCTTCTCGATGACAAGGACGCTGGCGCCGCCGTCCGCGGCCAGCAGCGCGGCGGTGAGCGCGCCGCCGCCGCTGCCGACGACGACGACGTCGAAAACCTCGTCCCAGCTGGGGTGGTCAGTTGCGGGCACGTTACCCCCAAGGTGTCGGCGGGCGGATGCACTGCAGCGTAACGCCGCCCGCGGCGAGGTGAACTTACCTGTCCCGGTGGCCGGGATGGGGGTTGGACGCACTGCCAACGCCGTCGCACAGTGGTGCAAAACGGAAGGAGTGATCGCGGTGTCCGCGGTGGCCGAACCTCGCAAGCTGAAGGGTGTCACGCCTTCGTTCCCTGGCGACATGCCCCCGGAGCGGATTCCGGAGAAGTACCGGCTCGGCCGCGGCTTCGTCCCCAAGGCCCGGTACCTGGACCCGGAGTTTCAGGCAATCGAACTGGACAAGCTCTTCACCCGCACCTGGCTGATGGCCTGCCGGGAGGAGGAGGTATCCCGGGTCGGCAGCTACGTCGAGTACGAGCTCGGCGCCTATTCGATCGTGGTCATCCGCGACGCCGCGGACTCGGTCAAGGCGTATCACAACTCCTGCAGGCACCGCGGTACCCGGCTGGTGGAGGGCTGCGGCCGCATCGGCACGTTCATCTGCCCGTTCCACGGCTGGCGCTGGAATTTGGACGGCTCGGTCAGGCTCATCCTCGACCAGGAGGAGTTCGACCCGATCGCGACTGACAACTGGAGCCTGCACTCGGTGCGCTGCGACACCTGGGGCGGCTTCGTCTTCATCAACATGGACCCCGCCGCCGAACCGCTGCTTGACTACCTGAGCCCGGTCCCGCGGTACTTCGCGCCGTTCCAGTTCGAGAACATGCGGGTGACGTGGTGGAAGAGCCTGCGGGTGCCGTGCAACTGGAAGACCGCCCTGGACGGCTTCCTCGAGTCGTACCACGCCATCGGGACGCACCCCCAGCTGATGCGGGCGGACAAGCACAACTTGAACATGGCCACGCTGAAGGAGATCGACAACCGGATCTGGTCGCCGACCACCACCTACGAACGGCACGCGCATTACTCCGCCGTCGGCCGGAAGAAGGACATCTTCCCCGACTCGGTCAAGTCGCCGGAGGCGCGGGGCACCGACAACACCGCCGACCCGCGGGTCAGCTTCGCGAAGGCCGTGCAGTACATCTACGAGGACATGAAGGGGCTGGAGAACCCGCTCAGCCACCGCGCGGCTGAGGAACTGAAGACGGCCGAGATCCCCGAGGACGGCAACGTCTACGCGAAGTTCCGTGAGCTGTACCGGGACCTCTCGGTCAAGGAGGGCATTGACTGGCGCGAGATCACGCCCGAGCAGTGGGCGCAGGCGGGCACGGCCTGGAACGTCTTCCCCAACCTGATCCTGCTGCCGAACCAGGGGTCGGCCTTCGGCTACCGGGCTCGCCCCGTCCTCGGCGACCCGGACAGCTGCACCTTCGAGATCTTCGCCCTCGAGCAGGTCGCGACGGCCGACTACGGCAAACGGTCGGACGTCAAGCGCCAGCACTTCGACGACTTCAACGAGGCCAGCCTGGGCGATGTCTTCATGCAGGACATGCGGAACGCCAAGAACGTCACGGTCGGCATGCACTCGCCGGCTTATGACGGCCACCGCCTCAGCGAAGCCCAGGAGATGACCATTTACAACCACCACCGGGTGGCTGACCGGTACATCTTCCGTGCGGACTGAATGACCGGCGCCGTGGTCGTGGGACCGGCTTCGGCTGCATCACCCACGTGGAGTCGCTGCGCAGAGCGGGCTTCGACGTCGTGGCCCTCGTCGGGCGCGACCAGCAGCGGTTGCCGCTGCTCGCCGCCCCCGGCGCCGAGGCGCCTGACTGGTTCCACGGGGGGACTTGTGCGCTGGCATCAGCTCTCCCCGCTTAGGTCCGTCTGCGCGTCAGTGGCTGAGGTGGTCGTCCGAGATCCAGGGCGCTTGCAGCTCGACTATTCGCCGGGTGGCGTAGTTCATCTCCGCTACTGTCAGGCGGAGCCGGTACCACAGGCACCGGAGCCGTTCACGGCCGGACCAGGAGACCGACTTCTCCAGCTGCCGCCCGTGGACAAGATCACCAGAGCCGGGGGCGGAGCTCGCCGTGGCTGCCATGTCCGGTGGAGCCGGGTGGCCAGGGCGTTCATTATCTGGTGCGGGGTCATTCCGGTGCATTGCGGTCTCCTTGGTCGCTTGGCCGGGCTTTGCCGGGCTGCCTGCCTGGTATCGGAAGCCGGTGAGCTCAGCGGGGCTGGGATCGCGGCTGGCTTCACTGTCACGGGCGGCGGCGGTGTTCACCACGCATGACCGCCCGCAAGACGGCCCACAAGACAGCCCACAGGAATCCGCAGGGCCCCGGAGATGGCGGCTGACTTGTGCTGGCGGGGCATAGCGGGAGTGGCCGGGCCTGCGTACTGTTGGGCTAGGACTGGTTCTGCCCGGTGCCGGCGGCCGCGGCGGACAGGGTTGTGGGGGCACTGGGATGGTGACCGAGCAGCCTGCGCTTTCGTTTGCCGGGCTGCTGCGGCAGCTGCGGGCCGAGGCGAAGCTGACCCAGGAAGAGCTGGCGGCGGCGGCGGGGGTGTCCCCGCGGTCGGTCAGCAACCTGGAGCGCGGCATCAACCGCACCGCGCACAAGGACACCGCGGTGCTGCTGGCCGGTGCGCTGGGCCTGACCGGGCCGGCGGCAGAACTGTTCGTGGCGGCGGCGCGCGGCACCGTCCCGCCAGCGCAGGTACTGGCGGCCGCCGACAGCGCTAGGCCGCGGCCGGGAGCGGCGGCCGGTTCCCCCTACCGCGGGCTGGCCGCGTTCGGGGAGCAGGACGCGGGGTGGTTTTTCGGCCGGGAAGCGGCCGCCGCCGCGCTGCTGGACCGGATGTCGCGGCTGCTGGCGGGCGCGGGGCTGCTTGTGGTGTCCGGGGCGTCGGGCGCGGGGAAGTCGTCGTTGCTGCGGGCGGGGGTGCTGCCGCGGATCCGGGCGGACGGGCTGGCAGCCGCGCCGGGAGCGGCGTGCTGGCCGTGCGTGCTGTTCACCCCGACCCGGGCGCCGCTGGATGAGCTGGCGCTGCGGGTGGCGCCGCTGGCGGGGGCGGACGCGGCGGCGGTGCGGCGCGGCCTGGCGGCCGATCCGGGCGGGTTCGCGCTGACCGCCCGGCAGGCCGCCCTGGCGGGGCCACCCGGGCCGGCCGAGGGACCGGAAGGCGCGGCGCAGCGAGATCGGCTACGACCAGGCCGCCTGCTGCTGGTGGTCGACCAGTTCGAGGAGCTGTTCACCCAGTGCGCCGAGGAGGGGGAGCGGCAGGCGTTCATCACCGCGCTGCACGCAGCCGCCACCGCCGGGCACGGACCGGACCAGGCCCCGGCGGCGCTAATCGTGCTGGGGATGCGGGCCGACTTTGAGGCCCGGTCCGCCGGCTACCCGCAGCTGGCCGGCCCGGTCCAGGACCGTTACCTGGTCACGGTGATGACCGAGCGGCAGCTGCGGATGGCTATCACCGAACCAGCCAAGAAAGCCGGCTCCAGGGTCGACGACGACCTGACCGGCCTGCTGCTGGCCGAGGTACGCAACGCCCAGCCCGGGACCTTCGGCGCCGGGGCGCTGCCGTTGCTGTCGCACGCCCTGGACCAGGCCTGGCGATCGCGCACGGGGAGCGCAGTCACTCTCGCTGACTATGAACGCACCGGCGGCATCGACGGCGCGGTCGCCGCTAGCGCCCAGCGCGCCTACGACGGCCTCTCCCCGGCCCAGCAGGCCGCGGCCCGGCAGGTGTTCCTGCGGCTGACCGCCACCAGTAGCGACGGGGTGGACTACGCCGGCCGGGCCACCCGGCCCGAGCTGACCGACGGCAAGAGCCCCGCCGAGACCCAGGACGTGGAGGCGGTGCTGGAGGCCTTCGCCGCCGAACGGCTGCTCACCCTCGCCGCCGGCACCGTGGAACTCAGCCACGAAGCTTTGCTGACCGCCTGGCCGCTGCTGCGCGACACCTGGCTCGCCGACACCCACGCCGACCGGATCGCCCGGACCCGGCTGCACACCACCGCCGCCGAGTGGGCTAGCCATTCCCGCGATCCGTCCTACCTCTACGGCGGCAGCCTGCTGCAGGCAGCGACCGGCACCGCCGCCCGGATCGGCGCCGATCCGGCCCGCCACCCGCCGCTCAGCCAGACCGAACAGGACTTCCTCCACGCCAGCAGCCATGCGCACCGCCGGACCGTCCGCAGGCGGCAGGCAGTGATCAGCGGCCTGCTCGCCCTCACCCTGACCGCCCTGACCGCCGCCGGGATCGCCGCCCGCAACGCCGCCACCGCCGCGCGGAACGCCGCTAGTGCCGAACGGCAGCATGCCATTGCCTTGTCCCGCCAGCTCGCCGCCGAGAGCCTCAACATCGATGCCACCGATCCGGTGACCGCGCGCCGCCTCGCCGTCGCCGCGTGGGCCGTCTCCCCCACCGGCCAGGCCGCTTCGGCCATCACGACCCTGCTGGCCGAGCAGCAGCAACAAGGCATGCTGC
This sequence comes from Trebonia sp., assembly GCA_036391275.1. Lineage (GTDB taxonomy): Bacteria > Actinomycetota > Actinomycetes > Streptosporangiales > Streptosporangiaceae > Trebonia. Next base: position 27,918 of record DASWAE010000179.1, read on the forward strand.
CCGCCGCCGCGCCCCTGGCGCTCCCCGCCGGCCCTAATGGCGGCGTGTTCGGGGTGGCGTTCAGCCCCGACGGCAAGCTGCTGGCCGGCGCCTCCTACGACGGCACGGTGCGGCTGTGGAGCCTGGCCACCGGCCGCCCCGTCGGCGCGCCCCTCCATGCCAGCACCCGGACCGGCGTGCTCTGGGTGGCGTTCAGCCCCGACGGCAAGCTGCTGGCCAGCGCCTCTGGCGGCGACGGCACGGTGCGGCTGTGGAACCCCGCCACCAGCCAGCCCGTGGGCGCGCCCCTCCACGCCAGCACCCGGACCGGCGCGTACGGGCTGGCGTTCAGCCCCGACGGCAAGCTGCTGGCAAGCGGAGACGGCAACGGCACCGTGCGGCTGTGGGACCCCGCCACCGGCCGCCCCGCCCGCGCGCCGCTGCAGACCGGCTCCGGCCCTAATGCCGGGCTGAACAGCGTGGCGTTCAGCCCCGACGGCAAGCTGCTGGCCAGCGCCGGCGTCGATGGCACCGTGCGGCTGTGGGACCCCGCCACCGGCCGCCCCGCCCGCGCGCCGCTGCAGACCGGCTCCGGCCCTGCTGGCGGCGTGTTCGGGATGGCGTTCAGCCCCGACGGCAAGCTGCTGGCCGACGGCGCCGGCGACGGCACCGTACGGGTATGGAACCTGGCCACCAGGCGCCTCATCGGCGCGCCGCTCCAGGTCACCGGCGCCCAGTACGGCGTGCTCGGGGTCGCGTTCAGCCCCGACGGCACGCTGCTGGCCACGGCCGGCGGTGACGGCACGGTGCGGCTGTGGGACCCGGTCACCCGCCAGCCGGCCGGCGCGTTCCTCAGCGCCAGCGCCCAGAACGGCGTGTCCGCGGTGGCGTTCAGCCCCGTCGGCACGCTGCTGGCCACGGCCGGCGGTGACGGCACGGTGCGGCTGTGGAACCCGGTCACCGGCCGGTCGGTCGGCGCCCCCCTCCGCGCCAGCGCCCAGTATGGCGTGTCCGCGGTGGCGTTCAGTCCCGATGGCACGCTGCTGGCCAGCGGAGGCGGCGACGGCACGGTGCGGCTGTGGGACCCGGTCACCGGCCGCCCCGCCGGCGCGCTGCAGACCGGCTCCGGAAAGCTTGGCGTGAACGGGGTGGCGTTCAGCCCCGACGGC
>DASWAE010000180.1:0-6806 GCA_036391275.1 Trebonia sp.
TGCCCGAGGCACTCTGGCCCCAGATCATCGACGAGATCTGCGCCGTCACGGGGGTCTCCTAGCGCGCTCGCCGCGCCGGGTACCGCGTGACGCTCCCGGCGCGGACACGTCCGGCGCGCTTACCCGCGCGGCCAGCCGGAGCGCGGTAGGGTAGCGAACAGATGTTCGCCGGATGAAACGGGACGGGATGGCGCGGATGACCTGGCAGGCGCGATGAGCCCGTACAGCCCGCGCCCCGCTTCCCGGGTGCTCGGCATTGACCCGGGCCTCACCCGGTGCGGGCTCGGTGTCGTGGAAGGCCTGCCGGGACGGCCGCCCTCGCTGGTGGCGGTGGACGTGATCAGGACCCCGGCCGACGACGACATCGCGGCGCGGCTGCTCGCGATCGAGGCGGAGATCGAGCGCTGGCTGGATGAGTACCGGCCGGACACGGTGGCGGTGGAGCGGGTGTTCAGCCAGCACAACGTGCGGACCGTGATGGGCACCGCGCAGGCGGGCGCCGTCGCGATCGTCTGCGCGGCGCGCCGCGGGCTGCCGGTCGCCCTGCACACCCCGAGCGAGGTCAAGGCGGCCGTGACCGGCAGCGGGCGCGCGGACAAGGACCAGGTGACCGCGATGGTGACCCGGCTGCTGCGGCTGACGGACCCGCCCCGTCCGGCGGACGCGGCGGACGCGCTCGCGCTCGCGATCTGCCACCTGTGGCGCGCCCCCGCGATCGCGGCCAGGCGGGCCGGCCGGGCGTCGGCAGTGACCAAAGCGACTACCGTGACCAGCGCGCCCACCGTGGCCAGCGCGCCCACCGTGGCCACGGCGGCAGCCACCCGAGGAGGCGGAACATGATCGCGCACCTGCACGGCACCGTGGCCGGGGTCGGCCTTGACGGCGCCGTCATCGACGTCGGCGGCGTGGGGCTGCGCGTGCAGTGCACGCCGGACACCCTCGCCACGCTCAAGCCGGGCGAGCCGGCCAGGGTAGCGACGTCCATGGTCGTCAGGGAGGACTCGCTCACCCTCTTCGGCTTCTGCACGGACGACGAGCGGAACGTCTTCGAGCTGCTGCAGACCGCGAGCGGCATCGGCCCGCGGCTGGCGCTCGCCATGCTGGCGGTGCACTCGCCGGAGGGGCTGCGCCGGGCCGTGGCGACCGAGGACCTCAAGGCGCTCACCATGGTGCCCGGCATCGGCAACAAGGGCGCGCAGCGGATCATCCTCGAGCTGAAGGACCGCCTCGGCGCGCCGGGCGATGTCGCCGCGGGCAACGGTTTCGCGCCTGCCCGGCGGGCCGCGCCGTCGTGGCGCGACCAGGTCGCCACCGGCCTGGTCAACCTCGGCTGGTCTGCCAGGGAAGCGGAAGCGGCGATCGCCGCCGTCGAGGCCGACGCGGCCGAGGCGGGGCCTGGGGAATCAGGCACTGGCGGGCAGCCGCCCGACGTCGCCACCGCGCTGCGCGCCGCGCTGCGGAAGCTCTCCAAGAAGTGAACGACGCCGGCGATGCCTTCACCAGGGCCGAGGAAGCCGAGCTCGCCCGGCGCCGCGGCCGGGACGAGGACACCGTTGTGTCCCCGCTCGCCGACAGCGACGACCGGGAGGTCGAGCGCGCGCTGCGGCCCAAGCGCCTCGATGACTTCGTCGGCCAGGCCCGGGTCCGCGAGCAGCTGACGCTGCTGCTGCACAGCGCCCTGCGCCGCGGCCGGACGCCGGATCACGTGCTGCTTTCCGGGCCGCCCGGCCTCGGCAAGACGACCATCGCGATGATCATCGCCGCCGAGCTCGGCGCGCCGCTGCGGCTCACCAGCGGCCCCGCGATCGAGCGGTCCGGCGACCTGGCGGCGGTGCTCTCCACCCTGCAGGAGGGCGAGGTCGTCTTCATCGACGAGATTCACCGGCTCGCCCGGCCCGCCGAGGAGATGCTCTACCTGGCGATGGAGGACTTCCGGGTCGACATCATGGTGGGCAAGGGGCCGGGCGCCACGGCGATCCCGCTTGACATCGCCCCGTTCACCCTGGTCGGCGCGACCACCAGGGCGGGCCTGCTGCCGGCGCCGCTGCGCGACCGCTTCGGCTTCACCGCGCACCTTGACTTCTACCAGCCGGAAGAACTCGGCGTGATCGTCCAGCGGTCGGCCGGCCTGCTCGGCGTGCGGATCGACGACGGCGCGGTCGAGGAACTCGCGCTGCGGTCGCGCGGCACGCCGCGGATCGCCAACCGGCTGCTGCGCCGGGTGCGTGACTACGCGGAGGTACGCGCCGACGGGCTGGTCAGCAGGAAGCTCACCATGACCGCCCTTGAGCTCTACGAGGTGGACGAGCTCGGCCTTGACCGGCTTGACCGGGCGGTGCTCGACGCCCTGGTCAGGCGGTTCGGCGGCGGACCGGTCGGCCTGTCCACGCTGGCCGTCGCGGTGGGCGAGGAGGCGGAGACCGTCGAGGTGGTCGCCGAGCCGTTCCTGGTCAGGCACGGCCTGCTCGCCCGCACCCCCCGCGGACGGGTCGCCACCCCGGCCGGCTGGGCGCACCTCGGCCTGGTCCCGCCGCCGCCCGCCGATGCCCCGACGCTCTTCGACTGACGAGCCGGCCCGGTACCCGGCGTGCCACGTGGCGGGACGGTTGCAATGGGACGACAGATGTCCGATTTCACCCACCTCTTGGGCCCGGCCGTAACGATTACCGACCGGAACCCCGTAGGGTGGTTATGCGTTTTTCTAAGCGCCGCTACACTGCGCAGGTTGGCACGTGACCGTCATGACGCGACTGACCGGCCGGCAAGCGCACAGTCAACCGGAAGGATGCCCCGATCATGGGGATTACTGAACTCGCAGCAACCACCACGACCAAATCGTCGGGCTTCAACCCCTCGAGCCTGATCCTTATCCTGGTCGTCGTCGTGGCGTTCTACCTGCTTATGATCCGGCCGCAGCAGCGCCGGCGGCAGCAGGCCGCGCAGAAGCAGAACACGGTCCAGCCCGGTGCACGGGTACGGACGACGGCCGGCATGTACGCCACCGTGGTGGACGTGGACGGCGACGACGTGGTCCTCGAGATCGCCCCCGGCATCGAGGTGCGGTACATGAAGCGCGCCGTCATGGACGTGGTTTCGCCGGCCGAGGGCGACGACGCGCCCGCCGAGGAGACGGACGCGGATTACTTCGACCCGCAGGCCGCGGAGCAGGTGGACGACGCCGATCACGTGGACGACGCCCCGTCGGCCGCCGCCGCCCCGAACGGCTCCGCCGCCCCGAACGGCTCCGCCGCCCCGAGCGGTTCCGCCGCGAGCGGTTCCGCCGCCCAGGCTGACCCGGAGGACACCGCGTACGAGCAGGCAACCGGCACCAAGAAGGACTAACTGGCGCTCGTTAGGCACGACGTACGCTAAGAGGCAGGCGACAAGTGGCACCCCCAACCAGAAGCGGCTCGCGCCCGGGCCGCGCGCTGGCCGCGATGGCCGCGCTGATCCTGGTCATGCTGATCGGGATTACCGGCTCGCAGACGTTCAACCCGGGTAACTGGCAAAAGCAATTCAAGGTGGGCCTCGGGCTCGACCTCTCGAGCGGCACCGCGGTGGTGCTCAAGGCGGCGACCGTCAAGGACACCGCCCCCTCCGCCGGCTCGATGCAGCAGGCCATCTCCGTGCTGGAATCCCGGGTGAACGGCACCGGTAACTCCGGCGCCCAGGTGCAGCAGACGGGCCCTGACCTGATCACCGTGAGTGTCCCCGGCAAGGCGCCGCAGGACGTGATCAACCTGGTCAGCTCCACCGCCAAGCTGGCCTTCAGGCCAGTGCTGCTTGAGGGGCCGTACACGCCGCCGAGCGCCACGCCGAGCACCAGCCCGTCCGCCACGACGAGCCCGTCGACCTCGCCGACGAGTACCAGCACCCGGTCGGGCGCTAGCGGCTCGCCCTCAGCGACGCCGAGCACGTCCGCGAGCTCGAGCGCCAAGGCGTCCGCCCACGCGGCCGGCGCCCGGCAGATCGGGCAGGCCACCCCGACGGCGAGCGGGACGCCCACGACGAGCACCACGGCGAAGGCGAGCGGCACCCCCACGTCGACCGCGAGCGCGACTCCGACGGCCACGTCGACCGCGCCGCCCCCGCCAGCCTCGCTCACCTACGGCGACGCGTCCAAGGTGAACGCGGCCACGCTCAAGCTGTTCAACAAGATGGTGTGCAAGCCGGGCCCCAACCCGACCACCGTGGACGACAACTGGAAGCAGAGCGTCGGCTACACCGAGGCCGGCGACCAGTGGGACGAGGTGAAGAGCCAGATCGTCTCCTGTGACGCCAACGGCACCAGGTACGTGCTCGGGCCCGCTGTCATCGAGGGCACCCAGCTCACCGGGATCCAGCCCGGCCTGCAGTCGAACAGCACGCAGTGGGTCGTCAACCTGACGCTGAACGACGCCGCCACGAAGTCGTTCGGCACGCTGACCACCAGCCAGTACAACACGTACTACACCCGGGCCCAGTCCGGCGACCAGAACGCGGTCGCGCTCGACTCGACGGCGATCGTTCTTGACGGCAACGTCCAGGAAGCGCCGATGACCGAGGGCGCGCTCACCTCCGGGTCGTTCACCATCAGCGGCCCGCAGCCGAACGGCTTCACCGAGAACCAGGCGGTGCAGCTCACCAACATCCTCAAGTACGGGTCGCTGCCGCTGAACTTCGTCGTGCAGTTCTACAGCGCGATCTCACCGCAGATCGGTCACAGCTCGCTGACCGCGGGCCTGCTCGCGGGCGTCCTCGGCCTGCTCCTGGTGATCATCTACCTCTTCTACTACTACCGGGGCCTGGGCATCGTCTCGGTGACCAGCCTGCTGCTCGCCGCGCTGCTCGCCTACTTCTCGGTGGTCCTGCTCAGCAGGTACCAGAACTTCACCATGTCGCTGTCGGCGATCGCCGGCCTCGTGGTGGCGATCGGCATCACCGCGGACTCGTTCATCGTCTACTTCGAACGGCTCCGCGACGAGGTACGAGAGGGCAAGACGCTGCGCCCAGCGGTGGAAGGCGGCTGGAAGCGGGCGCGGCGCACGATCCTGGTCTCCGACACGGTGTCGTTCCTCGCGGCGCTGCTGCTGTACCACTTCGCGGTGAGCGACGTCCAGGGCTTCGCCTACACCCTCGGCCTGACCACGCTCATCGACGTGATCGTGGTGTTCCTGTTCACCAAGCCGATGGTGACCCTGCTGGCCAGGACGAAGTTCTTCTCAAGCGGGCACCCGTGGTCCGGGCTCGACCCCGAGCGGCTCGGCGCTAAGACCCGGTGGCGGTCCTCGACCAGGCGCACCATCCGCACCCAGCGGACCGGCTCCTCGCGCCCGGCCGCCGGCTCCTCGACCTCGAGGGAGGCATGATGGCACACGGCGGCGGCATCGCCGGGCGGCTGTACCGGGGCGACGTCTCGATCAACTTCGTCGGCCGCCAGCGGCTGTGGTACCTGCTCTCCGGCATCATCCTGCTGGTCAGCGTGGCCGCGCTGCTGTTTCGGGGGCTGAACTTCTCCCAGGAGTTCACCGGGGGTTCGAGCTTCACCTTCCCGGCCGCCTCCTCGGTCAACCAGGGCGACATCTCCCGGGTGGTGACCGCGGCCGGCGGCGGCGACTCCACCGTGCAGTACATCTCCGGGGTGCACCAGTGGCAGGTGCAGACGGCGAGCCTCAACTCGACGGCGTCGCAGAAGGTGGCCAGTGCCCTCGTGCAGGCGTTCCACATCCCGGCGAACGGCATGTCGACCTCGCTCGTGGGCCCCACCTGGGGCGGCCAGATCACGGCCAAGGCGATCGAGGCACTGATCATCTTCCTCGTGGTGATCGTCATCTACCTGTCGCTCGCCTTCGAGTGGCGGATGGCCATCGCGGCGTTCGTCGCGCTGATGCACGACATCCTGATCACCATCGGCGTGTACGCGCTGACGGGCTTCTCGGTCAGCCCGACGTCCGTCATCGGCCTGCTGACGATCCTCGGCTACTCGCTCTACGACACCGTGGTCGTCTTCGACAAAGTGCGGGAGAATACCGCCGGCCTGCTCACCACCCAGCGCACCACCTACAGCGAGGCGGCCAACCTGGCGCTCAACCAGACCCTGGTCCGGTCGATCAACACCTCGCTGACCGCGCTGATACCCGTCGCGACGATCTTGTTCGTCGGGGCCGGGCTGCTCGGCGCGGGCACGCTCAAGGACCTGTCGCTCGTGCTGTTCGTCGGCATGCTGTCCGGCACCTACTCCTCGATCTTCATCGCGACCCCGGTGCTGGCGGACCTCAAGGAGCGCGAGCCGCAGTACCGTGACCTGGCCGCCAAGGTGAACCGCCGCCTGGCCGGGGGCCGCGCGGTGCAGCGCGGCGCCGACACGGCCGCCGGCCAGGCGGCGGTTCACCTTGGCGGCCAGGTCCTGGTAGGCCGGGTCGCGTTCCTTGAGGTCGGCGAGGACCGGGGTGGCGATGAAGATCGAGGAATAGGTGCCGGACAGCATGCCGACGAACAGCACAAGCGACAGGTCCTTCAGGGTGCCAGCGCCGAGCAGGCCAGCGCCCACGAACAGGATGCTGGCGACCGGGATCAGCGCGGTCAGCGAGGTGTTGATGGACCGCACCAGGGTCTGGTTCAGCGCCAGGTTGGCCGCGTCGCTATAGGTGGAGCGCTGGCTGGTGAGCAGGCCGGCGGTATTCTCCCGGACCTTGTCGAAGACCACCACCGTGTCGTAGAGCGAGTACCCGAGGATGGTCAGCAGGCCGATGACACTGGTCGGGGCGACCGAGAACCCGGTGAGCGCGTAGACACCGATGGTAATCAGGATGTCGTGCATCAGCGCG
>DASWAE010000181.1:0-2503 GCA_036391275.1 Trebonia sp.
GCCAACCTCCTCGACGTCAACATGGACGCCGACCTGCTCGACAGCGAGCAGGCGATGACCACGTTCCTCAACCTCATCGCCACCGAGCCCGAGGTCGCCCGCATCCCTATCATGATCGACAGCTCCCGCTGGAGCGTGCTCGAGGCCGGGCTGAAGTGCGTGCAGGGCAAGGGCATCGTCAACTCGATCAGCCTCAAGGAGGGCGAGGAGGTCTTCCTCGAGCACGCCCGGACGATCAGGAGCTACGGCGCCGGCGTGGTGGTGATGGCCTTCGACGAGCGGGGTCAGGCCGACACCACCGAGCGGAAGGTGGAGATCTGCGGCCGGGCCTATGACCTGCTCACCCAGCAGGCGGGCTGGGATCCGGAAGACATCGTCTTCGACCCGAACGTCCTGGCCGTCGCCACCGGCATCGCCGAGCACAACGGCTACGCCAAGGCGTTCATCGACGCGCTCCCGCTGATCAAGGAACGCTGCCCTGGCTCCCGGACCAGCGGCGGCATCTCGAACCTGTCGTTCGCCTTCCGCGGCAACGAGGTCGTCCGGCGGGCCATGCATGCCGCGTTCCTCTATCACGCGATCCGGGCCGGGCTTGACATGGGCATCGTGAACGCGGGCCAGCTCGAGGTCTACGAGGACATCCCGGCCGGCCTGAAGGAACTGGTGGAAGACGTCCTGTTCGACCGCAGGCCGGACGCCACCGACCGGCTCGTCGCGTTCGCGGAGCAGGCCAGGTCCGCCGGGGGTGCCAAGCGCGCCGAAGCGGACCTGTCCTGGCGGGAGGCGCCGGTCGCGGCGCGGCTGTCGCATGCGCTCGTGCACGGCATCGCGGACTACGTCGAGGACGACACCGAGGAGGCCCGCCAGCAGGCGGACCGGCCGCTCGACGTCATCGAGGGCCCGCTGATGGACGGCATGAAGATCGTCGGCGACCTGTTCGGCTCGGGGAAGATGTTCCTGCCGCAGGTGGTGAAGTCCGCCCGCGTGATGAAGCGGGCCGTCGGCTACCTGGAGCCGTTCATGGACGCCGAGTCGGCTGCGGCCGGCGGGTCGAAGGCCGACGGGCGGCCCCGCGGCAACGGCAAGGTGGTGCTCGCCACCGTGAAGGGCGACGTGCACGACATCGGCAAGAACATCGTCGGCGTCGTGCTCGGCTGCAACAACTACGAGGTCATCGACCTCGGCGTGATGGTGCCCGCGGCCACCATCCTGGACACCGCCGCGGCCGAGCAGGCGGATATCGTCGGCCTGTCCGGCCTGATCACACCGTCACTGGACGAGATGGTGAACGTGGCGGGCGAGATGCAGCGCCGCGGCATGACGACCCCGCTGCTGATCGGCGGGGCCACCACCTCGCGCCAGCACACCGCCGTGCGCATCGCGCCCGCCTACGCCGCGGCCACGATGCACGTGCTCGACGCCTCGCGGGTCGCGGGCGTGGTGCAGCGCCTGCTCGACCCGAAGCGAGCCGCCGACCTGGACGAGGACAACCGCGCCGAGCAGCAGCGGCTGCGCGAGCAGCACGAATCCCGCCGCAGCCAGCCGCTGCTGTCCCTGGCGGCGGCCCGTGCGAACCGGGAGCAGCTGGACTTCGCCGGCCGGGCCGACCCGGCCTTCACCGGCGTGCGCTCCGTCGCTCCCCCGCTGACCGAGCTGCGCGAGCTGATCGACTGGCAGTTCTTCTTCCTCGCCTGGGAGCTGAAGGGCAAGTTCCCGGCCATCCTGGACAAGCTGCCCGCGGCCCGTGAGCTGTTCGAGGACGCGAACGCGATGCTGGACGAGATCATCGCCAACGAGTGGCTGGCCGCGCGCGGCGGATACGGGTTCTGGGAAGCCTGCGCCGACGGCGACGACATCGTGGTGGCCGGGGCGGGCGACGCGGCCGGCGCCGGGGGCGAGCTGCGGCTGCCCATGCTGCGGCAGCAGACCGTCAAGCCGGATGGCCGCCCGAACCGGTGCCTGGCCGACTACGTGGCGGCCGACGGGGATCACCTCGGCGGGTTCGCGGTCGCCATCCACGGCGCCGACGAGCTCGCCCGGCGGTACGAGGCGGAGAAGGACGACTACAAGGCGATCATGGTGAAGGCGCTGGCCGACCGGCTGGCCGAGGCGTTCGCCGAGTACGCGCACCTGCGGGCCCGCCGCGACTGGTACGACCCGGACGAGGCTCCGTCCGTGGAAGACCTGCATGCCGAACGGTTCCGCGGCATCCGCCCCGCGTTCGGCTACCCGGCGGCTCCGGACCACAGCCTCAAGCGGGAGCTGTTCGGGATGCTCGGGGCCGGGGACTTCGGCATGGCGCTCACCGAATCGTTCGCCATGATGCCGGCGTCCAGCGTGTCCGGCATGCTCTTCGCCCACCCCGATGCCCGTTACTTCACCGTCGGGCGGATCGGGCGCGACCAGGCGGAGGACTACGCCGTTCGGCGCGGGGTGCCGCTGGAGCAGGTAGAGCACTGGCTGGCGCCCAACCTCGCCTACAAGTAAAGGCTGAGCCGGCGGG
>DASWAE010000182.1:0-19337 GCA_036391275.1 Trebonia sp.
TCCGCATCGCCGCGCCGTTGGTGTCGCCCGAGGTGCCCGCCTGCTCCGGCGGCGTGCCCGCGAGCACCGCGTCGATGGCTCGGCGGGTAGACGGGCCGAGCAGGTCGAGCGACCCGCGGGCGGCCATGTCGCGGTCCCAGGCGGTCAGGGCGGCGGCGAGCTCGCCGGGGTCCACCCGGCCGGACAGCAGCAGGCGGCCGAGCAGCACGGCCTGCTCGGTGTCGTCGGTGACCGCGCCGGCCGGCATGCCCGCGGCGATCGGGTGCCCGGGCGGCGCTGGCTCGAAGCCGTCCAGCATCGGTCCCCAGCGTACGATGATCTGCCGCCGGGACAGCAGCTGCGTCGGCATGCCGAGCGCGTCGCCGATCGCCAGGCCGTACAGGGCACCCCTGGCCCGGTCCAGCTGCTGCGGCGAGGTCACGGGAAGACGTCCTCATGGTGCGTGGTTGACTGGATTGGCTGTATGTTGCCGGGCTACGGGACTGGCCGGATTACCGGACCAGCCTAGACCGGCAAGGGAAGGGAGCACCCGGTGACCACCGCAGCGCAGCAGCGCCCGCTCGGCCTTGAGACCAACGGGATCAACGTGATCAGCGAGGACGAGCGGAAGGGGTCGCCGCGGAGCTTGTTCTGGCCGTGGTTCGCGGCCAACGTCTCGGTGCTCGGCCTCAGCTACGGCGCCTACGTCCTCGGCTTCGGCATCTCGTTCTGGCAGGCCTGCGTGGCCGGGCTGATCGGGATCGTGGTGAGCTTCCTGCTCGTCGGGTTCATCGCGGTGGCCGGCAAGCGCGGGTCCGCGCCGACCCTGGTGCTGTCCCGTGCCGCGTTCGGCCTGCGGGGCAACCAGCTGCCCGCCCTGGTGTCGTGGATACTGAGCGTCGGCTGGGAGATCGTGCTCACCGTCCTGGCGACCCTCGCCACCGCGACCGTGTTCCACCAGCTCGGCTGGAGCGCGGGCGACTTCACCAAGGTGATCGCCTTCCTCGTCATCACGGTGCTGATCGTGGGGAGCGCGGCGCTCGGCTTCGACACGATCATGCGGCTGCAGACCGTGATCACGGTGGTGACCGGGATCTTGACCGTCATCTACTTCATCCTGGTCGCGGACAAGATCCACTGGTCCACGGTCTCCGGGCTGCACTCCGGGTCCGCGCAGGCGTTCCTCGGCGCGACCGTGCTCGTGATCACCGGGTTCGGCCTCGGCTGGGTGAACACCGGCGCCGACTACTCGCGCTACCTGCCGCGGCGCACGCCGGGCGCGGGCGTGGTGGGCTGGACGACGTTCGGCGCGTCGATCGCGCCTGTCTTCCTGCTCGGGTTCGGGCTGCTGCTCGCCGGGTCGTCGCAGCCGCTGTCCACCGCGATCAACTCCGACCCGATCGGCGCGCTGGCCACCATCTTGCCGACCTGGTACCTGGTGCCGTTCGTCATCGTCGCGGTGCTCGGCCTGGTCGGCGGCGCCGTGCTTGACATCTACTCCTCGGGGCTGACCCTGCTCGCCGCGGGGCTGCGGGTGCCGCGCTGGTCGGCCGCCCTGCTCGACGGCGTGCTGATGATCGTCGGCACGATCTACGTGGTGTTCTTCTCCAGCAACTTCATCGGCCCGTTCGAGGGGTTCCTGATCACCCTCGGCGTGCCGATCGCGGCCTGGTGCGGCGTGATGCTCGCCGACATCGCGCTGCGCCGCACCGCTTACGCCGACGCCGACCTGTTCACCCCGCGCGGCCGCTACGGGGTGATCCGCTGGGTGCCGGTCACCCTGATGGTGCTCGGCAGCGTCGCCGGCTTCGGGCTCGTCGTCAACACCTACGCGGGCTGGCTGTCCTGGCAGGGTTTCCTGCTCGGGCCGTTCGGGCTCGGCGGCAAGACGGGCACCTGGGAGTACGCCAACCTCGGCGTGATCGCCGCGCTGGTGATCGCGTTCGCCGGCTGGCTGGCCCTCGGCCGCGCGGCGGTCCGGCGGCAGGAGGCCGCGCCGGCCACCGCGCCCGCGCGGTCCGGCGTCGGCGGCTAGCGCCCGGCGCCGTCAGGTGAACCGGGAGGCGAGGTGGGCCGCCGCGACCCTCTTGGGCACCACCATGCGCCAGGCGTCGGTGATCAGCTCGGCCATCTCGTCCCTGCCGAGGGCGGCCATGCGCGCGTTGATCCACTGGAAGCGCTGGTCGGACCGGCGTGGCAGGAGGAACACGTCCGGCCGGCTAGCGATCATCGCGTCTCGTTCCTCCTTCGGGAAGCCGAAGCCGATCAGCGTCTCATCCGGTGAGATCGAGGCGTAGACGATCTTGCCGACCCGGAACTTGATGTAGTCGCGGATCAGGTGTTCCTCGGTGCGGGGCAGGGGCATGGCCACCTCCCGCACGTCCGCAGCGGTGATCATGCCCGACGCTAGCACGCGTCCGGGTCTACCGCCCGCGGTGATCGGGCCCGCCCAATCCGGATCTGGCCGCTACTCTTCGACTGTGCCTCCTGCCACAGCAACCGGACGAACGGTGACCGCGGTGGTCACCCATGACGGCGGGTGCGCCGGGACGGTCGGCCCGTTCCATGTCGACGTTCCGTGGTGGTCCGAGGTCCAGCTCGTGGTGGCGCACCTGGAGCGGGCACTCGGCGCGCCAGCCGTCGTGCTGCGGCTGCTGACGACCGAGGGCTCGGACGGGATGCGCGGCGGCCACGTCACCTACCATGCCGAGGCGCTCGCCCCGCCGGCCGGCCTGGCCCCCTGCGAGTTCGCCGCCGGCGACCACCCGCTGCGAATGCCCTGGGCGCGCGCGGAGGGCCTGCGGGAAATGCTCGGCTGGGTGGCCGGGCACGTCGACCTCACCGCGCGGCCCGCGCAGCGCAAGACGTGGAACCTGTCGTGCCTGTTCCGGCTGCCAACCGCCGGCGGTCCCGTCTGGCTCAAGGCGATCCCCGGTTTCGCCGCCGCCGAGCCGGGCGCGATCGCCGCGTTCGCGGAGGCCGACCCTGGGCTGGTGCCGGCCGTCCTGGCCAGCGCGCCGGGCCGGCTGCTGCTGGCCGATGTTCCCGGCACGGACTGCTGGGACCCGTCCCCGGAGGTTGTCGCCGGCACGGTTCGGCGTGTGGCCGCCGCGCAGGCCCGGATCAGCCGCCAGCCGCCGCGCGGCCTGCCGGACCGGCGCCCGGAGGTCCTGGCGGCAGCCGCCCGCGACCTGCTCGACGGCCCGGTCGGCGCCGAGCTGAGCCCGGGGGAGCTGCGGGCCGCGCGGAGCCTGCAGGACCGGTGGGAGATGCTGGCCGGGTGCGGCCTGCCCGACACCGTGGTGCACGGCGACTTCCACCCAGGCAACTGGCGCTCCGACGGCGGCCCGGCGGTCGTCCTCGACTGGGCGGACGCGCACCTGGGTAACCCCGTGCTCGACGGGCTCCGCGCGATCGGCTTCCTGCCGCCGGCCCTGCGGCAAACGGCGGCGGATGCCTGGATCACAGCCTGGACCGCCGCCGTCCCCCGGTCCCGCCCGGCCGAAGCGCTCCGCATCGCCGAGCCGCTGGCGCATTTCGCGTACGCCCTGCGCTACCAGGAATTCCTCGACAACATCGAGCCGAGCGAGCGCGTCTACCACCACGGCGACCCGGCCGCGTCCATCCGCCGGGCGCTCGCCTGTCAGCCGTAACGAGCTGGCCGGCGTGCTCCCGGTCCTGGTCCGCCGGCTCCAGTAGCGCAGCCAGAGCAGGCCGAAGACGGGCAGGACGAGCGGGACGTAGCCATAGCCGCTGCCGTAGCCGGACCACACCGTCGCGTCGGGGAAGGTGGCCCGGTCGGCGAGGCTCCAGGTGCCGACCGCCAGCACGCCGACGAGTTCCACCGAGCAGGACGCGATGGCGATCCGGCGCGCCGTCGGGCTGCCGTTGGCGAGGGTGACCGTGGCGATGATGTAGACTACCGCGGCCAAGGCCGACAGCAGGTAGGCGACCGGGGCGTGGCTGAACTTCGTCGCGATCTGCACCCCGGCCCGTGCGGTGGCGGACAGCGCGAAGATGGCGTAAATGGCGACCAGTACCCGGCCAGGCCCTGTCCTGGTGGATCCCGGCCGCGGTGCTGCCGGCTCCGGCGATGCCGCGGGCTCCGGTGGTGCCATCGGCTCGGATACGTCAGACACGAATGACCGCCCAGATCTGATGCAGCCGGACCATCAGCACGGCCGCGACAAGCCCGGCCACGGCGATGACGGCCGGGCCCCACCGGGACCGTTCGAGTGCCCCCCAGAACCCCGCGGCCAGCGGCACGAACGGCAGCGCGATCAGGTACCCGATGAGCGTGGGCAGGCTCGCCGGGCGCCCGCCGCCGACGAGGCGGGCCACGACGAGGCCGATCAGGACGAGAAACAGGATCTCGAGGACGCCGAGCCCGATGAGCAGGCCAAGACCCATGCGCCGGTTGAGCACGGTCATCAGCAGCGCGTACCCGGCGAGCGCGAGGCCGGCGACGATGATCGTCGTGGGCACGGCACCGTTCACGGACCACATGGTACTACCTTTCGTAGTACCAGGCGGACGTCACGCATCGCGTACCAGGCAGGCCTGATCGGCGCCTAAGGGCTCGCCGTGTCCGCCCGCTGCCCGGAACGCCGCGCGGATATCCCCGCGCCCGGCGCCGCTGGACAGCAGGACGTGCAGGAGCAGCCGCGCCTTGAGCGGGTCGAGGAACCCGGCGCTGATCAGGCCGCGGGCGAGCAAGTCCTGTTCGGAGCCGGGGAAGCCGTAGGTGGCGGCAAGCACTGTCCCCGCACCCGTCCGGGACGCCAGGACGACCGGGATCTGCGCGGCGAGGTCGTACAGCGCGGGCAGCACGGCGGCGGGGACGTGCCCCGCGCCGAACGCGGCGACCACGAGCCCGTCGAAGCGTCCCGCGGCCGCTCGCAGCCACTCGCCGTCGTCGCCGAGCGTCATGGTCACCAGGCCGGCGCGCACCGGCCGGGACAGGTCGGGAGCCGGCGCCGCGAACCGGCCGGCGGGGCGGGCGAGCAGGCGGACCTGACCCTCGACGACCCGGCCGAGTGGCCCGGCGGCGGGGGAGGCGAAGGCCGCGACGCTGGTGGCGTCGGTCTTGCGGACGAACCGGGCGGCGTGGATCTCGTCGGCGAAGACGACCAGGCAGCCAAGGCCGCGCAGCAGGGGACTGGCCGCGGCCTGGATGGCGGCGAAAATGTTGGCCGGGCCGTCCGGCCCGGCCATGGCCGGGTTGCGCATCGCCCCCGTGACCACGACCGGCGCGTCGCCCGGGTGCAGCAGGTCAAGCAGGTACGCGGTTTCCTCGATGGTGTCGGTGCCCTGGGTCACCACCGCGCCCGTCGGCGCCTCCCGCGCGATCGCGGCGGCCAGTTCCGCGATGTCGCCGATTCTCAGGGACGCGCCGGGTAGCTGCCGGAACTCGTGCACCTCGACCGAGGCGGCGCAGCGGTCAAGTCCTGGTACCGCCGCCAGGAGCTGCCGTCCGGTCAGCGCCGGGATGACCCCGCCGGGGTCGCCGGCCGCCCTGGCCATGGCGATGGTGCCGCCAAGGGAGAACACCGCGACGCGGGCGGGCGCGGTCACGCTGGCGGCCAGGAACCCAGCGGCCGGCCGATTTCCCACTCATGACCGAATGGGTCGAAGATCCGGCCCAGGCGCCAGCCGTGCTCGTCGGCCACCTCGGCCGCCACGGTGGCACCGGCCGCGACCGCCCGTGCGAACATCGCGTCCGGATCGTCAGTGACGAGCAAGGTCCGCCCGGTCGCGCCGCCGATCGCACCCGGGCTAAACCGCGGACCCTCTGGTTCGCCCGGCGACACCCAGAAAGCGGCGTCACCGACCGCCAGCTGCGCGACGATGTCGTCGCCCTCGCCCACCTGATGCAGGACTCTCGCGCCGAACGCCGCCGCGTAGAACGCGACGGCCTCAGCAGCCCGGTCGATCCACAGCTCCGGCTGGATGCCCGTCGTCATGCCGGCCAGCGTAACCGCCGGCCTCCGCGCCGCGCATGATCTGGCCGGCGGCTGGCTGTCCCGCGGGACCGCCAGGCGAGCACCGACCAGCGGGACAGCCCGGACAAGACCGAGGCGACGCTGGCGAAGGAGCCGACAGAGAGTACCGACGCCAGCGATCCCGCTGACCCGATCGACAAGATCGATCCCGCGGACCCGATCGAAAGGATCGATCCCGCTGACCCGATGGACAAGATGGATCCGCTCGAGCCGATGCTGAGGATCGACCCGCTGCCGGCCGTTAGCCGGCTCACGCGATCTCCGTTACGCATGCGGCCATTCTCGCAGCCGGCCAGGAACGCGTCGCCTGACTGACCGGTACCCGGTGCAGCGCGTCCAGCCAGCCGGGAAGCTCGCCGAGCAGTGGTTCCATGGCCTGCCGCCACCGCCGGGTATCGGGCGTGTCGCGGTGCGGGCCGCCGAACATCGTCACCGCGCTTGACCGGTCATCGAGGTACCAGCGGAGCCGGTACAGCGTGATGACGAGCCAGCCCTTGCCGTCGAGGTCATCGACCGTGACAAAACGGAGCGTGCCGCTCCCGTCGGCCAGCAGCCAGTGGCGGCTGCCCCCGCCCACCGGCAGGTACTCAAGCGAGGCAGCGCGCAGCTGCCCTGGCGGGGCAGCGGGCGGCCGCCGCGATACGGTGGACGCCGGGGACGTTGAAAGGCGGTTGGAATGCAGCCGATGCCGGAGGACTGGGAGCGGGCCGTCGCCGTGGCCGCTCACCCCGACGACCTGGAGTACGGGGTCGCCGCGGCTGTCGCCCGCTGGACCGGCCAGGGCAAGCAGGTGACCTACCTGCTGGCGACCCGCGGTGAGGCGGGCATCGCCGGCCTGCCACCGGATAAGACCGCCCCGTTGCGGACCGAGGAGGAACGGCGCAGCGCGGCGGTCGTCGGCGTCCACGAGATCGAGTTCCTCGATCACCGCGACGGGCTGGTGGAATACGGCATCCCGCTGCGGCACGACCTGGCCGCCGCGTTCCGCCGGCTGAACCCCGAGGTGGTCATCACCTTGAGCTTCGACCTCACCTGGGGCGAAGACGGCCCCGTCAACCATGCCGATCACCGCGCGGTGGGGCTCGCCGTGCTCGACGCGTGCAGGGACGCGGCCAACGAATGGGTGTTCACCGAGGCCGGGCCGCCCTGCACCGGGATCCGCGACGCGTACGTCGCCACGGGGGATCCCACCCACTTCGTGGACGTAACCGCGACCATTGACGCGGGCATTGCCTCGCTGCGCGAGCACCGGGCCTACATCGAGGGACTCGGCCACGACTTCGACGCCGACGAGTTCCTGCGGAACATGGCCGGCTACGTCGGCCTCGGCGCGGGGTGCGACTACGCGGTGGGCTTCCGCCGCTACCCGATGAGCTAGCCGGGAGGACATCGTGACCACACCGCCGAGCGGGGACCTGGTGTACGCGGCCGATGCCGCGCCCCCGCCGTGGGACATCGGCCGGCCCCAGCCCGCGTTCCAGCGCCTGGCCGAGCGCGGCCGCCTTCAGCGAGGGCTGGTCGGTCACCAGCATCGAAGCGGAACGCCTGCGCGGTCAACCCGGGAATGCCCACCCCCACCGTGCAGGCCTGGCTGGCCGCCATCCGGCGCACGTAACCCTCGCCCACCCCAGGTTCACCCGCTGCCACTTGCGGCGCGGCCCTGCGCCCAGCCGCGCCTGGACGCGGCGTCTACCACGCGCCCAGCCGACCGGCCTGTGTGGTAGCAGTGTTGCATGGGAAAGCCCTGCGACAGCAGGGACTGGCTATCTGCTCACCTTGCAGGTCAGGCCCATGATCGTGAAGGGTTTTCGGTGTGATAGCGCCTAAAACCCTTCACGATCAAAAAAGTCTTCATGATCTTGCCACTGCCAGGGAACTCGATTGCCTCGCAGGCCTCTTTAGCCACAGTGCTCCCTGGATCCGGGCGGCATCGCTCGCTCCATCCCCGATACGGGCCGCCGGCTAAGGCGAGCGGATCCCGAACCGGATTCAAGCAAGAGATAACAGCAAGAAGCGCCGTGCGCCGTGCGCCGTGCCCTGTGCGCCGTGCGCCTTAACGACCGCCGGCCGCGCGCGTGATCGCGAGCCACACGTTGGCCGGCGTCAGCGGCATGTCCGCGTGGACCACGCCGAACGGCGCGAGCGCGTCGATGACCGAGTTGACCACGGCGGGCGGCGAGCCGACGGTGGCGGACTCGCCGATGCCCTTGGCGCCGACGGGATGGTGCGGCGACGGGGTGACGGTGGCGCCGAGTTCGGGCGAGGGGCACTCAAGCGAGGTAGGCAGCAGGTAGTCCATGAAGGAGCCGGAGAGGCAGTTGCCGATCTCGTCGAACGTGATCGACTGCATGAGGGCGATGCCGATGCCGTCGGCCAGGCCGCGGTGCACCTGCCCCTCGACGATCATCGGGTTGATCCGCACGCCGCAGTCGTCGACGGCGATGAACCGGCGGACCTTGACCTCGCCGGTGCCCGGGTCGACGTCGGTCACGCAGATGTAGGCGCCGAACGGGAACGTCAGGTTCGGCGGGCTGTAGACCGCCGACGCGTCCAGGTGGCCCTCCACCCCGGCGGGCAGCTCAAGCGGCGAGTGCGCGGCCAGCGCGATCTCGGCGATGCCGAGCGCCTGGTCGGGGTCGCCGCGCACCCGCCACTTGCCGTCCAGCCACTCCAGGTCGTCCGGCGCCGCCTCGAGCATGGCCGCGGCGACCAGCCGGGCCCGCACCCGGACCTTGCGCGCGGCGACCACGGCGGCGGCGCCGGACACCGGGGTGGACCGTGACCCGTAGGTGCCGAGGCCGAACGGCGTCCGGTCGGTGTCGCCGTGCACCACCTCGACGTCGTCCGGTGACAGGCCAAGCTCATGCGCCACCAGCTGCGCGAACGTGGTCTCGTGCCCCTGCCCCTGGGTCTGCACGGAGACGGCGAGCACCGCCTTGCCGGTGGGGTGAACTCTCAGGTCGGCACCGTCGGCCATGGCCAGGCCGAGGATGTCCATGCCGCGCGGGCCCGCGCCCACGCCCTCGGTGAAGAAGCTCAGCCCGATGCCCATGTACTCGCCGCGGGCGCGCCGCTCCGCCTGCTCACGGCGCAGCCCGTCGTAGCCCGCCATGTCAAGCGCCAGCCGCAGCGCCCGCGGGTAGTCGCCGGAGTCGTACTGCCAGCCGGACGGGGTGGTGTAGGGGAACTGCTCAGGGCGCAGCAGGTTGCGCATCCGCAGCTCCGCCGGGTCCATGCCGAGCCTGCGGGCGAGCATGTCGGTCAGCCGCTCCACCAGGTACACCGCCTCGGTGATGCGGAACGAGCAGGAGTACGCGACGCCGCCCGGCGCCTTGTTGGTGAAGACCCCGGTGACCTCGCAGTACGCTGCCCGCGTCTGGTAGGACCCGGTGAAGATGTGGAAGAAGCCCGCGGGGAACTTCGACGGCTGGGCGGCCGCGTTGAACGCGCCGTGGTCGGCGAGCACCCGGGCGCGCAGCCCGAGGATCGTCCCGTCGGCGGTCGCGGCGATCTCGCCGTGCATGTGGTAGTCGCGGGCGAACGCGGTGGACATCAGGCTCTCCGAGCGGTCCTCCATCCACTTCACCGGGCGTCCCGTCACCATCGACGCGACGATGGCGCAGATGTAGCCCGGGTAAATGGGGACCTTGGCGCCGAAGCCGCCGCCCAGGTCGGGCGACACGATGCGGATCTTGTGCTCGGGTATCCCGGTCATCAGCGCGTACATGGTGCGGTGCGCGTGCGGCGCCTGGCTGGTCGCCCACAGCGTCAGCCTGCCGCTGACCGCCGCATAGTCGGCGACCGCGCCGCACGTCTCGAGCGGCGCCGGGTGCGAGCGCGGGTAGGTCATGTCGCAGCCGACCACCACGTCCGCCGCGGCGAACACCGCGTCGGTCGCCGCCTTGTCGCCCGCCGACCAGTCGAAGACGCGGTTGCCATGGGGCTGGTCCTCCCGGACGAGCGGTGCGCCGGGGGACAGCGCCGCCGCCACGTCCATCAGCGGCGGCAGCGGCTCGTAGTCGACGGCGATCAGCTCGAGCGCGTCCCGCGCCGCGTACCGGTCGGTCGCCACCACGAAGGCGACCTCCTGGCCCTGGAACCGCACCTTGTCGGTGGCGAGCACCGCCTGGGTGTCGCCGAACACGGTGGGCATCCACGCCAGGCCGCGCTCGGCCAGGTCCGCCCCGGTGAGCACGGCCACCACGGCCGGGTGGGCCTGCGCCGCGCTCGCGTCCACGGACAGCACCCGCGCGTGGGCGAGGGGGCTGCGCAAGACGGCCCCGTGCAGCATCCCCGGCAGCGCGATGTCGTCGACGTACTGGCCAAGTCCCCTGATGAACCGCGCGTCCTCCTTGCGCGGCAGCGGCCCGTAAGCCTCGTTCATGCTCGCCCGCCCTCTCGGGCCTGGCGGCCCGCAATACCGACCGGACGATGTTCTCGTACCCGGTGCACCGGCAGACCTGCCCGGATATCGCCTCGCGCACCTCCGCGGCGGTCGGGTCCGGGTTGTTGTCGAGCAGCCAGCGGGCGGTCATCATCATCCCGGGCGTGCAGAACCCGCACTGCAGCCCGTGGCACTCGGCGAAGGCCGTTTGTATCGGGTCGAGCGCGCCGCCGACGGCCAGCCCCTCCACGGTGGTGACCCGCCGCCCGTCCGCCATGACCGCGAGCACCGTGCAGGACTTGACCGGCGTCTCGTCCAGCCACACCACGCAAGCGCCGCAGTTGGAGGTGTCGCAGCCCCAGTGCGAGCCGGTCAGCCCGAGGTCGTCGCGCAGGAAGTGGATCAGCAGCAGCCGCGGCTCGACCACCCGCGCGTAGTCGGTCCCGTTCACGGTGACGGTGATCTTCACGAGACAGGCCGCACGGAGGGAGTCAGAACGGAGGCGTGCGCCGGCCCGCCGGCCCGTGCCACGGCGGTGCGCAGCACCCGGGCGGTGAGCTCACGGACCAGGTGCCGCTTGTACTCCGCCGGGCCACGCTGGTCGGAGGCGGGGTTGCAGTGCTCGGCCGCGATGTGGCCGGCCCGCGCGAGCGCGTCCGCGTCAGGAACCCGGCCGCGCAGGAACTCCTCGGCCTCGGCCGCGACGAAGTGCGCCGCGCCGACCGCGGTAAGCCCGATGCCGACGTCCGCGATCACGGTGTCTTTGCCGGTGTCTTTGGCCGTGGAGCCCGCCAGCCAGACGGCCGCGCCGGCCGCGACGATCGGCCAGTCGCCGGCCCGGCGGCACACCTTCAGGTACGCGCTGCCGCTGCCCGGCCGGACCGGCAGCCGGATCTCGGTCAGCAGCTCGGCCGGGCCGACCACGGTCTCGTACGGGCCGGTGTGGAACGCCCGCGCGGACACTTCCCGGCTGCCGTCCGGCCCCTGGATCACCATCGACCCCTTGAGCGCGGCGAACGCGGCGGACAGGTCCTCCGACGGGTCGGCCTGGCACAGCGACCCGCCGATGGTGCCCCACTGGCGCACGACCGGGTCCGCGATCACCCGCTCGGCGTCGTGCAGGATCGCGAAGTGACCGCCCGCCGCCGGCGACGCGAGCAGGTCCGCGTGCCTGGCGAGCGCGCCGATGCGCAGCTCGCCCCCGCCCGTCGCGGTAGAGCCCCTCCCGGCAGCGCGCAGCTCGATGTAGCGGAGGTTACTGAGCGCGTTGATGTCGACGAGGACCTCGGGTTGCGCGAGCCGCAGCTTCATCATCGGGATCAGGCTGTGCCCCCCGGCCAGCACCCGCGCGCCCGGCGCGTACCTGGCGAGCAGCGCCAGGGCGTGGGCCACGCTGGTGGCCTTCTCGTACTCGACGTGCGCGGGAACCTGCACCTACGCCTCCCCCGGTGGTGTCCGCGGCTCCCGGGCGCCGCTCGCTGAGTGCGCATGGTGCGCTGATGCCGTACGTTCAGGTTGTACGAAGGTACGGCGCACTTCCCTGGTGCGCCAGGGTCCGCCCCGGAGCGTGCGATGACTTTGACCCAGCTGAACGCGTTCGTCCTGGTGGCGCGCCTCGGGTCGGTACGGGCGGCGGCGAGTGCCCTCGGCGTCAGCGAGTCCGCGGTCTCGCAGGCGCTCACCGCGCTGCGCCAGGACCTCGGCGACCAGCTGATCACCAGGAGCCAGGTCGGCATGACGCTCACCCCGGGCGGCACCCGGCTGCTTGGCACCGCGTCCCAGATCGTCGTGCTCGGCGCCGAGGCGCACGCCGCCGTCCGCGCGGCGCAGGGCGCTCCCGAGCAGCTGCGCGTGGTGGCCACCAGCACGTTCGCCGAGTTCGTGGCCGGCCCGCTGATGGAGGCGTTCCGCCGCCGGTTCCCCGGAGCGGTGGAGATCACCACCGGGGTAGCGGCGTCCGACGAGCTCGGCGTGCTGATCGCGAACCGCCTCGCGGACGTCGCCATCGGGCCGGGCGTCACCGGCGAGCAGGAGCTGCCGGTGGTCAGCGAGCCCGTGTTCAAGTACCGGCTCGTCGTGGTCGGCCCGGGGGAGGCCGGGGCGGGCGGGCCGGGGATTGGACGGGGGCCGCGCGGCGCGGCGCGGCAGTGGCGCTGGCTGGTTGACCCGGCCGGCACCGATCCCGGCAGCGAGACCGCCCGGCTGCTGCGCCGCCTCGGCGTCGCGGAAAGCAACATCGGCGTCTTCCCGAGCCAGACCGCGGCCTGGGCGGCCGCCGCCGACGGCGCGGGGGTGGCGCCGGCCATCGAGCACCTGGCCTCCCACCAGCTGCGCCGCGGCGAGCTGTCCCTCGTCGAGCTGCCCGGGCTGCCGGCCGAGGAGTGCTGGTACGTGACCATGCTCGAGCGGGAGCGGCGCAGCGCCGCCGCGAGCGCGCTGCGCCGGTTCCTCGGCACGCCGGAGGCGATGCAGCTGATGCGGTCGCCCGCGGCCGGAGTGCCGCCGTCCCGCTTCAAGCCCCCGGTCTATGTCACGATCTGGAGTTGACCCAGCCGATTTGGTACCCATGCCCGCCTGGCTCGTTAGTGGATTAAGGATGAGCTTATTTGGGTGTTGCGGGCATGTTAAGTGCGCGACACGATACGACCACCTTGTATTACCCCGAGTGCCATAGTGGTTGCGCATAACCCCCAACGGCGGGAGATCGTGGCATGCCCATCGAGTCCGACGGACATAGCAGGGACAATCCGCGGCTGTACGAGCTGATCGAGAACGCGCCAAAGACGGGCAAGAGCCCCACCGTGTGGGCGTGGCCGCAGCTCGTCGACTACCTCAAGATCGCCGGGCAACCGGTTTCCGGCCCGTGGCCGCCGCATCAGGAGCCGCGGCCCGACCCCGACTACGAGTCGGGACCGCAGGCCGTTCCCGATCCCCACTCGAGCTGAGCGGAGGAATTGAATGTTCCCATCGCGGTTCCGCTACGAGGCGCCGCATTCCCTTGACGAGGCGATCGCCCTGCTGAGCGAGGGCGGCGACGACGCCAAGGTGCTCGCGGGCGGGCAGAGCCTGGTGCCGATGATGAAGCTGCGGTTCGCCTCGCCGGCGCTGCTCGTCGACATCAACAACCTGCCCGGCCTCGCCTACCACCGGGAAGGCGCCGACGGCAGCCTGCGCATCGGCGCGCTGTGCCGTCACGCCGATCTGGAGTTCTCCGCGTTGTTGGGCAACCACCCGACGATGGCCGCCGCCGCCCCGCTCGTCGCCGACCCCCTCGTCCGCAATCGGGGCACGCTCGTCGGCTCGCTGTGCCACGCCGACCCGCAGGGCGACTGGGCGTCGGTGATGCTGGCGCTCGGCGGCTCGGTGATCGCGGCGGGCCCGCGGGGCCGGCGCTCCATCCCGATGGCCACGTTCGTCACCGGCCCGTTCCAGAACGCGCTCGAGCACGACGAGATCGCCGTCGAGGCGGTGGTACCCAAGGCCACGGGCACCCGCGCGGGCGGCTACCTGAAGCTGGAGCGGCGCGTCGGCGACTTCGCCACCGTCGGGGTGGCGGTAGCCATCGAGACGTCGGGCGCGAACGTGACCCGGGCGGGCATCGCGCTCACCGGCGTGGGCGGGTCCACCATCGGCGCCACCGAGGCGGCGGCCGCGCTGGCCGGCAAGCCGCTCACCGCGCAGACCATCGCCGAGGCGGCCGAGCTCGCCGCGGCCGCGGCGCAGCCGCGGACCGACCACCGCGGCAGCGCCGAGTACAAGCGGCACCTGGTGCGGGTCTTCGTCACCCGCATCCTCGGCTCCGCCACTGAGCTGGAAAGGGCGGCATGACCATGACGCTGGTATACGACGACCTCGGTGACGAGGCCACCCACGACGTGCCCGTCCGCAAGATCAGGTTCAGTATCAACGGGAGGCGGTTGGTCGCCGAGATCGAGCCGCGGCTGCTGCTCGCCGACCTGATCCGGCGCGGCGTCGGGCTGACCGGCACGCACCGGGGCTGCGACACGACCAACTGCGGCGCCTGCACGGTGCTCGTCGACGGCACCGCGGTCAAGTCCTGCACCATGCTCGCGGTGCAGGTCGACGGCCGCGAGGTCACCACCGTGGAGGGGCTGGCGACCGCCAGCGAGCTGCACCCGCTGCAGGAGGGGTTCCGGCAGGAGCACGGCCTGCAGTGCGGGTTCTGCACCCCGGGCATTATGCTGGCCGCCAAGGCCCTGCTCGACCGTAACCCGGACCCGACGGAGGAAGACGTGCGGTGGGCGCTGTCCGGCAACCTGTGCCGCTGCACCGGCTACCAGAACATCGTGAAGTCGGTGCTGTGGGCCGCGGAGAAGCTGCGGGCGGAGGGGTAAACCGATGACGGCTACTGCTGGCGAGTCCCGGGCACTGGACGAGATCAAGATCGGCGGGCTCGGCTCCAGCCGCAAGCGCGTCGAGGACGACCGGTTCATCAGGGGCAAGGGCAACTACACCGACGACATCGTGCTGCCCGGCATGCTGCACATGGAGATCTTGCGCAGCCCGCTGCCGCACGCGCGCATCAAGTCGATCGACGCGAGCAAGGCCTGGGCGCTGCCCGGCGTCCACCTGGTGCTCACCGGCGAGATGATGGCGACGCGCAACCTCGCCTGGATGCCCACCCTGTCGTACGACACCCAGGCGGTGCTGGCGACCGACAAGGTGCGCTTCCAGGGCCAGGAGGTGGCCTGCGTCATCGCGGACGACCCGTACATCGCCAAGGACGCGTGCGAGCTGATCGAGGTCGACTACGAGCCGCTGCCGCCGATCGTGAACCCGTGGCAGGGCCTCGCCGAGGACGCGCCCATTATCCGGGACGACAAGACCGGCCAGGACAGCAACGTCATCTACCGGTGGGAGGTCGGCGACAAGGCCGGGACCGACCGGGCCTTCGAGCAGGCCGACGTGGTGTCCACGCTGGAGCTGCACTACCCGCGCAGCCACCCGTCGCCGATCGAGTGCTGCGGCTCGGTCGCGGACTTCAACCGGGCCACCCAGAAGCTCACCGTCTACATGACCACCCAGGCGCCGCACATCATCCGCGCCGCGGTGGCGATGGTGGCCGAGCTGCCCGAGCACATGATCCGGATCGTCTCGCCGGACATCGGCGGCGGCTTCGGCAACAAGGTGCCGGTCTATCCGGGGTACGTCTGCTCGATCCTCGCCTCGATCCTGCTCGAGCGCCCGGTGAAGTGGATCGAGGACAAGACGGGCAACCTGATATCGACCGGCTTCGCCCGCGACATCTACCTGCGGGGCGAGATGGCGCTGCGGCGCGACGGGAAGATCCTCGGCGTGCGGATGCACACCGACGCCGACCACGGCGCGTTCTTCTCCGACGCGCAGCCGAGCAAGTTCAAGATCGGCCTGATGCACTCCGCGTTCGCCGCCTACGACATCCCGGCCGCGCACCTGACCGCGCGCGGCGTTTACACCAACAAGGCGCCGGGCGGCGTGGCGTACCGGTGCTCGTTCCGGGTCACCGAGGCGATGTTCTTCCAGGAGCGCATGGTCCAGGCGGCCGCCGACGACCTCGGCATGGACCAGGCCGCGTTCCGCCGGATGAACTTCGTGCGGGACGACGACTTCCCGCACCGCACCGCGTTCGGCTTCCTCACCGACTCCGGCCAGTACGCCAAGTGCCTCGATGTGGGGCTGAAGGCCATCGATTACGAGAAGTTCCGCGAGGAGCAGGCGGAAGCCAGGAAGCGCGGTCGGCTGCTCGGCCTTGGGATCTCCACGATGACCGAGCCGCTGGGGGCGGGCAACAGCCGCGAGTACGACATCCTCGGCATCAAGATGTTCGACTCCGCCGACCTCAAGGTCCACATGACCGGCAAGGCGATCTTGCGCACCGGCGCGAAGAGCCAGGGCCAGGGGCACGAGACGACCTGGGCGCAGATCGTCGCGCACGAGCTCGGCATCCCCGCCGACGACGTCGTGGTGGAGGAAGGCGACACCGACACCGCCCCGTTCGGCATGGGCACCTACGCGTCCCGCTCGACGCCGGTGGCCGGCGCGGCCGTCGCCATGGTGGCGCGCAAGATCCGCGCCAAGGCCCGCAAGCTGGCGGCGCACCTGCTCGAGGTGTCCGAGGAGGACATCGAGTGGGAGCTCGGCCGGTTCTACGTGCGCAGCGCGCCGTCCCGCGGCGTGTCCATCCAGGAGTGCGCGATGGCCGCCTACAGCAACATGCCCGACGGCATGGAGCCCGGCCTGGAGAACACCGCGTACTACGACCCGCCGAACCTCACCTGGCCGTTCGCCGTGTACATCGTCACCGTCGAGGTCGACCCGGAGACGGGCGTCTGGGACGTGCTGCGGATGGTCGCGGTGGACGACTGCGGCGTGCGGATCAACCCGATGATCGTCGAGGGCCAGATCATGGGCGGCCTCACCGAGGCGTACGCCATGGCGAGCATGCAGTTCATCACGTTCGACGCCGAGGGCAACTGCGTCGGCTCGAACTACATGGACTACCTGCTGCCGAGCGCCTGGGAGACCCCCGGCTACGAGCTGCACAGCGAGGTCGTCACGCCGTGCCCGCACCACCCGATCGGCG
Source organism: Trebonia sp. (assembly GCA_036391275.1). GTDB lineage: Bacteria > Actinomycetota > Actinomycetes > Streptosporangiales > Streptosporangiaceae > Trebonia. The sequence continues at coordinate 16,949 of DASWAE010000182.1, forward strand.
CCAAGGGGATCGGCGAGTGCGCCGCCGTCGGCGGTCCCGCCGCCTTCGTCAACGCGGTCATGGACGCGCTCGGCGGGACCGGGGTGCGGAACATCGACATGCCGGTGCTGCCGGACCGGGTGTGGGAGGCGCTGACCTACCGCAGGGACGTGTCCGGCGCGCCGCCCATCCGGCAGGACTAGCTTCGCGGGGACGAGCCGAGGAGGAAACGATGCACGGTCTGGGCGTGCTCGGGCGGGCCAGCGAGCTGGCCCGCGGCGGCCAGGTGTTCGCGCTCGCCACGGTGGTGTGGCGGCAGGGGCCCTCGTCGGGCAAGCAGGGCTCCCGCGCCATCATCACCGCCGACGGCGAGATCGACGGCTGGATCGGCGGCGCCTGCGCCGAGCCGGCCGTGATCCGCGAGGCGAAGCAGGTCATGGCGGACGGGAAGCCCCGGCTGCTGCTGCTGGGCAGCCCGGACCAGTTCGGCACGGCTGTCCCCGACGGGATGACGGTCGTGCCGATCTCCTGCCAGAGCGAGGGGGCGCTCGAGGTGTACATCGAGCCGGTGCTGCCGGCGCCGCACCTGGTGATCGTGGGCAGCTCGCCGATGACGCGCACGCTCGCCGAGCTGGCGCGGGCCCTGGACTGGCGGACCGACCTGGTCGCCGCCGGAGATCTCAGTGCTTCCGACCACGGGGCCGACGACCAATCGATGATCGTCGTGGCCACCCAGGGCCACGGCGACGAGGACATGATCGAGCGCGCGGCCGCGCTGCGCCCGGCCTACCTGGGACTGGTCGCGTCCCGCAAGCGGGGCGAGGCCCTGGTCGGCTACCTCGCCGAACGGGGCGTCCCGCGAGACCAGCTCGACCGGGTGCACGCGCCCGCGGGCCTGGACCTCGGCAAGACAACCCACGAGGAGATGGCCGTTTCGATCCTCGCCGAACTGGTGCAGCTGCGCGCGTCCGGCGCGCTGCGGCCAGCGAGCCAACCGGAAGGGCGGCCGATGCGCCAGCTCAAGCTCGCCGAGGCCGTCGACCCCGTCTGCGGGATGACGGTCGCGCCGAACGCCTCGACCCTGCACGTCGAGCACGACGGGGTCACCTATTACTTCTGCTGCGCCGGCTGCCACCGCGCATTCACCGACAACCCGAGCGCCTACGCGAAGGCGGTAACCAGGTGATCATCACCAGCGACTTCGAGGTCGCGCAGCCGGTCGACAAGGTCTGGCAGTTCTTCGACAACATCCCGCAGGTGGCGTCCTGCCTGCCAGGCGCGGAGCTGACCAGGGACCTTGGCGACGACAAGTACGAAGGCCGGGTCGCGATCCGCATGGGGCCGGTCCGGCTGCAGTTCAACGGCACCGCCGACATCACCGAGCGCGACCAGGCCGCCAGGCGCGTCACGGTGCACGCGGCAGGCGCCGACGTGAAAGGCCGCGGCCAGGCCGCCATGGTGGTCGGCGTCACCCTGACGGCCAAGGGGCGCGGCACCCTGGTCGCGGTCACCCAGGACCTGCAGCTGTCCGGCGCGGCCGCGCAGTACGGCCGCGGCATGATCTCCGACGTGTCCGCGATCTTGATGCGCGACTTCGCCGGGGCCATGCAGGACAGGATCGAGCGGCTCGACCGCGGCGAGTCGGCCGAGCAGCTCGCCGCCGCGGGCGCCGGCTCGGCCCAGGGGTTCACCATCGCCCTGCGGGCCGCGCGGATGGCGCTGATGCGCGTGTTCCGCCGCTTCTTCCTTCCCTACCAGCCCACCGCCGCCTGAGAGGAGGACCGGTCATGGTCCTGTGGTGGATCGGCAACGTGATCCTGCTCGTCGTGGTCCTGCCCGTCGTGATCTACCTGCTCAACCGGGTGCTCGCGGCCCTCGAGCGGATCCGCGGGGCGAGCGACAACATCCTGGCCGGCGGCGTCGCCCTCATCGGCCAGCTGCAAGACGTCCCGGACGGGCTGGCCGTCACGGACCAGACCATCGAGGCAGTCAAGGTCGGCGCGGTCCGTTACGCGGGCTCCGTCGCGAAGCTGCTCGGCTAGCGAAGGGAACTCAAGCGACATGCCAGCAGCAGCCTGGATGACGATCGCCGTCGCGGGCCTGATCATCGTGTTCACCGCGGTCGGGCTGATCAGGATCGTCTTGCACCTGTACGCGATCCGCCGCACGCTCACCGCGCTGACCGGGGGAGTGCAGCTGGTCGACCAGCTCACCGCCACCGTGCCCGCCCGGCTGACCTCGGTCAACGCCAACCTCAAGCCAGTGCGCGACTTCTGCGAAGGGGTCTAGGGCAATGACGACAGACTGGACCATCGGTTACGTGATCGGCGGCGTCATCCTGCTCGCCGTCGTCGTCCTGGTGGCCGCGATCCTGGTGCTCGCCAAGCAGATCGGCGACGAGGCACCCAAG